>NZ_CP031217.1:2349102-2684688 GCF_003346815.1 Halarcobacter bivalviorum
AATCCAAGTTGATATTTTTCATCATACTCTTCTTCTTTTGAGTCAGCTTTTGTTGATTTTTCTGCTTTGTAAGACTCAAAGTTTTCTAAAGCACTTGAAAAGTCGTTATTTGATTGAGTTTTAGAAGTAGAATTATTACTTTGAGTTTGATAGCTTGTATATCTTTGTTGAGTCTCTGTTATATTCATTTTTAATCCTTTGAAAATAAAGGTGGATTATTATTTCCTAATGTTTTATAGTTATCCTCTTGTTCTTTTGATTGGTAGTCTTTAAAGAAGTTTACAACATCTGTTAAAAGATTAGTCATATATGATGAATCTCCTCCAAATTTTCTTGCACCTTCTATAAGTTCGTTAAGTTCATTTTCAAAATAATTAATTGTACTTTCTATTGAAAAAAACTCTTTTGAAGGGTTTTTTTCATATTTTCCAGATACTATATTTCCATTTTCATCCTCCATTAATTTAGCTCCCAAAGATGAATGAAGTTTTCCATTTATTAACATATAGTCCTCTACTGGCAAATTAGATAGATAGTTAATAAATTCATTTTTAGCATTTTGATCTTTTTCAAATACTGAATTTTCAAACCATTTATTCCCTCCATCTTGAAAAGCATTATATCTTAGTAATCCAAGTTGATATTTTTCATCATACTCTTCTTCTTTTGAGTCAGCTTTTGTTGATTTTTCTGCTTTGTAAGACTCAAAGTTTTCTAAAGCACTTGAAAAGTCGTTATTTGATTGAGTTTTAGAAGTAGAATTATTACTTTGAGTTTGATAGCTTGTATATCTTTGTTGGGTCTCTGTTATATTCATTTTTAATCCTTTGAAAATAAAGGTGGATTATTACTTCCTAATGTTTTATAGTTATCCTCTTGTTCTTTTGATTGGTAGTCTTTAAAGAAGTTTTTAACATTTGTTAAAAGATCAATTATATACGATCGATCTCCACCAAATTTTCTTGCACCTTCTATAAGTTCGTTAATTTCATCGTTAAAATAGTTTATGGCACTTCCAATTGATGAAAATTCTTTTGCAGGGTTTTTTTGAGCTGAGCCTTCTTTTGTTATAGCATTTCCCTTTCCATCAGGAATAAGTTCTAAATCAGCAAAAGAATTCATAAAATTTCCATTTAAAAACATATAGTCATCTACTGACAAGTTAGATAGATAGTTAATAAATTCATTTTTAGCATTTTGATCTTTTTCAAATACTGAATTTTCAAACCATTTATTCCCTCCATCTTGAAAAGCATTATATCTTTGTAATCCAAGTTGATATTTTTCATCATACTCTTCTTCTTTTGAGTCAGCTTTTGTTGATTTTTCTGCTTTGTAAGACTCAAAGTTTTCTAAAGCACTTGAAAAGTCGTTATTTGATTGAGTTTTAGAAGTAGAATTATTACTTTGAGTTTGATAGTTTGTATAAGTTTGATATTTAGTACTGATTTCCATTATTTATCCTATTTTGAAATAATAGTATATTGTATAATCTTAAACATTAAAAATAATATTAGATGTAATATATTATCATAGATATTTATATTTTATGACTTACAAATATAAACTACTTAAAGATTTAGAACTAATCTACATTAATCAACTTCCAAATTTATAACATTTTTTATTATTCATGAAGTTTATTTTTTATATTATCTTTTAAAAGGTTTATAATGATAAATAAAATTGAATTTAAAATTAATGAACTGAACTCAATGAAAAGCTACCCAAAAGAACTATTTTATATTGGTAATTTAAAATTACTAAAAAAAAGAAAAATAGCCATGGTAGGCTCAAGAAAACCTAATTTATATGCTCAAAAGATGACTCACCTTCTAGCAAGTGGACTTAGTAAAAGAGATATGACTATTGTAAGTGGTGCTGCTATTGGCGTTGACAGTATTGCCCATAAAGCTGCTGGAGCAAAAAATAGTATTGCAGTTGTTGCAAATGGTTTAGATATAAGATATCCTGCTATAAATAAAAAACTTATTGAAGAGATTGAAAAAGATGGCTTAATGCTTAGTTCTTATAAAAAAGGTGAGAAAGCAAGGGTATATACTTTTATTGAAAGAAATGAACTAGTTGTTGCTTTAAGTGAGATTCTTATTGTAACTTATGCAGATGAAAATAGTGGAACTCTTAGCTCTATTAATTATGCACTTAAAATGGGCAAAAAAGTCTATACTATACCCCATAGATTAGAAGAGAGTAAGGGAACACAAAAACTACTTGATGAAGGTCTAATTACTCCTATTCATTCAATTGAAAAATTTCTTAACAGTTTCGGAGAAGAGAAACAAAATGATAATGCCTTTGAAAAATACCTAAAAACTTTTCCTACTTATGAAGATGCGGTAAGTAAATATGCAAGTAAAATTTTTGAACTTGAATTGGAAGGTAAAATTAAAATAGAAAGAGGATTTATTAAACCCCTTTTCTAATCTAAATTACAAACTCTTTTTGATTTTGTAAAACGAAGAACCAAATAACCTAAGATTCCAGATAAAAAAGAACCTATTAAAATTCCTAATTTATCTGTATGATAAAAGATATCTGATTCATTATAAGCTAATGAGTTAATAAACAGACTCATTGTAAAACCTACTCCTGTCAAGATGGATACTCCATATATTTGAGACCAAGTAGCACATTTAGGTAATTTTGCTAATTTATATTTTACTGCTAAATAAGTAAATAGAAATACTCCCACTTGTTTTCCTACAAATAAACCTAAAATAATCCCTAAAGATACCCCTGTAGTTATTTTTTCAAAAGAGATTCCACTTAAATCTACTCCTGCATTTACAAAAGCAAAAAGAGGTAAAATATAAAATGCAACCCAATAATGAATATGATGTTCTAAGGATTTAGCAGGAGAGACTCTTTTTCGTTTTTCATTTACTGCATTTAAAGGAATAGTAAAAGCAACAATTATTCCAGCTAAGGTAGCATGGACTCCTGACTTTAAAACAAAAATCCAAAGAACAGCACCTGTTATCCAATAAAAGCCTAATCTTGTTACATGAAATCTATTTAATATAATTAAAAATAAGATACAGATAACTGCCATTGAGATTGCATGAAAAGATAAGTCAGCGGTATAAAAAACTGCAATAATTAAAATAGCACCTAAGTCATCAAAAATAGCAAGTGCCATTAAAAATATTTTTAAAGTTGTTGGGATTCTTTTTCCTAAAAGAGATAAAATACCAAGAGCAAAGGCAATATCAGTAGCTGTTGGAATTGCCCAACCTCTTAGGGCAAAATCATCTCCATAATTAAAGATTAAAAAGATAATTGCAGGAACAACCATTCCTCCTAAAGCAGCAATTGCAGGCAAGGCTACTTTGGAAGCTGAAGAGAGGTGTCCAGCAAGAAGTTCTCTTTTTATTTCTAAACCTATAAGTAAAAAGAAAATTGCCATTAATCCATCATTTATCCAAAGAATTAAAGGTTTATCAATATCTAAGATTGCACCTATTTTAAAAGTAATTTGTGTATGTAAGAATGTGGTATAAAATCCTGAGAAATCAGAATTTCTTAGAGCTAAAGCAATTATTGTAACGAAAATTAAAATAAGTCCAGAGGTTGACTCATTTTTCATAAATTTTTTAACTAATATTTTCATTTTAATACCTTAACTTCAAAGATAATAATTCTATTTTATTATTAAAAACTTTACAGAAAATTAAATTATTATCTTTTTAAGGTTATTAATTGTGTCTTAATTGATAAGTTATATCTCCTGCACCAACACCAAGAACTATTCCATCACTATATTCGTGAATAACTTTTTCATCTTTAATAAGTTCTACTTTTCCATCACTTGTTCTTATTTTATCTGCAAAAATAGGATTATATAAAGCAAACTCTTTTTCAAAATCAATCTCTAATTTTTGCTCTCCAGGAATTGTCCAGATAGGTAAAATTACAAGTTCATCACATCTTCTAAAACACCTTTTAAAACCTTCTAAGTTATCATGTGTTCTACTATATTTGTGTGGTTGCCAAATAACTATTCTTTTATCAATATTTGTTAAGTTATCATAAACCTCAACAGATTTCATTGTAGCTTCAATTTCTGTTGGATGGTGTGCATAATCATCTACTACCACAAGCTTATCATTTTTTTGAACAATATCAAATCTCTTTTTTATTCCCTTATAGTTAGAAATATTTTTTCTAATTTGTTCAATATCTATCTCATTTAAAGCAGCTAAAATTGCTAAAGAAGCATCTATTGCAATATGGTATCCAAACCCCCAAACTTCAAAAGAACCAAAATCTTTTAACTCAAATCTAGTATGTGGTTCTCCATCTTTTAGAAGATATGATAAGTTTTTAATATCTACACTTGGATAAAGATAAGTTGCCTCTTCTATTTCAAGTTTTTTAATATACTCATCTTCTGCATTTAAGACTCTTTTAGCAGCTAAATTAATAAACTTTTTATAGGCTTCAAAAAACTTTTCATAATCATATTGATAGTATTCCATATGTTCTGGTTCAGCATTTGTAACAATTGAACAATAAGGATTTGAAAGTAAAAAGCTTGCGTCAGATTCATCAGCTTCAAAAGATACTAAATCATTTACATATCTAAAGTTAGAACCAAAATCCTTTGAGATAGCTCCAATTAAAGCTGAACTTTCTAAGATTGAAGCTAAGATTGCTGTTGTAGTTGATTTACCATGAGCTCCTGCAACACAATAGTTTTTCTTATCTCCTAAAATAATAGGTAAAGCTTCTTTTCTTGAAATAGTTCTAATCTGTTTTAATCTTGCTTCTATTAACTCAGGATTTTCATCTGTAACAGCAGCAGAATAGATTACAATATCTAAATCATCACTAATATTTTTTGCATCTTGAGGGCATGAAACTTTAATCCCCTCTTCTTCTAAAGCTTTAGTAATTGGTGAACTTTTTATATCTGAACCACAAACTTCATAACCATCATTTTTTAAAAATCTTGCTAAGGCAGAAAGACCTATTCCACCAATACCTATAAAATGTACTTTCATTAATTTTCCAGTAGATGTTTTAAATTTTCATACTCTTCTTTTAGTAAAGTTTTATTCTCTTCTAAATAACTCTTTACTTCTTTATTAAATGAAGTGATAAAGTATCCATATTTTTCTTCACTATTACAAGAGTTTAAATCTACTTCATTTTCATAGAAATCATCAAGTTTAGTTTTATTTGCAAGGGCAATAATATGAACTTGTAAAGAATCAACTAAAATTTCATCTTCAACAATATTTGAAAGAACAAATAGTAAATCCTTTGCTCCATCAAAGTTATCATAACTCCACTTCTCAATTCCATGCTCATAAAGAGCTCTTATATAATACATATGGTCATCATCTAAAGTTAGTTTTTGATTATTATTAACAATAATTTCTACTTTCTCAAATGATGTTTCTAAAATTGTTTGATAAACAGAGTTAATCTTTTCTTCATCTAAATCTAAAATCAACATAGAATCTAATACTTCATATAATGCTGAAATATCTCTTGCTGCAATTGCATTGATTCTAGTTTTTTCTAAATAGTCTAAGAACTCTGGATTAGTCCTAGCCTCTTGTAACTCTTCTTTATCCATCAATAAAATCCTTTAATCTTTTTAATACTTCTTCAGTTTTCTTTTCATTTTCTACAAGTGCAATTCTTACATATCCTTTACCGATTCCATTTCTTCCTAAGAAACTTCCTGGTAAAACTTTTATATTTTTTTCTCTATAAAGATTTCTAGTAAACTCTAGCTCATCTTCTACTTCAAGCCAGATATAAAAAGTAGCTTGAGGAGCTTTTACTCCTAAAATCTCATATGCAAGTTCAAAATTTCTTTTATAAATTTTTCTAAATTCATCTACATGAGATGTTTCATTCCAAGCAACTGCGGCTGCTTTTTGTAAGGGAACAGGAGAAGCACAACCTACATAAGTTCTATATTGCATATACTCTTCTAAAATATTTTTATCCCCTGCAATAAAACCAGATCTTAGACCTGGAGCCGAACTTCTTTTTGAGATAGAGTTCATTACAAGTACATTTTTAAAAGAGCTATTTCCCACTTCAATACTTGCTTCAAGTAAAGATACTGGTTTATTATTCTCATCAAAATAGATTTCTGAATAACACTCATCATTTACTAAAATAAAATCAAACTCTAAAGCCTTTTTAACCCAAAGACCTAACTCTTCTTTTGTCATCTCTGCTGATGTAGGATTATTTGGATAATTTAAAATAACTAAATCACATCTTTTTAGCTCTTCATCACTAAGTTCTGCTTTGAAATTATTCTCTTTTAATAAATCAATATGAATAACCTCTGCCCTACTTGCTATTGCGGCACCTTCATAAATTTGGTAAAAAGGGTTTGTAAAAGCAATTACTGGATTTTTTTTATCAAATAATGCAAATTGAGGAAAATTAAAAAGTACCTCTCTTGTACCAAAAGTAGGTATTATTTCACTCATTTCAAGTTCTACATTAAATCTGTTTTTTACAAAAGAGAGCATTGCCTCTTTAAGTTCTGGTAAACCTGCACTTGCTGGATATTTTTGTAAAAGTGATGTTGTATTTTTTAATTCATCTTGAATAAACTGAGGTGTTTCAAATTTTGGTTCACCTATTGTTAAAGCTGATAACTCATAGTTTTCATTTGGTGTAATATCTTTTAAAAGTTCTGTTAACTTTTCAAAAGGGTATTGTTCAAATTTCATTTTTTTCCTTACTCTTCAATAACTGGGATTAATAACTGGCTATATTTTTTCATATCAAATGAGATCAAATCTGGGTTTGTATATAAAAACTTCCAAGAGAATCTCTGTTTAAACATCTCATCTTTTAGAGGTAAAATTTGTAGAGTATTACTCTGTTTTTTTAACTCTCTAATAGGATTCTCGTCATTTGAGATTATTTCTACTTTTTGATTAAATATTTTTGCTAAATTTTCAAAATGGTTTAAAAGAGTTGTTTTATCAGTCTCTTCCCCTATTGGGTCCATATCAAAAATCTTTGTTTTTGTTTTTAATTGACTTGCCACATCAAAAATAACAGGAGAAATCTGTTCATATGAATTTATATCATTTACGATAACTGTTGTTTTTTTGATACTTCCAGTTAGCTCTTCACCTAATTTAAAAATTGGTACTTTTAGAGTTTTTATCTCCCTTGCATACTCTTTAACTCTAAACATCTCATTTGTAAGAATCACCATACCAATATCATATTTTTTCATATCATTTTTTAAATGTCTTCGCATATCAATATAGTGATAATCTATTCTAATTAAAACAGAGTCATCATCTTTAAAACTCTCTTTAATATAGTCTAAAATACCAACTGTTGTAGGTCGTGTAATTCTAATAATCATCTTAGTATTTTTAAACATTTGATTTAGATATTTAACCTCTTTTACCACATCCATAATTCTTTGTTTTGTTTGGATGTACATATCTAAATAAAAATAAAGATGATGTCCAAATGGCATAGGAAACTGTCCTTGTGATTTTCCTATTGCATTATAAACTTGCATTAAAACTGTTGGTTTACCAATTACAAGAATTGTATCATTTGGTTTTAAAATCAAAGAAGGTTTAATATTTATTAATCTTTCCCCTCTATAAAGACCAAATATCTTCCACTCATTTTGTTCAATTGAGCCAATATATCTATAAGCATATGAGCTTCCAAATGGAATCTTAATCTCCATAATCTCACCCTGCTTTAATCCAATATTTTGTGCCATTACAGGAATATTCGGAAGTCTTTCAACCATACCATTTGCTAATACTTCAATCCCTTTATAAATATTAATATACGGATCCTCTATTTCAATCCCCCAATAATCTAAAATAGAGATATGTAAAGTATTTTTTCTAGCTTTAATATTTTTAATAACATTTAACATTTCATCTTTTGAATTAAGTGCAATTAAGGCTTGTACGTGAATATCTTTGTCAAGTACCATTGCTAACTTAGATTCAGATGTTGGATCAAATTTATAAAATGTAAAATTTGATGGTTTTTGATCTGGAACAATTGCATCATTCATATAAACTACATCATAATTGTTTTCAGTCGTATTAGACTCAACAATTCTACGCATTAATTTCTTAGCAACAATTCCATCAAGAATAATTAATATCTTTTTCATGGCAAGATTATATCTTTTTATCTCTAATCATTTACTTTTGTTTAGATATAATCATATTTTTAATAACAAAAGGAATATTTTTTATGGAATTTAAAATTGATGCAACTTCACATCATAAAGCAAGAGCATGTACAATTAAGACAGCACACAGTGAGATAAAAACTCCTGTTTTTATGCCTGTTGGAACACAAGCAACTGTAAAAGCTCTTGATGCAAATGACCTGCTATCTATGGGTGCAAAAATCATCTTAGGAAACACTTACCATTTATATTTAAGACCAGGAAGTAAATTAGTAAAAAAATTTGGTGGACTTCATGGATTTTCAAAGTTTCCAAACTCATTTTTAACAGACTCAGGAGGTTTCCAAGCTTTCTCTTTAAGTGATAACTCAAAACCTGATGAAAATGGGATTATGTTTAAATCTCATATAGATGGAAGTAAACACTATTTCACTCCTCAAAGTGTGCTTGATACACAATATGATTTAGGAAGTGATATTATGATGATTTTAGATGACCTTGTAGCTTTACCTAATACAAAAGAGAGAATTAAAAAGTCTATTGAAAGAACTACTAAATGGGCACAAGAAGCTATTACTTATCATAAAGAGCAACAAGCAAAAGGTATTGGAGTAGAGCAAAATATCTTTGCAATTATCCAAGGTGGAACAGATAAAGAGTTTAGAAAAATGAGTGCCCAACAACTTTGTGCTTTAACTGACTTTGATGGTTTTGCTATTGGAGGTTTATCTGTTGGAGAACCAAATCAAGATATGTATGATACAGTTGAATGGACAACTGATTTTATGCCACTTGATAAACCAAGATACCTAATGGGAGTTGGAACACCAGAGGATTTAATTGAAAACATCGAAAGAGGTGTTGATATGTTCGATTGTGTTATGCCAACAAGAAATGCTAGAAATGGAACACTTTTTACAAGTATTGGAAGAGTAAATATTAAAAAAGCTATGTATAAAGAAGATGCTTCACCAGTGGATGAAGAGTGTGATTGTTATACTTGTCAAAACTTTACAAAAGCATATTTAAATCATCTTTTCAAAGCAAATGAGATTACCTACTTTAGACTTGCATCAATGCACAATATTAGATACTATTTAAATCTTATGACAAAAGCAAGAGAGGCTATTTTAGCTGATAACTGGGTAGAGTTTAAAAAAGAGTTTTATGCAAAAAGAGGAAAATAATTCCTCTTTATGCGATAAAGTTTTTAATTACAATATAAGAAAAAATCAATACTAAAACAATTAAAACAACTAGAGTTTTATCAATTGCTGCTCTTTTCATCTTTTGATTTTTCATCTTCTTTTATCCCTTTTTCTTTTTTAATTTCATCTACTTCTGCATCAAATTTTTTGTCAATGATTTCAGTAAATGAAGTTTTATCTTTAAATTCATCTCCTTGATTATTTGACCTTGGGTCTACAATCTCAGGAGTAATAAAAAATACTAATTCACTTTTACCCTCTTTAAAAGATTTACTTGTAAATAAAAATCCTAAGATAGGAATATCTCCAAGTAAGGGTATTTTCTCAATATCATCAGCACTTGTTCTATTAATTAAACCACCTAAAACAATTGTTGATCTATTTTCAACAACTACATTAGTTACAATTGATTTCTCTGTAATATTTGGTATTCCATCAACTGTATTTGCAAAATCTGCATTACTAGATTTTGTAACTATATTCAAATTAATAAAATTATCATCTACAATATTTTGAGCATTTATATCAAGTTGTAAACCATACTTAATCTCTTTTAATGCTGTTGTTGGTAGACCTTCTGCTGTTGTTGTTTGGGTCTTAATATTTAAAGTTCCTCCAGCTAAAAATGAAGCTTCTTTATTCTCTAAAGTTAATAAAGTTGTTTCATCTAAAACTTGTGCAACCCCTTTTGTAGATAGATAGTTTAAAGTAAGTCCTACATTAAAATATTTACCTAAATAGTTTGCAGCACCTGTTAATCCACCAGTTAATGATACTGCTTCTTTCATTAAATTATCAATGGCATCATTTACTAATACATTTCTTTGATTATTTGCAAGACTTCTATCTTTTGAGCTGATTGTTGACCATGATTCAGGAACAATATAAGTGTTTCCATTTACATCAGTTACTTCTTTATATGATTGTGTTTTATAACCTGCTCCATAAGCATCTAAAGGTTCATTATAATATTTTCCAGCATCAGTTTCTACTTTCATATAGTTTTTACTTGAAACAAACCAATTATTTTTTAAGTCTAAACCTTTATCATTGTTAATCTCAACAGCATAAAGTTTTACCCTAATCATCTTATCTGGATTTTCAAGTTCTACTAAATCTACTAAATCCTCTTTTAGACTAACTCCTGCTTTTGAAAATAAATCAAGAATTTTCTCTTTTGTTTTTTGATTTTGAGTTTTCCCTTGTAAGATTATCTTTCCATTAGTCTGTTTTACAACTAAGTTAGGACTTATCTGTCTTGCAACCTCAACTATACTTTTTAAATTTTCTGTAATATTTATATCAATATGTAAAGAACTTGCATCTGCAAAAGTGATTAAGATATTTCCATTACCTAGTTTTTTTGTAAAGACTTTAATTGCTTGAAGAGGTCTATTATAGTCATTTATAAAATCAACTTCTAAAAAAGTTTCATCACTAACTTTTATACTTTGAATTCTTTTTTCAAACTCAAAAACCTTGAATGAACCTTTTGCTATTGAAAGATTTTGGTCATACAACTCTTTTTGTAGCAGTTCATTTGAAAAAAGAATTGAACTTACTAAGATAACTGATAAAAAATATTTAATTAAACTTGACATAATAAACTCCTAATTAAAAGTTAGTGTTAAAGAACACTCTTTTTGAACTTCACTTGCTTCATTAAAAACAACTGTTCGTGAATGTACATTGTTGTTTCCTGCTGAAATAAAACTATTATTTAAACTTGCATAGATATTTACAATTACTTGATAATTTGTAGAAGCTGCATCTTCTACGCAATTTAAATCATCTTCTGAAATTGTTGCAATATAATCCTCTTTAATATTATTTAAGCCCTCAACAACTTCACTATTTGTTTTTCCTAAAGCAACCATTCTCGCTGCATAATCTGCTAAAGCATCTCCATTGTCTTTAACTTTAATTGCATTAGAATAATCAATTACAAAAAATAAAAAACCTACAAATACAATAAATAGTACTATCCATAATAGTATTTGGTCTACTACTGCTCGTTTTTTATTTTCTTCAAAAGTTCTCATTTAAGACCAACTTTCTCTTGTACAAATTTTGCATTCACTTGTTTTACAACATTTTTGTGAACATAATTATTATCACAAAGTAAATACCAATCCTCAACCTCTTTGATAAAAGGGATAATTGTATTTTTTGATAAAACTCTTTTTACTTTTGCTTTTGTATTTGAATTTTCTCTAATATTAAAAGAGCTTACATTTCCAACTACAAATCTATCTTTTATCTCACTACATTGTTTTCGATAATCTACTGCGATATTTACACTTTTTGATTTTGATTTTTCACCTTTTTCATCATTTGCATATTGGATTACAGCACTTGTTTTTAACTCTTTAAATTCTGGAACAAAAAGTTTATACCTATAACTTTTTGTTTTATTTGTTTTTTCTTTTACTGCTTGTTTATCTTCATCTTTAAAAGCTTTTATCTCAGGAGCAAATTTAGTTTTTACCATCCAAAGTTGATTTCCTTTATTATAATCTTTGATAAGTTTTAAAAGAACTTTTAAATCCACATCTAAGATTAGCTCTTCTGCTTTTACATCAATTAACTCTTCAATCTCTTGCTTTTTTACAATCTTTTTAACTTTTTGTTTTGTAATAGTTTCAGACTCCCTAAAACCATTTCTTAAAAAGCCTAATATCTTAATATTTTTAGCAACATACTGAACATCATAATCACTATATTTACCTTTTTTATCTATCTTACCTTTTGGTAAAACTGAGATAATATTTATATAATCACCTTGATTAATTGAAAAATTAGGGTTTTCAAAAAGGTCAAACTTTATGTTATAACTACTCTTTTCAAAAGGTATAACTTTTGCTTTTTCTTTCTCTACTTTTGTTGTTAGCTTCTGTTTTAAAAAGATTTCATGCTTATAAATATTCTCTTTTGTATATTTTCCTAATATCTCTTTTTTTAATAAAGGTTCATTTAAAATAAATTGTCTTGCTATTTGTGTTTGTGCAAGATGTTTTACTTGAAGTAAAGTTCCTTTTTCAATATTATCTTTAGCAATATATACTGTTACTAACTCATTTACACTTTTTTTCTCTTCAACACCTTTTTTATAAAAATAAAAAGCTGCTCCAAGAGCTGAAAGAAGCAAAGAGGCTAGTATTAAAATTACTATTAGTTGTCTATTTACTTGCATGTTGTATCCTTTATATTCCAATAGTTAATGTTCCCCCCATAATAGGGAAAACTATAAATGCTCCAAAAGCTGGTAAAACAAAAAGAAAAATAATAAGCATTAAATACATATTTAAAGTGTTTACCTTTCCTTTTATTTTGTAAAATTTCTCTTGTCTCATCTCATCTGATTGCATTGCAAAAATATTTTTTACACCAATTCCTGTCTCTTCACTTAAAATTAAAAAATCAATAATTTTTGCTAACTCTTTACTATCAACTCTATTTTTTAGATTTTCATATGCTACTTTTGTAGAGTAGTTTGTCATCTCATACTCTAAAATTGATATCTCTTTTAATAACTCATTATCAATTATTCCTTGTGCCCTTCGTGAAACTTCAAAAAAGGCATTTTTTAAACTTCCTCCAGCTTCTAAAATAACATTTACTAAATCTAAAAATACACCTAAATCTCTATCTATCTTTTCTACTCTCTCTGCTTTTGCAATATTTATATAGATTTTTCCACCAAAAACAATTGCTAAAACTCCAACAACAACACTGATTATTCCATACATTAAAGGAAGAAAAAATGGTAAAACTCCAAGGATTATTATTCCAATTAAAGAGAAAAGTAATTTTGCTTCCATATATTCTTTTTGAGTAATTCCAGCTTGAATTAATTTTAAATTAAAATCATTATCAACTCTCTTATTTTTATGTTGAGCATCAATAATAGCTTTATTATCAAGTTGAGAAAGAAGAATAATATTTTTTTGTTGTTTTCTTCTTTGTAGAATTAAAAGTACTGAAATAATAAGTACTGCAAGTAACAGTGGTGCTAATATAAATATTAAAGCTGTTTTATCCATCATTTTATCTTTGTTAATAAACTATTTATAAAAAGTCCAAGTGCAATCCAAGCTATAATAAAAAACATCTGCACTTTACCAATATCACTTCCAAAAAAGTGTGCACTTAAAGAATTGTTTAAAGCATTATCCATCATAATATAAGTAAAAACGATAAGCCCAATAATCATATAAGTACCAACTCTAATCTCTTTTGTTGAAGAGGTTATCTCCTGTTTTATCTCCCCTTGGTCATGTAAAGTTTTTCTTAGTTTTTCTAAAGTATTTGAAAATTTACCTCCCGATTTTCTACCAATAGAAATTGTTAGATAAAAGATTCTAAGCTCTTTTGACTCTACTAATCTAAACATTTTTTCAAAACATTTATCTTCACCAATTACTGATTTTTCATTCATATAAATATTAAATACTTTTCTTGTAAATTCTGATTTACAAGTGACAATTGATTTTTTCAAAGCTTGTTCAAAACCTACACCACTTTTCATCATACTTGTTACTTTGTCGATTATCTCTTTTAGATTAAAGTTAAACTCCTCTTCTCTAACTTTTATTAGTTTCACTAGAACTAAATAAGGTAAAAAAGAGAACACAATAAAAGTAAAGATAAAAACAATTTTTGATTGAACTATAAAAAAGACAAAAAAACTAAGTAAGAAAGAGAAAACTACAGAGATAAATACAAAAATATATTCTGCTCCTGAAGCTGTAAAACCTGCATAATAAAGTTTTTTTGTAAGCCAATTAACTTTTTGATTATCCTTATTATTAGCTCTTTTTTTATCAAGAATTTTACTATTTGTATTAACTAAAATATTTATAATTTTTCTTTGATTATTTAATCTTAAATAAAATGAATATAAATATGTTAAAAAAGTTATTAGTAAAACTGGAATAGTAATGATAAAAAATAGAACTACTTCATTCATCTTAATATCCTGTTATCTTTTGAAAATGTGGCCACTTATGGAATAGTTGAGGGTCTTTTTCTAAAAAGGCATGAATAAACTCATCTCTCCAACCACACATAACTGAAGGTAAATCATTCTCTAAAGCTTCAATCAACATCTGTTTTGGCATTTCAAAATTAGGGTCAAAAACTCTTTTATCAATATCAACCCCAAACATATTCATCTGGTCAACTGTTCTACTTGGAGTTGATAATACTTCAAAATCTCCTTTTGTCTTTTTTAAATCACTAGTGTCTCTTTTAAATTTGAAAATATCATTTAAAGCAATAACTCCATTATCTTCCATTCTTCTTTCTATTTCTGAGATGGCAATTAATTTTCTTGTTCCATCAGGGAATCTCACAAGTTGAATGATTAAATCCACTGCTGAAGCCATTTGTGTACGAATAAAATTGATATTTGCACTAGGTCTAGCCTCTAAATACATATTTTCAATTCTTACTAAAGCCTCTTTTGTATTATCTGCGTGAACTGTAGTCATCGAACCAGGGTGTCCTGTATTCATTGCATTTAGCATTACAACAATCTCTGGTCCTCTACACTCCCCAACAATAATTCTTCTTGGAGATGACCTTAAAGCTGATCTTAATAAAAAGTCTAAAGTTATAGCACCTTTTCCCTCTTCATTTGCCATTCTTGCTTCATATTGCCTAATTGAGTGACAAGGCATTTGAGGTTGCATCTCTCTTGTATCTTCAATAACCATAAGTTGCTCATTTTCATCTACAAATCTTGTCATTGCATTTAAAAATGTTGTTTTACCACTTGAAGTACCACCAGATACAATAATATTACACTTACCTTTTGCTGCTTTCACAAGAAAGTAAGCCATCTTATAATCCATTTGCCCACCATCAATTAACATCTCAAGTAAAAGTGGTATCTCATTAAATTTTCTAATAGTTACACAACTTCCCCCATTTGCAGCAATTGGAGGAATTTGAACCTCAACCCTTGAACCATCATTTAATTTACTTGAAATAATAGGATGAGCTTCATCAATTTTTCTATTGTTTTCAGCAAGCATTTTGTCAATAATTTTTCTAAGTTCTTCTTCACTTCTAAAAGTAAAAGGGGTCTCTAAAGTCTTACCATTATAAATAATATCTATGTAATCTTTTGTATTAACAATTACGTCATTTAAGCCATCTCTTGCAATTGAAAAAATTGTAGAGATATGTCCATAGCCTATGATATTATTTGTAATCATCTGTTTTATATCATCTAAGATTTCTCTTTTTAAAGTTCTAGTTTCAGAAAAAGAAAGAATAAATTCAGGTAGAACTTCATCTAAATTATCTTTTGTGATTTTTTGGTCTGATTTTAGATTCATCATAAAAGTATCATTGATTTTTTGGGCTAAATCATATAAATCTTTATTTGTATAGATTTCTGGAAAAACTAACTCATCATTTTTTATATTTCTCTTGATATTGTTGATTTTTGTTTTTGTAATCTCTACAGAATCTACAACTTCTTCAATATCTTTTATTTTGTCATAGCTTACTTTTTCTTCTTGTTCATCAATTAAATCTTTTAAATTTTTCATTATTCACTCTTTTTAAAAAATGAAAATAAAGAGTTTTTTGTTTCTGATTTTTCCTCTTTTTTATAAAAACCTTTATTCTCTAAAATTGAATCTAGTTTTTTAACAAATAAAGAATTTTTAGCATACTCAGTAGCTAACTTACAGTAGTTCCAACATTGACCTAAATCTTGATAATCATTTGGTATTTTCATATCATTAAAAAGTTTTTTCTCATCATCATTCATATTTAAAATAGAAGTCGCATCTGAAATAGAGATTGCATTTTGTGAATCAAATCTATTTACTATAAAAGAGGTTTTATCTTTTAAACCTGCTCTTTTTAATAAAGAATAAAAAGTTTTTAATTTTGAAATATGAGGTAAAGACATCTCTGTAACTATCCATAAATCATTAACTACATCATAAAGTGTTGATTTTAAATTTGAAGCATCTGCTTCTCCTAAATCAATTACAATAAAATTAAAATAGTCACTAGAGCTTGAAATATATTCTAAAAGTTTTTCTATAAAAACATCTTTTTCTATATACTCTTTATCAATATGTTTTTGTATTCCCGTAATACAATAAAAGTTCTCTCGTTTTTTAATAAGCCCATTATCTAAATTACTTTCAATATTAAACTCACTACTATTTATTAAGTCAATTATTGTTTTTTCAGGAAGAGGATTCTCTTCTAAAAATAGATTACTAATCGCTTTTGTATTAGTTAAATCAATATATAAAATATTTTTATCGGGAATATTTTTAGCTAATAAATCACAAGCATTCATAGAGATAGTTGTTGTTCCTATTCCCCCTGAAATACCTGTTAAACCTATAATTTTATTCCCATATCTATTTTTAGTTAAAAGTTGTTTTCTTGTATCTAAAACAATATTTTTAATATTTTCTGCTTTAAATTCATTTATTGAAATATAATTTTCAATACCTAATTTTCCGCAATACATAGATATTCTATGGTCATTAGGACCAATTACAATTATTAGCTCATTTAAATTTTTTATAATATCTTCATCTTGAACTATTTTTTCTTGTCCATCAACAAGATAGATAATAATATGTTTTTTATCTTTGCTTTTTAACTCTTTTGAATATAAAGTTATCTCTTTAGTACTAATTACATCTGTATTAAAAAGAACTTTTAGCCCAGATTTTAGGTTTTCACAAAAGTTTTTTAGATTTTCTTCATAAACTAAATAGATATTAAATGAAGAGTCTGCATCATATAAACTCTTTTCTATTTGTCTTTGTTTATGAAAATGATTTCTAATTTTATTAAGTAATCTTTTTAAAACTTTTTTTGATTTAATTCTTTTATTTAATAAAATATAACCATAGATAACTCTATTTTTTTTGATTTTTATCTTATATTTTTTATTTGTATTTTCAGGTTTTTCAATTATTTCTCCATGATTATTTATTGTATATTCATAATCAAAAACATTGTATTCATAATCAAATTTGTAAAAAGATATAAAATTAAGGTCAGCTAAATCAACAAATAACTCTAACAGCTCACTTATATGCTCATCTAATGATCTTTTTATCTTTGAAGCTTCAATTTTTTCTTGATAATCATTTAAATTCATAATATATCCTATTAATAAACTAATTCAATCTCTGGTGTTTTTGCTGGAACAACTTCAGTAATTAATCTAATATATCTACTTGCAGGTGTACCATTATCAACAATATCATAACCAGTAACTCTCACTCTTACTATTCCATTTGCTATGGCACTATCATTTAAAGTAATAATATCCATGTCTAAAGGTAAATTTGAACCTGAAGGTCCGATAATATCGAAAATTCCATCTGAAAGATGATTTATTTGAGTTGTCCAAGTTGAGTAATCATTTCCTAAATAAGTTCCTAATAAACAAAGTGGTGTTTCTGTTTTACCATTTTCAAAATTAATACTTTGGCTTGAGAGATATATATCATTTAAAAGATTACTATAATGAGAAAATTCACTTTGTCCACTTGTTGTACAGCCAGGCAAAGAGGCATTACAACTATCAACATCAAAACCTAAATCAGAGAAATCAAACTTATTACTTAAAGCAAAAGAACAATCACAGTCACAATCTGTAATAACAGGATAAAAAGTGTCTTTATCAGAAAACTGCCAATCTGCAGTTAAAGAGTAATTCATTTCAATTGCATCACCAATATTAAAAACTCTATCATTGATTGCAAAAGGAGCTAAGCCTGAAGAGTAAGAAGTTGTAGGAGTTGGCAAATCAACACTTGTAATAGTTGCCCTTGATTCAACATTTAATGTTAAAAAATCTAAATCTAAAAACTTTAACCAAAAAGTCTCTTCTTGATAGTTATTAATTGTAGCCGTTACAGTATTTGGCTCAGAAATAAAATCCCAGCTATAAACAATTTTATCTTTTATTTCACTTCCTAATTTTGTTTCAAGAAGCATTTCATTATAGATATTTTCTGCTGTAGTAGTATTTTCTTCAATTTTTACATAATATTTTGCAAGAGTTAAAACTGCATTGTCTGTTATTTTTTTAAGATTATAATATTTATCCCTTGCTTGCATATTATCACTTATAGTTGCACCTAAACCAATTAAAGCAACAAATAAAAAAAGTCCTAAAAGGATTTGGTCAATAAATGCTTTTTTCATTTTCATTCCTTAGAATAGATTGGGATATATTTTGAAATATATCATCAAATCAACTATGATTACAGAACAAAACATAGCTGGTGCCATAGGAGCAACTCTTCTTTTTAAAAATAGTTGTTTATAAACTAAACTCATTGTTTGTACTAAACCAGTAATCACCAAAAAGACTGCAAAAGGCTTTAAGCCAAGATATAAAGCGATAACCATCATATACTTTATATCTCCACCACCTAGAATTTGAGTTCTATTTAAAAGTAATACTATGATAAAAAAAAGTAATACTAAAAGACTCAAAACTATAGAGCTTATATATATTTTCGATTCTAAAGTTCCAAATATTAATAGCATTAAAGTCATTGCTAATAAAATATTATTTGGGATTAAAAACTTTTTACAGTCTAAATAAGAAAGAAATGAGGAAAATATATAAAAGACTATAGTAAACATAATTCAAGCCTTTTTATACAAAAGAGAAGAGAATCTCTTCTCTTATCACTAAAATTAGTTACCTGCAGCGTCACCTGTAACTTCTGTAATTTTAGATGTTGCCGAAGTTTTAACTGTCTCAGTTTCAGTACCAATCCAGCTATTTAATCCAACTACTGCACCTACACCAACGATAACAAGTAGTAAAGTTACAAGAATTTTATCCATTGCACCTTTTTCACTTTTTAATCTTCTTTTTAAAAACTCTAACATAATAATCTCCTTACTTAAAAGTTTAATTTAATGTCAGATAGTGAAATTGCAACATATTAAATCTAATATTATTTGCAACCCGGCTATCTTACTTACAACAAGACCCGTAGCTTTCCGTCCTTACCTCACGATAAGTTTGGCTAGTTAATATAGTTTGTTAATTGAATTGTCACATAGTAAAACTTAATATTACATAAAGATAGTATCATAAAAGTAACATTTTTGGTGTTTATCTATATGAATATTATTTTTTATATTTTAAAGCTTTTAAAACAGTTTTTTAGGTATAATCGAATAATTTTACAAGCTAAGGAAAGTTATGACTGTAGATGATAAACTAATTGATAAACTATCAAAGTTATCAAGCTTAGAGATTGAAGATTCAAGAAAAGAAAGTCTTAAATCAGAACTAGCTGATATTATCAATTTTGTTGAAAATTTAAATGAGATTGATGTTTCAAATATTGAAGCTACTTTCAATACTGTTGAAGGTGGAACTCCATTAAGAGAAGATGAAGCAAAACAAGATTTAGAACTATCAAAACATATCTTAGATAATGCTCCAAAAAGTGAAGATGGATATTTCATCGTACCAAAAATCATTGAGTAAAATAGGAATTAAGATATGATAAAAGTTTATGGAATAAAAACTTGTAATTCAGTAAGAAATGCATTAAAGTTTTTTAAAGATAATAATATTGAAGTAGAATTTTCTGACATAAGAAAAGAAGCTCCTTTAGCTGAATCAATCACAACTTGGGTTGAAAAAGCTGGAATAGATATAGCTTTTAACTCAAAGGGAACTAAATATAGAACGCTTCAACTAAAAGAGTTAAACTTAGATGATAAGGGAAAACTTGAGTGGCTTATTAAAGAGCCTATGCTTTTAAAAAGACCTGTTATTGAATATAATGATGATGTAATGATAGGTTTCAATGAAGAGATTTATAAAGAGACTTTTTTATAGTCTCTTTATATATTTAAACTTTTTTTTCTTCTTTTTTTTCAGCTTGATTATTAATTAGATATTCATAAGTAACAGATATAAAGGCTATTACAAGAACTGTTATAAAAATATTTAATAAAGAGTATAACATAGAAAGTTTTTGTGAAATTAATGCCATTAAAAATTCAATTACCAATCCATAAACAAAACCAAGTAAGGTAGCTAAAACTAAAGGTATTACTATTACGGTAAAAAAAACTAAAGTCTTATGATTCTTTGTTAAAGCTAAAGAATCATATAAGCCTATAGGCTTATCAACTGCAATTGTTGGAAAAGCTAAAGACATTCTTGAAAATAGAACTAATACAGAAACTGCAATAACTACTACACTTATAATGGCAAAAATATTTGATACTAAAGAGCCGAATAATACTTCAATAATTGGCTTTGATAATAATAGAACTCCATATAATATAAGAGCAAATACAATTAAAAAAACTGTCATATAAATTACTTTTAATATAAAAGAAAACTCTCTTTTTGATAAAGTTAAAATTCCAAAAGTTGGTGTTTGATTTTCAGGTAATAAAAGTATTCTATGAACTGTAATTGAGACCAAAACACTAATTAAAAAAGAGATTACAATTAAAAAAAGAGATAAACCATTATTAATATTTAAATTAACAATTTGCATATCAGAAGGATAATAGTTTTCTATTATTGTTAGGATTATAAAAGGAATAAGTAGAGCTTTTATTAAAATATTTTTTTTCTCTAATAATAAATCTAGTGCTCTTTTGAATATCTCTTTATACATACAATATCCTTTTGAAAAGTAATTGAAATTATTATATGATAAAGAGTATTAAAATATAAAGAAGAGTTTTTACTCTCCTTTATAAAAATATTAAGATCTCGCTTCTTTTAATGTTTCAGCAATCATAAATGATAATTCTAATGCTTGGTCAGCATTTAATCTTGGGTCACATTGAGTATGATATCTACTTGCTAGACCTTCAGCTGTAATTGCTGAACTTGAACTTCCTGTACACTCTGTTACATTTTGTCCTGTCATTTCAAGGTGAATACCACCTGCATAAGTTCCCTCTGCTTTATGAATTTGGAAGAATTGTTTTACTTCTCCTAAAATAGCTTCAAAATCTCTTGTTTTATAACCATTGTCCGTCTTGATTGTATTTCCATGCATTGGGTCAGATGACCATAATACATTTTTACCTTCACTTTTTACTTTTCTAAGTAAATTAGGGAAATTGTCTGCTATTTTTTCATTACCCATTCTAACAATAAGGTTTAATCTTCCAGCTTCATTTTCTGGATTTAGAGCATCGATTAATTTAATTAGTTCATCCTCTTTCATAGAAGGACCAACTTTACAACCAATAGGGTTTTTAATACCTCTAAAGTATTCAATATGAGCCCCATCAAGTTCTCTTGTTCTATCCCCTATCCATAACATATGTGCTGAACAGTTATACCAATCATTTGTTAGAGAATCTCTTCTTGTTAGAGCCTCTTCATAGTTTAATAATAGAGCTTCATGAGAAGTATATAAAACTGTTTCTCTTAATTGAGCTGTATTTCCAGCAGTAATTCCACATGCTTGCATAAAATCTAAAGTTTCAGAGATTTTATTAGCTAATTGCTCATACATTTCACCTAATCTATTATCTTTTACGAAATCAAGGTTCCATGAATGCACTTTACTTAAATCAGCCATTCCACCTCTTGCAAAAGCTCTTAAAAGATTTAGTGTTGCTGCACTTTGATTGTAAGCTTTTAAAAGTTTTTTTGCTTTTGGTATTCTATCTTTTTCTGTAAAATCAATATTATTAACAATATCACCTCTATATGAAGGTAATGCTATTCCATTTATCTCTTCAAAATCTGCACTTCTTGGCTTTGCAAATTGACCTGCTACACGACCTACTTTAACAACTGGACAACCACCAGAGAAAGTTAAAACTACAGCCATTTGCATCATTACTTTAAATAAATCTTTTATATTGTTTGCATTAAACGAAGTAAATGACTCAGCACAATCTCCACCTTGTAAAAGAAAAGATTTTCCATTTACAACATCTGCTAATTGAGCTTTTAAATTTCTAGCCTCTTCCGCAAAAATTAAAGGGGGATAAGAAGCTAATTCAGTCTCAACTTTTTTTAATTTATCTAAATCATTGTAAGTTGGTTGCTGTTTGATTGGGAAATCTCTCCAGCTATTCGGATTCCAAGCTTTCATTATATAACCTTTATTAATATTAAAATTGGAAAAATTTTATCCAAAATGAACTTAAGTAGAGTGGAAAATAGTAGAGATTAAAGTAGTTAAAACTACTTTAATCTGCTTTTTTTGCAAGTTTGTTTAATAAATCAGCGAAAGAGTCTTTAAATGATTCTAAGCCATCATTTAATAATTGTGTATAAACTTCATTTACATTAATATCTTTTGATTCTAATGTTTTGAAATACTTATTGCAATCTTCTTCACTAATAATTTTAGAAGGAGTTTTTTTACCATTTTCTAACCAATCTTCAATAGTAGCTAAAGGTGCAGTATTTACAGAATTTGGATAGATTAAAGTATCAATATAATAACTTGCAGGTAACTCATCACCTTTTACACCTGTACTTGCAAATAGTGTTCTTATATTTTTATTTTTAAATTTTTCAACTTCATGGTAACATTTAGTTGCATTGATAATTCCAAGTTTAGCAGTTTCTAAACCTTTTGAAATCATTTTATTATCACACATTCTATCAAGTCTTGAAACAAAAACAGAGATTACTGCTTTAATATCTTTATTAGAAGCTTTAATACCCGCATCTAAAGCTTCTGCACATTTAATTGCTTGTTCAGGAGAAAAAATAAGAGTTGCATTTACATGAATACCAGCACTTGTAAGCTCTTTCATTGCTTCATATCCAGCTTGGGTTGCAGGAACTTTTATCATTACATTATCTGCGGCAATTAATGAATTTAATCTCATTCCCTCTTCAATAGTACCTTTTGCATCATCACAAAGTGTTGGGTCAACTTCAATAGAGATAAACCCATCATTATTATCAGTTAAATATAAATCATTTAAAAGCTCAGCAGCTCTTCTAATATCAGAAACTGCTAATTCCTCATAAATTGTTTTTGGTTCATTTGCTTTTAACATTTGAAGTTGTTGGTCATAAGCAGCTGAATTTGTAATTGAAGATTCAAAAATTGCTGGATTAGAAGTTGCTCCATGAATTACTTCATTTCTAATAATATCTTGAAATCTATTTTCTAAAAAATCTCTTTCTATAAAATCACACCATAAAGAGTAATTTATATCTTCTTTTAAACTCATATTTTCTCCTAAAAAAGATTCCCATTTTTTAGGGAACCATTAAATTTATTTCTTCTTTTTAGCCTAGGAAATAAATTCCTACTAAAAGAAGTAAAAACTAAAGAGCGTTAGAAAACGCTTTGTTACTTGTTATATATAATCTAATATTTTTGTTAAATCTTTCTCATCAACTATAATATTAGCTTCTTTTTTTAATATATCTTTAGCACAAAATGCAACTTTTTTTGCTGCATAGGGGAACATAGAAACATCATTTGCTCCATCTCCTGCTACTAAAGTATCCTCTTGTGATACACCAAGCATTGATTGAACTCTTTGAATCATATCACCTTTACTAAAACCAAACATCATATCTCCACCAACAAGACCTGTCAAAACTCCATCTTTTTCATGTAAAATATTTGAAAAATCTGCATCTAAGCCTAGTTTTTCTTTTGCTGGAGTTGTTCCAATTCTAAAACCACCAGAGAAGCAAATTACTTTATAATCTTGTTTTTTTAGCTCACTAATTAAATCAAAAGCTCCAGGCATAAGTGGTAAATCTTTACAGATCTCTACAGCTTTTGCATATTCTAAACCTTTAAGTAAAGATACTCTTTCCACTAAAGATTCAAAAAAGTCAAGCTCTCCAGCCATTGCTTTTTCAGTAATACTTGCAACTTTTTCTTCTAAGCCTAAAGGCTTAGCTAAAAAGTCTATTGTCTCTCCATCCATTAAGGTTGAATCGAAATCAAATACAGCTAATTTCATATATGTTTTCCTAGTTTTATTCTTTTAAGGTTATAATATTATCCAAATTTTACTAAAGGAATCTGATTGAAACTAGCTTGCATTGATATTGGTTTAAAAAGAATTGGAGTTGCAATTTGTCTTCAAGGTGACATAGTTACGCCTCTTCCAGCTATTTTAAGAAAAAATAGAAACCAAGCTTCAAATGATGTTTTAAAGACTTTAAAAGAGTGGGAAATTGAGAAGCTAGTTGTAGGATTTCCAAGTGCAAGTGAAGATATGCAAAAAAGAGTAAAACATTTTGTAACACTACTTGATTTTGACAAAGAAATTACCTTTCAAGAAGAAAATATGAGTTCTATTGAAGCCCAAGATTTAATGAAAGGTAATATCAAATATAAAAGAGATGGAAGAGTAGATTCTCTTGCTGCAAAAATTATTTTAGAAAGATATTTAGTAAACACTTAGTAAACACTTTTTTTGTTAGAATGCTTCTTAGTTTAAGTGAAGGAATATCTTGACAAGGCTAAGACTTATAAGCTCAATTGCATTCTCAGAATCTCTAATAAAAAAAGCTCTAAAAATTGCTTTTGTTGTTGGTATTATTTTAAATCTTATTAATCAAGGAGACAAAATAGTCTCTTTATTATTTAATGAAATCAACTATTTTAAATCTATTCTTACCTTTTGTGTTCCTTTTTGTGTCTCAATGTACACAGCAATTAGTATGAAGCTTAAGTTCCAAGTGGGAGAAAAAGCAGCAGAGCATGTCCTTTTAAGATGTACTAATTGTAATGGCTGTCTTGAAGTAAAAAAAGACCAAATAGTTCCATTTTGTTATAAATGTGCAGAAAAAACAAATTGGAAGCTTACCTCTTTTAAGGATAAAAAATGTCAACACAAGAAATAGATTCGCAAGTATTACAAACCCTATTACAAAAAGCTAAACTTTTAGACGAATTAAAAATTGAAGACTCTTTAAATATTGCTCAAAACATAACAAACAATGCAAAAAATGTAAATAATGCTTCTAAAACAAGATTAACTGAAATACAAAATATTGAATCTTTAGTAAATGAGTTTATAGAGCGTTCAAACCAAATCCAAATACTTTCTGAAAACTCACTAGAATCATCAAAAGTTACTTCAAATGAGAGTGAAAATGTAATTATTTTAGTAGAGAAACTTTTCAATCTTATTAATGATATGTCTACTACAATTGATGAATTTTCATCTATAATTGAGCAACTTAATGAAAAAAATGAATCAATTACAGAGTTAGTACAAGTTAACAATAAAATCTCAATGCAAACAAACCTTTTATCTATAAATGCTGCAATAGAAGCTTCAAAAGCAAAAGAGTATGGAAGAGGTTTTTCTATTGTTGCAAGTGAGGTAAAGAAATTAGCTAACTCTTCAAAACAATCAACTTTAGATATTGGAAATGAAATAGATAAAATCACATCTATGACAAAATTTGTTTTAACAAAAAAAGAAGCTGTAAAAGATTTAGTAAAAAATAGTGTAAATCTTTCAAAAGAGGCTATTGAAAAATTAAAATCTTTAATTGAAGTAGCAAAAGAAAATAGTACAAACTCTGATACAATATCTTGTAATGTAAATGAACAATTACAAAGTTCTGATACTATAAAAGATAAAATAACTCATCTTGTAGAGGATACAAAAAAAGCTATTGATGGTTCTCAAAATAATATAAATTTGGGAGAAAATTTAGTAGAGAACTTAAAAAAATAAAAAGAAGAAAACTAACTTCTTTTTATTTGTCTTGATATTTTAATCTTACCTCATTTATTTCATCAAAATTCTCAAAAAAGATATCTACTAATTTAGGGTCAAAATGTTTACCTCTTTGCTCTTTGAAAAATTCAAAAATCTTTTCTAAAGGCCAAGCTTTTTTATAAACCCTATCACTACCTAAAGCATCAAATACATCAGCAATTGCAGTTATTCGCCCAAAAATATGTATTTCATTCTCTTTTAATTTTCGAGGATACCCTGTACCATCCCATTTTTCATGATGTTCATGTGCAACAATTGCTGCCGCTTTTAAAATAGGCTTTTCTGAATTTTTAAGCATTTTGTAACCTAAACTTGCATGCCCTTTCATAATTTTAAATTCTTCATCAGTAAGTTTTCCTGGTTTATTTAAAATCTCATCTTTTATACCTACTTTTCCTATATCATGCATAGGAGAAGCTAATTTTAAAAGTTCTGTTTCTTCTTTTGATAAGCCATATTTTAAAGCAAGTATTTCAGAATATATTGCAACTCTTTTTACATGATTCCCTGTCTCTTTTGATCTAGTCTCACCTATAGCTCCCATAGTATAAACTACATCTTTTTGAATATCAATAATCTCTTTTTCAGCGTTTAAAACTTCTGTAATATCTGTAGCATAAGCTAAAATATATCCAATCTTTTTAACTCCTCTAAGATTTATTAAATAAACTTTTTTATCACTACTTTCATACTGTATTGTAAAAGTTTTTTCTTCATTTATTATCTCTATTGGATTTTTTATTTGTTTTGAAAAGTTACTTATATTTAGATTTTTTTTAGCTGGTTCATTTTTAAAAATTATATTTGAAGTTTTATCCAAAATCATTACAGGTTCAGGATTATATTTAGGTAAGTACTTTAAATAAATAGTCTCTAAAGCTATTT
Source organism: Halarcobacter bivalviorum (assembly GCF_003346815.1). Lineage (NCBI taxonomy): Bacteria > Pseudomonadati > Campylobacterota > Epsilonproteobacteria > Campylobacterales > Arcobacteraceae > Halarcobacter > Halarcobacter bivalviorum. The sequence continues at coordinate 2,376,118 of NZ_CP031217.1, forward strand.
TTCTATTTATATCAAAAATCCTATAAATAGTACAATATCTAGTAACACCAGTATAACCTAAAATAACAGAGAAAATTGTTAGTAAAGTAAAATTACCAACTAAAGAGTAAGAAAATAAAAGTATTGCAATAGCGATTCTTAAGTAGCTCTCTTCGCTACTCATGTTACATACTCTTTTAGTGTTATACTCTTCTATTTTATTTTTTAATATTGTGAACAACTGCAATGGCAACTCCTTGATCATGCGTGATTGAAAGATATGTTTTTTTTATTTTATACTTTTTTTGTAAAGCCTTTGAGTACTTCAATTTAGGAGCCCCATTTTTTTTCTTTTTTATCTTTAAATCATGAAAAGAACACTCTTTTCCAATACCTGTACCAATTGCTTTGCTTGCTGCTTCTTTTGCTGCCCAAAAACCAGCTGCTGTTTCTACTCTTTTAATTAACGCTATCTCTTCTTCATCTAAAAATCGTTCATATGCTTTTATACCAAACTTTTCATACATATTTTTAATTCTATCTATAGAAGCTATATCAATTCCAATCATTTTTAACCTATCTCTTTGTATAATTCTTTCATGAAAATATTTTTACGTAAATTATTATATCTAATCATTATGCTATTTATTATAAGCCTAATCTCTTTTGTAGCAATAAATTTAGCACCAAACTCTTTTTTTGCAAGTGGAGAGTTGAACCCTAATATTACAGAAGAGTCAATTGCTCAACTTAAAGCTATTTATGGTTTAGACAAACCTCTTTATATACAATATTTTTCATGGGTAATGGCAATTTTACAACTTGATTTTGGAATCTCTTTTGCAAGTGGAGAGCTTGTAAAAAATGAAATTTTACAAAGAATTCCTGTAACTTTAACAATCAATATTATCTCTATGTTTTTAATATTTGTAATCTCTTTATATTTAGGTATTAAAGCTGCTTTAAATAAAAACTCTTTTTTTGATAGATTTGTAAGTCAATTATCCCTTATTAGCTTTTCAATGCCTTCATTTTATTTAGCTTTGATAGCTATAATGATTTTTTCAATATATTTAGAACTTTTACCTATAGCAGGACTTCACTCTGTGCCTGATGATGGAAGTTTAACTTACTATTTAGATTATGCTTGGCACTTAATTTTACCAATTTCAATTATTACTTTCGCAGGAATTGGTAGTTTAACTTTATATGTTAGGTCACTTGTAATAGAGATATTAAAAGCAGACTATATTTTCTTTGCAAAAGCAAGAGGATTAAAAAAGAGTCAAATTTTAAGATACTATATCTTACCAAATCTATATCCACCAGTTATAACTCTACTTGGTTTATCTCTTCCTGGAATAATTGGTGGAAGTGTTATTTTAGAATCAATTTTTTCAATAAATGGAATGGGTTTACTCTTTTTTCAAAGTGCTTTGAGCCATGACTACCCAGTAATTATGGGTATTTTAATCATTGGAGCACTACTTACTTTACTTGGAAATATGATTGCTGATTTAATACTTTTAAAACTAAATCCAAACTATGATGCAAAATAATTAACCTTAAGGAAAAAATTTGAATATTTTAAAAACTATTGAAGAATTACAAGAAGTAACTGCTTCTAACAAAAATAAGACTATTGGTTTTGTTCCTACAATGGGAGCTCTTCATGATGGTCATATCTCTTTAATAAAACAAGCTAGAAATGAAAATGAAATTGTTGTAGTTTCAATCTTTGTAAATCCAACCCAATTTCTTCCAGGAGAAGATTTAGATGCCTATCCAAGAAAGGATGAAGCAGATAAAAAAATTTGTCAAATATGTAAAGTTGATTATATTTTTATGCCAGAAATCTCTACTATGTATACAGACGAAGAGGTTTTAATCAAAGCTAATAATAATAGTTATGTCTTAGAAGGAAAAACTAGACCAGGTCACTTTGATGGAGTTCTTCAAGTTGTATTAAAACTGTTTAATTTAGTTCAACCAACTCGTGCATATTTTGGTAAAAAAGATGCTCAACAATTAACTCTTATTCAACAAATGGTAAAAAATCTATTTCTACCAATTGAAATTGTACCTTGTGAAATTGTAAGAGAAAAAGATGGTCTAGCTCTTAGTTCTAGAAATGTATATTTAAGCCAAACACAAAGACAAAAAGCCCTTTTAATTTCAAAATCACTATATTCTGCTGCATCACTAGTAGGGAAAGGTGAAAAGTCTTCTGAAGTAATTAAAAATAAAATGTATGATGTTATGCAAACTTTAGAAGTAGAATATGTGGCAATTGTTGATAGAAACTTTAATGAAATAGAAGAGATTCAATTAAAAAACTCTATTATTCTTGTAGTTGCAAAATTTGGAAATACAAGATTACTTGATAATATTTGGCTTTAAGCTATTTTAGGGTGTACTATTAAAAGTACACCGCTTTAAATTTTGCTATTTCTTCTTTATTTTCATTAAAAAAAGTCATAGTTTCACCACTAATTTTATAAGTTCTTGTTTCAAATAGTACTTTAGAAAAAGCATCTTCTGTTTTCATATTTGGACACATCATCTTTGTACTTGCTACGTTTATAAAACTTAATGAAGAGTCTTTTTGCTCAAACTTTCCAAAAAAGTTATTACAGCCTAAAGCTCCATTTACTTGATTATTATCTTTAAATTTTAAGTGTGCTTCTTTAACAAAAACTTCTACTTCTTTACCATACAAACTATTTACTTTCCAATATGTATTTAGTAAAGAAACATTAGGCTTTATTTCTACTTTCTCAACAGTTGTATTACTACAAGCTGTAAAAAATATAGCCACAACAAAAAGTCCCAAAAAAATGATTTTATTTAACATGATTACTCCTTTTTTAAATTTTGAATCATCTTTGAAAGAGTAACATAGAAAAATGATTTATAATATTAAATTAATATAAAATTTTCAGCAAATCTAATTTACAAAATTTTCATATTATGCTAAAATTCGCAAAAAACTTTATAAAGATACAAAAGAATGAAATTTACTGAAACAAAACCTACAAAAACTTTACATTTAGTAAGTCTTGGATGTACAAAAAACTTGGTAGACTCTGAGATTATGCTAGGAAAATTAAAAGAGTATGAAATTACAAATGACCCAACAATTGCTGATGTAATTATTGTAAATACTTGTGGATTTATTGATAGTGCAAAAGAAGAGAGTATAAATACAATTTTAAATCTTCATGATGAAAGAAAAGAGGAATCAGTTCTTGTAATGGCTGGTTGTTTAACTCAAAGATATCAAGAAGAACTTCAAAAAGAGTTACCAGAAATTGATATTTTTACAGGAGTTGGAGATTATGACAAAATAGATAAACTTGTAAATGAAAAAAGATCTGCTTTTACTGATGAAGTATTTTTATTAAATGAGACAAATGACAGAGTAATTACTGGTTCTTCTTATCATGCTTATATCAAATTAAGTGAAGGATGTAATCAAACCTGTTCATTCTGTGCAATTCCAAGCTTTAAAGGTAAACTTCATTCTAGAACTTTAGAATCTTTAATAAAAGAGGTAAAAAATCTTGTATCAAATGGTTATAAAGATTTCTCTTTTGTTTCTCAAGACTCTTCTTCATATTTAAGAGATTTAGGAGAAAGAGATGGTTTAGAAAAACTTGTTGAAGAAGTTGAAAAAATTGAAGGAATTCAAAGTGCAAGAATTCTTTATCTTTATCCAAGTACAACTTCTCTTTCTCTAATTGAGAAGATCAAAAACTCAACAGTATTTGAAAACTATTTTGATATGCCTTTACAACATATCTCTTCAAATATTTTAAAAATCATGAAAAGAGGAAAAGGTGTAGAGAAGTTAAAAGAGCTTATGAACAGTATGAAAGCTGTGCCAAACTCTTTTGTAAGAACAACTTTTATTGTAGGACATCCAGGAGAATCTCAAGAGGATTTTGAAGAGTTATGTAAATTTGTAAGAGATTATAAATTTGATCGTGCAAATGTTTTTTCATATTCTGATGAAGATGGAACTGCTGCTTATGAGATGTTAGATAAAGTTCCTCAAGAGATTATTGATGAAAGAGCTAACTTCTTAGGAGAGATAATTAAAGAGACTACAATTCAATCTTTAGAACAAGAGATTGGAAATGAAGTTGAAGTTTATGTTGATGGGGAAAGTGAAGAACATGAATATCTATTAAGTGCAAGAAAAGTATCTTGGGCACCTGATATTGATGGAGAAATTTATATCAATGATAATGAACTACTAAATGAAGCTGGAGAAGCAAAACAGATTGAATTTGGTGGGAAATATACTGTAAGAATCACTGAACTTGTGGGAGATAAACTTTTAGCAACAGTTATTAAATAAAATGCAACTTTCATTAAATCTAATCAACACTCAAAGAAATCTACTAGCTTTTTCTGCTGGTGTTGATTCTTCTGCTTTATTTTTTATTTTACTTGAAAACAATATTCCTTTTGACCTTGCTATTGTTGATTATAATTATAGAAAACAATCAAAAGAGGAAGTTGCATATGCAAAAGAATTAGCTTTAAAATATGATAAAAAGATTTATATAAAAGAGAGTTCTTTTGAAAAACTATCAAACTTTGAAAAAAAAGCACGAGATATAAGATATAAATTTTTTGATGAAATAATTAATGACCACTCTTATGAAGCATTAATTACAGCTCATCAATTAAATGATAAATTAGAGTGGTTTTTAATGCAATTTACTAAGGGTGCTGGTTTAAATGAACTACTATCATTTGAAGAAGTATCAAAAAGAAAAAACTATAAAATTTTTAAACCTTTAGTTAATATCTCAAGAGAGACTTTACTTAACTATTTAAATAAAAACAAAATCAAATATTTTATTGATGAATCAAATAATAATGAAATTTTTAAGAGAAACTATTTTAGAAGAAACTTTTCAAATAGACTACTTAAAGAGTTTGAAACTGGTATTAAAAATAGTCTTATTTATTTAAATGAAGATTTAAAATCCTTAGAAAAGAAAGAAGTTTTACTTTACAATAAAGAAGAACTAGAAATATTTGAAAATAGTAAAGATGATAATCTAAATATTAGAATAATTGATAAAAGTTTAAAAAAAAGAGGTCTTTTATTAAGTAAAAAACAAAGAGAAGAAATCATAAAAGAAAAAGAGCTTGTAGTTTCGCATAAAATAGCTATAAGTATAGAAAAAGAGTTTATATATATTTGCCCTTATCTTACAAATTTAACCCTAACAAAAGAGTTTAAAGAGCTTTGTAGAATAAATAAGATTCCTAAAAAATGCAGAGCTTATATTTATAGGTTTGAGTTGCTTGATTCTATTTTAAAAAAGATTAAGTAAATTTTCTAACTTTTCTATTTTCTATCATATCTTTTCTCGTTTGCTCTTTATGTTCTTTTAAAAAGTTGATATTTTTATAAAAAAGTTCTTGTAGTTGCTGTAAATCAGAAAGCTCTAAATCGAAGTTACTAATATCTTCATTAGATAAGTATTTATTATACCAGTTTACAAGAGCATCAGCTCTTTCATATGAGTCTAATGAGTCAATATAAATTAACTCATTTAGAGCAGTTAAAGACCTGTCTCTTCTTTCCATGCGTCAATCAAACCTTGAACAACTTTCATTACCTGTTCTACTGCAGTAATATTATCATCAATTCCTGCTGTGAAAAGTGTCTCAATCTGATATAAGTATAATCCATCTAGATAATAAGATACATCTCCTCCATTATCAAAATCAAGGACATTTCTTAATTCATCAAAAATTGCAACAGCCTTATTAATATTAGTGAATTTTAGTTCTATATCTCCAGTTTCCATTGCATGTTTCACAAAAGATAAATACTTCAAAGTTCCTTCATATAACTTTAATACAAGCATATATGGATCGTTAGATACTGCACCTTGTTGTTGATATGCTTCAATTCCCATTAAATTCTCCAGTTAATATTAAAAAAGTATATTATAACTTTACTTAAGTAGAACTAATCTAAGCATAAAAATTATGATGCTGTAGATTGTTGTATCATAAGTTTTAAACCAGAGAATTGTGCTTCAAATTGCGTAATAATTGCTGTATAAGAAGCAAACTGTTGTGCTAAAAGAGAATATTTAGAATCTAAACTCTCTTGTGCTTTAGTCTTCTCTTCCTCTAAAGTATCTTTTCTTTTTAAAATATTTTCTTGATATTTTGATAATATTCCATCAAAAGAATCTAAAGCATCAACATACTCTTTTAATTGAGTCCCTAAACCTCTACTTTCTGCTGTTCCAACAAATAAAGATCTTAAATCTTCTAAATTATTTTCTACTGCTTCATTAAAAGTTTCTGTATCTAACGTAAGGAAACCACTTTTATCAATATTTAGACCAAAGTTAAACATATTTAACTCTTTGTTATCTCCATAAGAATCAAATAATTTACTTTTAATTCCTTCCATCATACTTCTTAAAGCAGATCTATCTTGAATTGGACTATCTGCTGAATATAGTTCGTTATCAACTAAACTAGCTAACTCATTATATTTTGTAACAATATTTTCCACTAAAGATGATAGGTTTACAGTATCACTTTGTATTGAAATAGTTGAAGATGAGTCTGCTGTATCAACTTCAACAGCAGTAATTTTTAATCCACCTACAACTAAAACATTTGATGATACATCATAATCAATCCCATCTACAGAAGCTTGTAAGTTTTGTGCTTTAACTGTATTATTTGCTGCATCATTTAATCCAAGGTCAAAACCTTGTTGAGTTATTGTAATTTTGTTATCTAACCCAGTATCAGCACTTTTAATAACTAATCTGTTAGTATCAGTTCCTACACTCTCAATTGAAGCACTGTAGTTAGAGTTTTTACTTATATCTTTTGCTAAATCTTCATAGCTTTTACCAACAGTTGAATATTTCTCCCCTAATGATAGACCTATTGAAGTAGTTAAACTTTCTGTAATAGTTAAAGGAGTTTTTTCATCTGCAGAAGTAATAGACAATCTACCTGATAATGTAATTTTTGCATTTAATTCACCATCAGCATTAATATCATTTATTAAGTCTTGATATGTAGTTGTTGCTGAAACATTAAATGTTTTATCAACTCCATTTAGATTAATAGTAATACTTCCACCATTTGCATCAACAATATCACCCACTGCGACTGTTGCATCACTTTGATAAACAGGTCTTCCAGCTTGAGTTAAAACAAGCATATCTCCTGCATCATTACCACCTGCAACTTGTTCTGTTTTATCTGCAAATGTATTTGTTTGATATACATCTTTTTGAGCAAGTTGGTTTATTTTAACAGTAGTTGTACCTTGGTCAATATTACTAACATCTACAGCATCAAATATTGCTGAAGAACCTGCAACACTTGCACTTTTTTGATCAAATGCATTTACTCCAGTTGAAACAAATAAGTCAAAAGGTTTTAGTGTCTCTAGCAGTTCATTTACTTTTGCCATAATTTCAGCTAATTTTTCGCTTTCTCCACCCTCTTGAGTAATTTTCTCAAGTCTGCTTTCAATTAGTCCTACAGTAGACTTTCTTTCTGCTTCTTTTAATTTTTCAAGTAATTCTTGATTTAATCCTGTTGAACCTGCGCTTCCTAATCCTAAAATACCTTCAGCCATGACTTCCTCCTTTACATTCCAAGAAGTGTTTGTATCATTTCATCAACAGCAGTAACAATTTTTGCATTAGCTGTATATGCTGCTTGAAACTTCATAAGGTTTATCATCTCTTCATCTGGGTCAACTTTAGTTAATTGCTCAAACTTAAATTGTACAGCTTGAAAAACTGTAGCTTGAGTTTCAAATAAAAAGTCATTATTTTCTTTATCAGAAGAGATATTTACTCTAATTTCCTGAAAGAATTCAGAAAGTGATGTTGCATTTATACTAGATCCATCTTGTGCAAAACCATCAAATTCTATATCTTTTTTCCATTGCATTGTTGACATATAATCTAAATCTACTTGATCTAAATCATTAACTGCATCTGCATTAAATTTTAAAGACATTACGTCCATACCACTAAATAAATTTAAATTTTTAATTTCTCTATCACCTGTATAATTATCAGATGCCACGTGCCCATAAATATAATCACCATCAGCAGTTGTTTTAACAAACTTATCAAATAAATCACTAAGTGATCTTGCAAAATTATCTAATTTTTCTTTATAATCAATAATCTTATTATTTGGAGAGCTTGTAGTTAAGTTCTCTGTTTGAGCTTTTAAAATTCCTGATTTAATATTAATTTCTTTATCATAAACTGCTAAATATACTTTATCTTCACCATCTTTACTTGAATACTCATTTCTAAAAAGTGAATCATTATTTTTAGGAGTATCAACAAATCCAATTGATGTAGTTAGATTATCTGTTACAGTTATCCCTTCACTAGGATTACTTTTATTTCCTATAATTAAATTTCCACTACCATTTAATTCAGCACTTAAATCAGGGTCAGCATTAATACTATTTATTAAGTCTTGATATGTAGTTGCTGGACCTACAGGGAATACTTTATTTCCAACACCTGGTACATTTATAGTTATGTCTCCACCTGCTGGGTCAACTAGATCTGTTGGTAATACAGAGTTTGATGATTGAACCGTTGGATTTGATGCTTCTTCAACGACAATTCTACCTTGAAACTTTCCATCTTCACCATGATTTCTTGCTTCTAATAATAAGAACTCATCTCTTCCCATATTATCAACAATATTTCCATCTTTATCAACAGAATAGTCTCCATTATAAGCAATTACTTGCTCTGAAATTTTAGGATGACTATTAACAGCAAAAGATAAAGCTCTAATATAGTTTGTTTCATCAACTGTATCGGCTACTCCATCTCCATCAAAGTCAATTTCATATTCATTACCTTGACCATCTGTATATTTATTACTACCAATTTGAATTGAAACTTCATATTCATTATTAAATTTATATGAAATTTTATCTCCAATTCCAATATCATGGTTTTCACCAATTAAGTCACCTGGTTTTCCTGTAGCTGGATTAGTTGAGAATCTATCTACTTGTGGACTAAACTCTTCTACAAGATTTATTTCACGAATATTAGTATTATATCTAACTGCAACTTCACCACCAACTTTTAGCATATATTCATTATTACTTCTATCAACTTCAATATCTACGTATTGTGATAGTTCTCTTTCTAATTGATCCCTTTTATCTAATAAATCATTAGAAGCTTCGACATGTTGGCCTAACTGTTGATTTACTGCACCAATTTCATTAATTAGATTATTTACTTTTTTTACGTTTTCTTCTAATGAAATTTTTGTTAATTCTTCTTCTTTTTCTATTCCTTTATAAAGGTTTTGTAAAGAATCAACTAATACTTGTCCTTGAGTTTTATAAGTAGTTCTATAAATTTCTGAACTTGGGTTTGTTCTTAGATTTTCTATAGCTTGAAAATATCTATCTAAATCACTTGAGAAACCACTTTCGTCAGTTTCTGTAAACATTACTTCAATATTTCCAACTAATTTAGAAACTGCACCATAGTAATTTGATTTTGTATTTTCATTCATCATATTATCATACAGATATTGTGAAGTAATTCTATAAGCGGTATCTGCTCTAACTCCACGACCCGTAAATCTTGAGTCAATTAATTCAAGTTCACTTAATTGTACAACTCTTTTTTTATACCCAGGAGTATTTTCATTAGCAATATTATTTGAAACATTCTCAATAGCTATTTTAGAGGCATTAAGACCACTTTGAGCCACATTTAATGACTTTAACATATATACTCCTTTTGCAGATAATTTTACAAATTATCGCATTACATTTCTTAAAATTAGATTAAAAAGGCCAAAATGTTTTAATAATTCTCATTCCCCAAGGAACTTTCATTACATCTTGTTCTTCACCATCTTTTATATAAAGAATCTTTAAATTAGCAACTTGTGAAGATGAAACAGAATTTTCAGGAGTTATATCATAAGGCCTAATTACTCCACTTAAAACTAAAGATTGTTTTTGACCATCAATAAGCATCTCTTTAGTTCCACGAATTAAATAATTACCATTTTGATAAGTCTCTTCTATAATAGCAGATACATTTGTAGAAAATGTTTCACTAAGATTTGTTTTAACTTCTCCCGTATTTGAGCTTGTACTCTCTGTTCCAAAATTAACTCCTGCATAAGAGTTAAATTTATCAGCATACTTTTTAACAGAAGAAGCAAGAGGAACATTTGCATCCATTTGAGAAATTAATCCACCACCTAAGTTAGCATTTCTATCAGAACTGATCTCTCTTTTATTTTTTGTATTAGAATTTAATGATTCACTAATTCTAACTTGAATGATATCACCAATTTGTAAATCTTTTTTATCAGCAAATAAAGAAGGTCCTCTCATTGAGTATAAAGAACCTTTTTTCTTTTGAACAACTGGTTGTGTTTTAGGAACTTGTAAAGTTGGTTTCTCAAACTTAATTTCTGGTTGTTCTACACATCCAGTTAAAAAAATAGGTAAAATTATTAGTATTAGATATTTACTCTGCATCATCAAACTTACTCTCTACTACATATTTTAAATCTATAGCTATTTTTACATCTTTTAAATCATTTTTAATTAAAGCTGTACTTCCATATCTAACTTTTAAAGCATCAAGATTTGTTCCTACATCTGCTACTATTAATACCCTATCCGAAATAATTTTTACATCTTGAATATTTCTTTGACCAATTAAATCAACAGCAGTTTCAACTTCTCTATAAATTATTCTCTCTAATTTATTTTGCATTGCTTTTTTATTGTCTATTTCAATAGCTTTTAATTTTTGTTCTTGCTCTTTTTGCTGTTGTATTGCAAACTCATTACTCATATGAAAGTAATAAGCAATAAACATAATTGCAACTGCTACAGCAGATGCTAATTTAATTAGAAGTCTTTTTTTATTATTTGTTTTAACTGCTACTATCATTTTACTTGATTACAAATGTTGTAAATAAAATATTTTGAACACTATTTCTTTTAATATCATCATTACTTGAAGTTACTTCATTAATAATGTTGTTAATATCTTCTAAAAGCTCTTCTTTTAAAAGTGCTTTACCACCAACTGTTAATAGCTCTTCTGAACTTCTAGAACTAATTTGTGCAATTACAGCATCTACTATTTCAGGTTTATACTCTTCAACAATTGATTCAATTGATGGTTCTGTACTTTTTAGATGAAAAGATAATTTCATTAGCTTCTCTCTACCTTTTGCATTCGTAATATTAAGAACTAAATCATTTATTGCTGCTTTATAAGTAGCATTAGTATTACCTGACTCTTCTTTTTGCACTTGTTGTTGTGATTGCTGTCCATTTAGAACACCACTACTGAATATTAAATATCCACCAACACCTACTGCAAGTAGTAAAATAACCACTAGTGCGATAAGCACTACCATTAATCCTTTTCCACCACCAGGTTTTTTTACTTCGTTATTTTCTTCTGCCATAATTACCCTTCGTCTTGATTTTTAGCCCTATATTCTTTTAACATTAATGTTAGTATTGCTGCATTTTTTGGGCTTAAAAACTTCATTAATGATGTTACATTATTTTCTTTTAGTCTTAAGATTATATCAAAAACATCTTCAACTTTTCCATTATTAATCATCTCATTAAAAATAGAAGCTGCAACCTTTGGTTTCATTTTATTATATATCTTTGATGTTTTAGCTTCAACTTCACCATTTATATCTTGAAGCAGTTGAAGATTCTCATTTCTTATTTTTTCTATTGCTTTTTTTTCTGTTTCAACTTTTTTTATTAAATCAAGAAGCTCTTTTTTTCTTTCTTGATACTCTTTTTCTTTTTTATTATAAAAAGTATTTAACTCTTTTTTTAACTCTTTTACTTCAATTTTTTGTTTAATTAAAGCTGCACTAGTTACTCTCTCTTCTTGTGCATTTAATACTATAAATGAAATTAAAAATAAAAATACAACTCTTATCACCTTTACTCCTTATCCACTTATGTATTTACTTTGTATATATTCTTCTGAAGCTTCCATTTCAGCTTTTATAATTTTTAATTGTTTTTCTTGTTTTAATTCATCTAAAATGTATTCAAATTGTTCTGTCTCTTTTTGAAGTTGAATAATCTCTTCAATTATTACTTCCATCTGCCGTATAAGTCCAATTTTTTCATTTTCTAACTTTCTTATATGCTCTTTCATTGTATTTTTATGCATTGCCAAAACTGAAAAATCTGAGATTGCTCCAAATTTTTGAACACTTGCAGTATTTATTTGAGTTTGAGTAAGCATAATCTCGGCATCAATATGATTAATTTTTGCCTGAAGTTGAGCCCTTTGCATAAGTTTTTGATCAGTTTGAGTTTTTTTTAAATTATATAATTTATCAATCATACTTTACTCTCCAAAAACTAATATTAAATCCCAAAGATCCTTCGTATATGTTGTAATATGATCTCCTACCCAAGGTAAAGTTATTAAAACAAAAATAGATACAACAATAATCTTAGGAACAAAACTTAATGAAGCATCTGATACTTGTGTAACTGCTTGAAAAATTGAAATTATAAGTCCAATTACCATACTTACAATTAATGACGGTAATCCTAAAATAAGAATAATTTTTACCGTATTTTCAGCAATCCCTATTAAATCCATACTAGTCTTTAACTTTAATTGTAATTTCTAGTGTTTTATTATTTAATAACTGAGTAATTAATTTTGCAATTTCATCTGCATTTGCACTATCTACACTTAAGTTATTTGAATTATTTGAAGCTACTACAGAATTTTCTTTTTTCTCTTCACTCTCTTTAGTAATAGTTAAATTTTCAACACCATCAAGTGCAGCTAAAATCTCATTTTCACTTAATGTATCAAATTCTGAAAACTGATCTGACATTTTTTCTCCTTGAGTACTAATATTAAAATCTTCATCAATACTCTTTTCATCATTAATTATATTATCTAAATTATCATCAAAACTCAAATCTTTTAATGGGTCTACTTCATTTTCTTCAATCTTATTATCTACAGTTATTTCTGATTCTTCTATCTGATCCAACACATCCTGTAAATCACTTAAATCATCATTATCAATAGTTTTTTCATCACTTGTTAATATTTGTCCTTGATGACTCTCTTCTAATTGAACTAATAAATCATCTAAGTTAGAAGAAGGATTAAAATTTTCATTCTCTTCTTTTAGTTGATTCTCTTTATCTTGCTTTTCAGCAATTTCGATTTCTTCAACTTGGTTTAAAATATCAGCTAAAGCTTCTTCATCACTTATTTGAGGTCCTTCTTCTTCAAAAAATGGATCATCATCTTTAGAAGAAGCTAATAATGCACTTAATTCATCATCCAGCTCAATATGTTCTTCTATTTCATCTGAAGAAAACTCTTCTGGCTCAGCATTTATTTCATATACTTGTTCAATTTTTAAATCTTCTGAAGCATTACTATTTGAATCTTCTTCATACGCACCTTCAACAATTTCTATAATAGAATCTTGAATATCTTCTATATTCTCTTCTTTACCAAGAACTGAATCTAGTCTTCTTATAATATGTTTTGAAAGTTCTTCAATAGAATCAACTGATACATCTCCAATTCCATGGTCAAGTAAATATTCTTGTTCTATTCCGTCTTTTGGTTTTAAAAATTTTATTTTATCAGTTAATATACTCTTTTTTATTATTTTTGAATCATCAATTAAGTATATATTATTAGGGTTCTCTTCTATGGCATTTTTTAGTTCATTTAAAGTATTTAACTCTTTAATTTCACCTCTATCATCAAGTCTAAACTTTATATTAGAATGTCTTAAAACATCATTGATTTCATTTTTAAAACTATCACTACCGTAGATATATATAGTCAAAAGATTGCCCTAAAATTATTTTTTATAAAAATTATACCTTGTTTTTATAAAATTTTAGATAAAATATTTCCAATTATGAAAGAGGTGTGGTATTGAAATTTTTTATAGTTTTATTATTTTTTTTACAAACTATTTATGCAGTAACTATTAAAGACATTTCAAATGTTGTTGGAATTAGAGACAACCAATTAATTGGATATGGTCTGGTTGTAGGACTTGCAGGCTCTGGTGATAAATCTCAATTTACAATGCAAAGTTTACAAAACCTACTTAGAAATTCATATATAAAAATTCCTGCTTCTTCAATTAAATCTAAAAATATTGCAGCAGTTATGGTAACTGCTGAACTTCCTCCTTTTGCAAGGCAAGGTGATAAAATAAAAGTAAAAATCTCTGCTATTGGTGATGCAAAATCAATTGATAACGGTGAATTATTATTAACTCAACTAAAAGCTGTTGATGGTCAAGTTTATGCTCTAGCACAAGGTTCAATTGTAGCAGAATCTGCAAATCCAACTACTGGTTTTATTTATGAAGGTGCTACAGTAGAAAACGAAGTAGATTATTCACTTAAAAATGAAGATAGTATAAAACTAAGTCTTCTAAAAAATGATGCTAAACAAGCATACTTAGTAGAAAAAAAGATTAATGAATTTTTTAATAAACCTTTAGCAGTTGCAATTGATACAAGAACAATATATGTAAAAAAGCCTCAAAATAGCTCTATTGTAAAATTTTTATCTGATATTCAAAGTATTCAATTAGATTCTACATTTAAAAAGAAAATTATAATTGATGTAGCTAGAGAGACTATTATTGCTGGACTTGATATTCCTATTGGTCCTGTAACTGTTGCAAAAAAAGATTTCACAATTAGAATAAAAAAATCTAACTTAAGTGAAACACAATGGGAAGATAACAAAGTAAATAAAGGCCAAGATATTGGAGATAACGTAAGACTTGAGAACAAACCCGTTGCAGTAAATATCAATAATACATTGATGAATACAAAAGAAGTACCAACAGTATCTGATTTAGTAAGAGCTATGAAAGTTATGAAACTACCAATTACTGAAATCATTGATACACTTAAAATGATAAAAGAACTTGGTGCTTTAGATGTTGAACTTGAGATAAGAGGATAAAATGGCTGAATTTTTAAGTCAAGATGAAATTGATGCACTCTTAGATATAGCCGATGCCGGGGAAGAGATTGAAGCAGTTGGCGAAGACCAGATTGTATCAAAAGAAAAAAACTACTCTATTTATGATTTTAAAAAGCCTAATAGAATCTCTAATGAGCAATTTAAAGCTTTCTCTACACTTCATGATAAGATGTTAAGGGATTTAATTACAGACCTTTCAGCTATGCTTAGAAAAATTGTAGATATTAAATTATACTCAATTGAGCAGATGACTTATGGAGAGTTTATTCTTTCTATTCCTCAACTTACATCACTTAATACACTTTCAATTAAACCTTTAGAAGGAAGAATTGTAATTGAGTGTAACCCTGGAATTTCACACAAAATTATTGCAGAATTACTTGGAAGTGGTGCCGTTGCAGCAAGTGATAATTTAGATAGAGAACTTACAGAAATTGAAGTTAATATTTTTGAACACTTCTATAAAATGTTTGTAAAACATCTTTATAGAGCTTGGGATGAAGTTACTACTTTAAACTTTAAAATTGAATCAAGAGATACAAATGCAAATGCTATTCAAATTATCTCAGACCACGAAATTGTTTTATTAGTTGTTCTTGAAATTACAATTGATGAAGAGTCTGGATTTTTATCTATTTGTTATCCTATTTCATATATTGAAACTCTTTTAAATAAAATTGTTGAAAGAATCTTTTCTGAAGGTAGAAATAAAAAAGCAAGTAGAAAAAAAGATATCACAACTTTAATTTCTGGTGCAAAAATGAGTATTGAAGCAATTATGGCTGAAACAGAAATGACTGTATCTGAGCTTTTAAGTTTGAAAGCTGATGATGTAATTGTATTTAGTAAAAATGCTACTTCTCCTTCATCTAAAGTTTATGTAAATAATACTGAAAAATTTGTTGCTGTATCTGGTATTCAAAATAATAGAAAAGCTATTCAGATTCAAGCAAATATAGATCATGAAAAACAAGAGACTCTAGATACTCTAAGAGCAATGAGAGAAGATAGAATTAAAAAAGCTAAAGAGTCTAGCGATAATATAAGAAGACTACTTAAAGAAAGACATGGAAACATTTAAGTTTCCTAGTCTTCAATAGCTTGAATAGTCCAATTTAATACTTCACCAGCATACATTGGAACTACACTTTCCCCTTTAAAATTATAAGTTGTTGGAACAATAAAATCTTTTTTAACTAATTTTACTTTTTTTGATACAGGATTTAAATTATAAATTCTTCTTGCATTTAAACTTACAAAAGCATTTAAATTCTCTAAAGAATCATTCTCTTCAAAAAGTTGAGTTAAAGCTTGTAAAGCAATAGGAGAAGTAAATACTCCTGCTGCACAACCACAACACTCTTTTTTATGTTTTGGATGAGGAGCTGAGTCACTTCCAAACATTAACTTAGGGTGAGCCTTAAGTGCTGCATTTAAAAGAGCATCTCTATCTTCTGGTCTTTTTGCAATTGGTTTACAAAATAAATGAGGTTTTAACATTCCACCTGCCATATCATCTAAAGTTATAAGAAGGTGATGTAAAGTTACTGTTGCATAAAGATTATCATATTTATCAAGTAACTCTACTGCATCTTTTGTTGTAATATGCTCCATTATGATTTTTAAATCAGGAAATGCCTGAGCAATTGATTCATATATAGGCATAAACTCTTTTTCTCTATCCATTACAAATCCATTTGTCTCTCCATGGATACAAAGAGGAATACCTAACTTACTCATAGATTCTAATGTGGGTCTTAAAACTTCCACATCCATAGAAGCTACACCTGTTTCAGAGTTAGTTGTAATTCCTGCTGGATATAGTTTTATACCAATAATTTCATCTTTGATATCTTCTAGAAATTCATATGAATAGTTATTTTGAAAAAATAGTGTTAAATGTGGCGTAAATTTATCTTCACTACATGCTTCTTGAATTCTTTGTTTATAAGAAAGCATTGCCTCTTTAGTTGTTACAGGAGGAACTAAATTTGGCATAATTAATGCACCACTAAAAGTTTCTGAAGTTAAAGGACCAACAAGTTTTAACATATCACCATCACGTAAATGAAGGTGCATATCTAAAGCAGAATCTATTTCAAATATTGTTTGCATATTATATTGCATCCTCATCTTCTTCACCAGTTCTAATTCTGATTGTTTTTTCTATAGGTGAAACAAAAATTTTACCATCACCAATTTTTCCTGTTTTTGCTGCATTGATAATAATATCAATTGTATTATCTACATTCTCATCTGCAACAATTAGTTCAATTTTAATTTTTGGTAGAAAATCAACAACATACTCAGCACCTCTATAAAGTTCTGAGTGTCCTTGTTGTCTTCCATAACCTTTAACATCAGATACTGTCATTCCTGTAATTCCAGCTTCTGTTAAAGCATCTTTCACATCTTCTAATTTAAATGGCTTAATCACTGCTTCAATTTTTTTCACTATTAATCCTTTTTCTTAATCTATATATTTTAACAAAATAATTTTAAAATCAAATTATACCCTAAAATGCTCTCTTAAACTCTGGATATGCTTCTAAACCACACTCTTCTACATCTAGCCCTTGCATCTCTTCATCATTGTGAGCTCTTAATGGTGCTATTTTATTAATTAGGAATAAAACAACATATGAAACAACAAAAGCAAATACTGCTACAACCGCTACACCTTTTAATTGTCCCAGAAAAGTAATTGTATCCCCATTGCTTGCAAAAATACCAACTGCTAATGTTCCCCAAATACCATTTAATAAATGAACTGATAAAGCACCCACTGGATCATCAAGCTTTAATTTATCAAAAAATGATACACCAAATACAACTAATGTTCCACCAATTGCACCAATTAAAATTGGAGTATAAATATCATAAAGATCTGGTCCAGCTGTAATTGCAACTAATCCGCCTAAAGCACCATTTAATACCATTGTAATATCAAGCTTTTTATATCTAAAATACATAAATGCACCAACAATAATTGCACCCGATAAACCAGCTGTATTTGTATTCATAATAGTTAAAGCAACTGCATCTGCACTCTCTTTAGAAGCAATTGAACCAACTGAACCACCATTAAATCCAAACCAACCAATCCATAAAAGGAAAGCACCTAAAGTTACAAGAGGAATATTTGAAGCAGGAATTACTCTAACCCCACCCTCTTTTGGATATCTTCCTCGTCTTGCTCCAATAATTAAAATAGCAGCAAGTAAAGCCCATCCCCCAGTTGAGTGAATAACTGTAGAACCAGCTAAATCATACATAGAGATATCTAAAAATGTTCCAGCTAACATATCACTTCCCCATGACCAGTTAACTACTGTTGGATAAATAAATCCACCCATAATAATTGTAAATAAAGCTAAAGGTAAAACTTTTGCTCTTTCACTTACACCACCAGACATAATATTAATAACTTTTCCAACAAATGCCATTTGGAATAAAAATGCTGCCCATTTTGACATTGTGTCACTGCCAAAATCTCCAAAAGCAATTGAATAACCAACAAGTAAAAATGCCAATGAAGCTACTGCATAAATCATTGTGTTTACCATTAATACTGCTGTAACATTTTTTGTTCTTACAAGTCCTGCTTCAAGCATAGCAAAACCTGGAACCATAAAAATAATTAGTGTCATTGCAAAGATTGCAAAAAATGTATCTATTACATAGCTAACTGATTGTAAGTCCATATTTAACCCTTCCTAAGTTTTCTTAAGAAACATTATATATTTTTTTTGTGAGTTTATATAGAGAATATATGTATAAAAAATATACAGGTGTTAAGCTTTAAATCAAGGAAGAAAAAATCCTCCTTAATTTAAATTTTTAAACAGCATCACTTCCTCTTTGTTCTGTTCTAATTCTTACTACCTCATCAATTGAAGTAACAAAAATCTTTCCATCACCAATTTTTCCTGTTTTAGCTGCTTCTACAATTACACTAATAGTTGAATCAACCTCTTCATCATTTACGATTACTTCTATTTTTATTTTTGCTAAAAAATCAACTACATATTCAGCACCTCTATAAAGTTCTGAATGTCCTTGTTGTCTTCCATATCCCTTTACATCTGATACAGTCATACCAGAAACACCATTTTCTACCAATGCCTCTTTCACATCTTCTAGTTTAAAAGGTTTTATAATTGCTTCAATTTTTTTCATTCTACTTCCTTAAAAAATGTCCCATTTTTTTAGGGAACTTATTTTTATAATAACTTCTTTTTACACTGGAGTAAAACTCCAGTTAAAGAAGCAAACTCTAAAGTAAGCAACGAGTTGCTTGTTCTTAATATATTAAGCTTTTTTGAATTCAGGATAACACTCTAAACCTGTTTCATGAATATCTAATCCTGTAATCTCTGTCTCTTCATCTACTCTTAGTCCAACAACTAAATCTAAGATTTTCCAAACAATAAATGAAACAACAAAAACAAATGCTCCAATTACAACGATACCTTTTATTTGTGCTAGAAGAGTAACTTCTGGATTGAAAATACCAACAGCTAATGTTCCCCAGATACCTGCAACTAAGTGAACAGATAATGCACCTACTGGATCATCAATTCTTAACTTGTCAAAGAAAGGAACTGCAAATACAACTAAAGCTCCACCAACAATACCTTCAATAAAGGAAACTAACATACCTAAATCTGGACCAGCAGTTACAGATACAAGTCCTGCTAAAGCACCATTTAATACCATTGTTAAATCAACTTTTTTGTATAGTAATTGAGTTAAAAGTGCTGCCATAATAGCTCCCGCACAAGCTGCCATATTTGTATCTGCAACTACTAATGCAATACCATCAATATCAGCTTTTGAACCTAATGCTAATTGACTTCCTCCATTAAATCCAAACCATCCCATCCATAAAATGAATGTACCTAAAGTTGCAAGTGTAAGATTAGAACCAGGGATTGGTCTTACTTTACCATCTTTAGTATATTTTCCTTTTCTAGCTCCAAGTATTAATACTCCAGCTAAAGCAGCCCATCCACCAACAGAGTGAACAATAGTTGAACCAGCAAAATCAGAGAACCCAGCAATTAGACCACCAAGTTCAGACCCACCCCATGACCAGTGTCCTTGAATTGGATAAATTAGACCACTTAAAACTACAACAAAGATTAAGAAAGGCCATAATTTCATTCTTTCAGCTACTGTACCAGAGATAACTGATGCAGCTGTTGCTACGAACATAACTTGAAAAAAGAAATCTGCAGCTGCTGGATATGAAGCATCAGCAGCATTTTCCATACTTATTGTTGAAAAGCTTCCCATAAATGAAGAACCCTCACCATACATTAAGTTATAACCAATAAAGTAATACATAATACAAGAGATTGCAAATAATGCAATATTCTTAGTTAACACTGTTGCATTATTTTTTGATCTAGTTAAACCAGATTCTAGCATTGCAAAACCTGCAGCCATCCACATTACTAATACACCTGAAAATACAAAAAGAAATCCATCTAATATGTACTTTAAGTCGTTAAAATTTTCCATATTCTTCCTTTTCAAAGTAATTATGGAAAAATTGTAACAGATTAAGAAAAGAAGATAAACACTTTTTATGTATATATTTTATACAATAACTCTTATCATTTTATATTTTTTATCTTCTAAATTCCTAAATATTGGCAAGTTTAAAATATATAAAAAAATTACAAAAAATTAATATTTTTTACAAATATTTAGTTTTTAGATAATTGTCTATTTTTTATACATAGCTGCTTTTTCTTTATATGTTATAATTAATAGGACACAGGCTTATAGGAGGGATTTATGAAAGAGTATTTTGAAGTCTATTTGCAAAATCAAGAGAGGATTGAAGAGTTTATAGAAGAGAGTTTAAATAAATTTGGAGAAGTTAAAAAACATGAAGCAGATAAATTTAGAACTCTATTTAAAATTTTTCCTTCATTAGAACTTGTTTATATAGTAAACAAAGATACAAAAAAACAAAGCTCTCCAAACTTCTATAGATTTAAAGAAGATATTAAAGAACAAAATATTTCAAGAGAATATCTAATCTCTAAACTTCATTTCAAAGAAGCATGTAAAATTGCTTTTAGTTCTCCTTATATAAGTAGTGCAACTAAACATAACTGTATTACTGTTTCAATAAAAGAAGGAGAAGATATTATCTTTTTTGATTTTAGAATTGAAACTTTACTTGAAAGATTAGACTTAATTGAATTAAACAAACCCTTCCATACTCTAACAAAAACTTTTTATTTAATTGCTGGGTACTCAATGTTCTTTCTAGCTCTTTTTATTGTATGTTATTCAATATATGACTTTGCCCACTCATTCTTAGTAAAGGGTATTTTTGACTTAGATGCTATTTTTAAACCTGTTATTGCACTTACTCTAGGAATTGCTATTTTTGACCTTGCAAAAACTATCTTAGAGCAAGAAGTATATTTTAAAAGCTATTCAAAAAACTCTAAAGTAGAAACAAAAATTATTACAAAATTTCTTATTGCTATTATTATTGCTTTATCTATTGAAGCACTTATGGTTGTATTTAAAATTGCACTTACAGACTATGATAAAATGATTAATGCCCTATATTTAATAACAGGGATTTCACTAATTTTAATTGCTTTATCTATATTTATATTTTTAACGAAGAAAAAGAACTAGGACTAAAAGATGGAAGAATATATTGCAAAATCTAAAAACTCAAAAGAGATACTAAACTCAGCTCAACTTTTACAAAGTGTTGAAATTAATGCACTTATTATGGGAGAGACAGGTGTAGGAAAAAAGTCATTAGCAAAATACATCTTACCAAATGTAAAGATATATAAAGCAAAAAATCTACAGCAAGATATTAGTGATAATCTAATTTCTATTCAAAATGAATCAATAATTATAGATAAGATAGAAAATCTTACAAATATTGATTTAGTAGTTAATTGGATAAATCATAACAATATTAGAATCATAGCCACTAGCTTAAAATCTGAATTAAACTCAAAGCTAAATGATCTTTTTTCAATTACAATAGAACTTCCCCCTTTAAAAGAGAGAGAAGAAGATGTAAAACTTCTTATCTCCAAATTCTCTAAAGAAGCTAGTAGCACTTTAGATTTAGAACCAATCCTTCCATCAAAACTTATGATAAACTTATCAAATAATGCCCATAGCCTTAGAAAGTCTATCTACTTTTCATATCTCTTTGAAACAATTGGAGAAGATGAGATTTTAATGTTTATGGAAAACTATATGTTTGCAAATTTAAAAGGTGAGAATTCATATAAAGATTTTTCATATTTATTTGAAGTACCTCTATTAAAAGCAGCAAAAAAGAGATATAAGTCACAAGTTCAAATGGCTAAACATTTAGGTTTAAATAGAATTACTCTTAGAAAAAAACTTGATATACATAAAGGTTTTTTAGATGACTGAATTAAATATTGAGATTGAAGAACTAATTACTAAAGGGGCTGAAGACTTTGAGATTTCTAAAGTATTTAGAACTTACTTTAAGTCTTATGTAAACTCAATAGATGAAGTTCTTGAAACGACTGGTGGAAAAGACTTTTTCGTAAAACATACAAAACATACTGATAAATTTATTATCCTTTTATACAAATATATCTTACGAAAACATTTTGGTGATTATCAGCCAATGAGTACCTCAATTCCCATTACATTAATTGCCTTAGGAAGTTATGGAAGAGAACAATTATGTATCTACTCAGATGTTGATTTAATGATTCTTTATGAAGATATAAAAGGTTATAACCTAAAAGCCATTATGGAAGAGCTTGTAACTTTAGCTTGGGATTGTGGTTTAAAACTAGGTTCAAGGGTTCATGAAGTAAAGGATATTGAATTTTCTGTACAAGAAGATATTACTATTAAATCTTCAATCTTAGAATCAAGAATGATTTATGGTTCAAAACATCTTTGGTATGGTTATCAAAATATTTTAAAGAAAATTAGAAAAACAAATCAAAAAGAGTTTGTATTAGACAAACTTGATGAGCATAAAAAAAGATTATTAAAATATCCTCTAAAAATGGAACCTAATATTAAAGATGGGTATGGAGGGATGAGAGAATCAAATATGATTTTCTGGATGGCAACTATTGCTTATGGAGTAAGTGATATAAAACAACTTATGGGAAAAGAGTTTTCAGAAGAAGAGTATAAAAGATATCGAAGCTCTTTAGAATTTATCTTTAGAGTAAGAAACTATTTACATAGTATTTCAAAAAAGAAATTAGATATTGTAAATTTTGATATTCTTCCTGAACTAAGTACAAAATTAGGCTTTAAAAATAAACCTAGATTAAATAAAGATAGACAATGTATGGCAAAACTTGTGGAATCTCTTCATAATGTTCACTTCTTCTCTACAATTATGGTAAAAAAGTTTACTAGAAAGGTTTTATTTGACCCTAAAAATATTTCAAGATTAAGGGAATATAGATTAAAGCAGAATCTATATATTTATGAAAATAAACTTTATACTTCTTTTAATGCAAAACCAAAAACTCTAAACAATCTTCTAAAAGAGTTAATCTCTTTACCAAGAGAGGTTAAACACTTTGATAGATCATATGTGGAGTATGCAAGTAGAACTAAGTTGCCAAATAAACAAACAAAAGAGTTAAAAAAGACAATCAAACAACTACTTTATAAAAGTAATCTTTATCCAATAATCAAACTTTTATATAATGCAAGATTGTTTCAAACAGTACTTCCTGTAACTAAAAAAATCATAAATCAACCACAATTTGATGGTTATCATCAACATCCAGTTGATATTCATTCAATTAAAACTTTAAAAAAATTAACAAATATAAAAGATGATTATGTAAAAAATATTTTTGATTCCTTTGATGCAAAAGAGAAGACTCTTGTTAGATTAGTTTGTCTTTTCCATGATGTAGGAAAAGGAAGAATTACAGACCATCATCTTGCAGGAGAAAAACTTTTTAAAAATATGATGAACTCTTTTGAATTAGAAAAAGAGCATATTCAATTGGGTTCTTTATTAATTAGACACCATAATATGATGAGTAAAGTTGCTTCAAGTGAAGATATCTATTCTGAAAAAGTTATTCTAGCTTTTACTGCTTTACTACAAACTCAATTAGCTCTTAAAATGTTATATGTGGTAACTTATGCAGATATCTCAGCTGTGGGAGAATCTGTTTATAAAAGTTCAACTGCTTCACTTCTAAAGCAGTTATACTTACAATCTTTGCCTGCATTTAATAATACTTCATTATTAAGTGAAAATGCAAGAAGAATTGCAAAACAAAATAGAATAAAACAATCTTCAAGGTATAATGACTTATCAAATATCATGAAGAAAAAAATCACTTATATCTCTTCAAATCAAATGTTTTTAAAATGTAAATCTGATGAAATTATTGATATTGCAATAAGAGCTTATGAAGTAAAAGATTTCACTTATAAAATTATAAATAAAGACCATTTATCAATAAAAATTATTAGAGCTATTCCCTTAAATTTAGGTTTTTTATTAGGTAAATTGGAGTTTCTAAATATCTCTACAATGAATATTTTCAAACTATATGATGAAAAGAAATTCTTTGAAATAAACTTTTCTGAAAAAGTTGATGATGAGGATATTCCATATATTGAACAGATTATTGAAAGCTCTTTTGATATGAGCAAAAAGACTAAACTTCTAATTCCAGAGATTGAAGAAAAAGGTATTGAAATAAATTGTAATCACACAACTTATTTAGCCTCTATGCAAGTAACTGCAAAAGACCAAAAAGGTCTTTTTGCTTATATTGCTAATATCTTTGATGAATTTGGAATAGAGATAGAAACTGCTAAACTTAGTTCAATAAAAGGGATGGCAAAAGATCTATTTTTAATTGAAAAAAATGGAAACTTTTGTGGACAACAAGAAGAGATAATAAAACACCTATGCAATAGACAAGATAAATAAAATCTTATCTATTGCTCTGCTGCTAACATTTTTGCTTTTTTAAAATCTATTTTTCCACTACCAAGTTTAGGAACCTCGTCAACTATTTTATATAAAGAAGGAATCATTAACTTATTATCAAACTCTTTTTTAATACTTTTTTCTAACTCTTCTACTTCTTCTTCACTTATATTAGAAAGTAATAAAACTATTTGTTCCCCTTTTTTTTCATCAGGTCTTGAAGTAGCTACAAACTCTATGTCATCCCTTGAAATAAGCTTTTCTACTTTTTGTTCAACTTCTCCCATACTTATCATCTCCCCAGCTAGTTTAGCAAATCTTGAATACCTATCAATTAAAAATAAAAAACCATCTTTATCTAAGTAACCTTTATCCCCTGTGATATAATATTTTCGCCCTTGAAGTTTTACTAAGGCTTCTTTTGTTTTCTTTTTATTTTTTAGATAACCTTTCATAACTTGAACCCCAGAAATAAGAACCATTCCTGCTTTCTCTACTGGTAATTCTTCAAAGGTTTCAGGGTCTACAATCTTAATTTTTGTACCAGGAATTGGCATACCTACACTAGAAATTTTATTTCCTATTTGTGTTTCACCTTTTACTTTAATATTTGGAAGATTACAACAAGCAACTGGTGTAGTTTCAGTTGTCCCATAACCTTCTAAAATCTCTTTTTCAAATTTTTCTTCAAACTCTTCTCGAACTTTAGAAGATAATTTTTCTGCACCTGCAACAACTAATCTTAAAGATTCAAACATCTGTTTTTTTAACTTCTTATTTTTTGTATATAATCTAAAAAAAGTTGATGTTCCAAGCATTACTGTTGCTCTATATTTTGAAATAAGCTTTCCTATTTCATAACCATCTGTTGGGTCAGGATGAGCAACACATTTAATTCCTTCAATTAATGGTAAGAAATTTGTTACAACTATTCCAAATGCATGAAACAGAGGTAAAGAACCTACAATAATATCATCATCATTTACATTCAAAATAGAAGCTATTTGTTGAGAATTTCCTAAAATATTTTTGTGAGTTAATTCTACTCCTTTAGGAATTCCTTCACTTCCACTACTAAACATAATAAGTGCTGTCTGCTTTTTAGAAACCTTTTTAATATGAATTGCTTTTAAAATAAAACTTGGAAGAAAAATAACACTTAATAAAGTAGTTAAACCTGTAGATTTAGTGATAAGTTCTTTTAAATCTTCTAAATATACAATATCGCAAATACTTAGAACTTCATTTATTTTTATGCCCTTCTCTTGTAACTTATTTACAAACTTTCTTGAAGTGACTATTGTTTTAATTTCTGCATTATCTACTGCTACTTTTAAAGAGTCAACAGAAGCTGTAAAATTTAAATTTACAGCAGTTTTTCCTAACATTAAAATAGAATTATTTATAAAAGCACCTGCACAGCTAGAAGGTAAAAGTAATCCAATATTTTTATTTTTAATTCTATACTTCAAAAGATTTTTAAATAAAATAGAAGCTGTTAAAAACTTATATCCAGAAAGTTCAACTCCTGTAGAATCTGCAAATATTATATTTCTTTTTACTTGTTTTAATCTATCAAAAATAACTTCAGGAATAGAGTCTAGCTCTTCTATATGTTTCTTCCAAGACTTAGCAGAGAGTAACTTAATCTCATTTTTTATATTTATCGCCGTTGCATTATGTTTTTTAATTACTTCTGAAAAAGAGATAGTGATAGTATTTGTTCGATAAGACTTTTTATACTTTTCATTTGCTCTACTAAACATACTTTGCCATAAACCTCTAATATAAAAAGCAACAACGGGAATATCACTATTTGTCTTCTCTAAAATCTTTTCAAAACCCTTTTTAAACTCTCCAAGATGACCATTTCTAGTAATACTTCCTTCTGGAAATAAAACTATGACATTTCCAGCATCAAGCTCTTTTGCAATTTGTTTAATACTCTCTTTACTTGATTTAGTACTAATTGGAATAATTTTAAAAAATTTCATTAACCAATTTAAATACCATTTTGAATAGATTGTCTTATCCATTACAAACTTTATCTCTCTTGGTGTTGCCAAATAAATAACAGCCCAATCTAACCATGAAACATGATTTCCTAAAAGTAAAGCTCCATTTGAAGAAGGAATATTCTTAAGCCCTTGTATTTCAAGTTTATATTTTAAACCAACTAAACACTTCAAAAAGAAAATAATCATTGATTGAGGAAGAGAAATCACTACAAAAAAACTTCCTATGCACATTAAAGTAAGAATTAAATAAATTGTATAAAGTGGATTTAGATTATATAAAGAGACTAAAGTTGTAAGAGCTAAAATAGCAAACATAAATAAAGAGTGAAACCAATTATTTCCAGCTAAAATAGTTCCTAATCTTCTTTTAGGAGAGTTAAACTGAATTAATGCATTCAAAGGAACAATAAATAGACCCCCAAAAAAACCAAATAATAAAAAAGTAAAAGCTAAAGCATTTGGGTTAACTACTAAAGTAGAGATGAAAATCATCATACTCATACCAAGAGCAGATAAAGGGATTGTCCCTACTTCTATATAATGTTTTGAATATCTTGAGTAAACATAACTTCCTAAAGCAATACCAATACCAGATGCAGCAATAACCAGGTTAATAACAAAAACATCTGTTATCCCTAAATACATCTTCGCATATGCAGGGAAAGTGGCTATCATTCCTTGAGAAATTCCCCAAAATAATCCAAGTCCTAACACACAAAACAAAATAAGTTTTCTATTTAAAATATCACTAAAATTTTCTTTAAAAAGTTTTCCACAAAACAGAGCTTTCATCTCAAGTTTTAAAGTTTTATCTCTTTTTACCTTTGTTTTTATATTATTTAAAACGGCAAATGAAACAAACATCTCTAAAATTGCAATTGGTAAAACATATAAAGCTAATGGTAATAAAGCTTTTAAAAGCTGTTCTTTAGTGCTTAAATTATGCAAATTATTAAATTGAAAGAAGTTTTCAAAAATGAAAGAAAAAGTAGCCATTGAGACTAAAATAGCGATAATTGAAATAGCTTGAAGACTCGCATTTCCCTTTGAGAGTTCACTTTTCCCATAGATATCAATTATAATACCAAACTTTGCAGGAGAGTATATGGCACTTTGAATTGCAAGTAAAAAAAGAACAAACATTGCAAAATAAAAAGAACCTATAAAATAAGCAATTAGCATTAAAGCAGATAAAGAAAAAGAGGATAAAGCCCCATAAATTAGAATATTTTTTTTATGAAATTTATCACTTAGAAAACCACTAATAGAAAAAAGAAGAAGAAAAGGAACTATTATTAGAAGATTAATAATTGAAACCCAAACAACTTGTTCACTTCCATCAAATACTTTAAATGCTATATTTTGTAAAAGTATTTTATGGGAAATATCAACTGCTACATTACAAAAAACAACTAACAAAAATGCTAGCTTTATAACCCTTAAATCAGCTATTTTATTTCCTTTTATTTTTTGTGATAATACAAAAATTAAGAAACAACTTGGTTACTTATCTATTTACACCTTTTCTTAATTTATTTATTGTACCTAAAGAGAACACAAAAAGAGCAATCCAAATAAGTATAAAGGTTACTAGTTTATCAAAGTTAAACTCTTCCTTATAAATAAAAATTGCCACAAAAAAAGCTACTGTAGGTCCTATATATTGGAAAAAGCCTATTGTAGTAAGTTTCATTCTTGTAGTAGCTCCATTAAAAAGTAAAAGAGGAATAACGGTAACTAACCCACTAAGAGCAAGCATAAAAGAAGTATAAAAAGAGCTTGATTCAAAAAAGGCTACCACTTCATATTGGTATAGATAAAATAAATAAGCTAAAGCAAAAGGCAATAAGATGATAACTTCAATAAAAAGCCCCACAATAGAGCCTACATTTACCTTTTTTCTAAGCATTCCGTAAAAACCAAAAGAGAAAGCCAATATCAAAGATACAAGAGGTAAATAACCTAAAGCAAAAAGTTGATATGCAACTGCAAGTAATCCAATAAAAATTGCAAGATATTGATTTCTTGTCATTCTTTCATTAAAAATTAAAAAACCTAAGCCTACATTTACCAAAGGATTTATGTAATATCCTAAAGAGGCTTCTAATATTCTATCATTTGCAATTGCCCAAATAAAAGTTAACCAGTTTATAGAGATTACAAAAGTTGAGAAAAAGAGATATTTTATTGTCCTAAAATCTTTAATTGCCACAATTAAAGCTTGTAACTCTTTTCTAAAAAGAAAAAAAGGAAGTAATGTCAAACAAGAAAAAAGTACCCTATAAATAAGTACTTCGAAAGCATCTACATTTGCCACTTGTTTAAAATAGATAGGAGCTATTCCACCCCAAAATAAAAATGCTAAAATGGCATAAATCTGCCCTAATCGACTCTCACTCAATATATAATCTTTTTAATTTTTTGAAACTATATCTAAATTTGAGTGAAAGTTACAATTACTATTTTAAAAACTCTTTTACTTCTTCTTTATTTAGTAGTTTCCCACTGCTTTTTACAACTTTATTTACAACTAATGCTGGTGTTGATAAAACTTGGTATTCCATAATTTTAATTGGGTCATCTACTTTTTCTATTTGTGCAAATATTTTTTCATCTGCAACTGCTTGTTTTACATTTTGAAGTAATGCTTCACACTTTGTACAACCTGTACCTAAAATTTCAATTTTCATATTTTTCCTTCTTATAATATCTACTTTTAACACGGTTTATAAAAAACCACTAAAGTAGCAAACTCTAAAGAGAACAATGAGTTGTTCTTTATAAAATAGAGTTAAAGACAACTCCAACTATAAATATTGCCACACCTACTGTTCCAAAAAATATTGAAATAAGCTTCATTGACAATACTCTTTTTAAAATCAATGCTTCTGGAAGACTAAGTGCAACAACTGCCATCATAAATGAAAGAGCAGTTCCAAGTAACATTCCCTTTGAAGTAAGAACTTCAATAAGAGGTAACATTCCAGCAGCACTTGAATACATAGGTATTCCCATGATTACACCCATAAGTGGAGCCCACCAAGCATCTCCACCTGCATACTTCACAATAGTTTCAGCTGGAACATATCCATGGATAAACGCTCCAATTCCTATACCTATTATTACATAAATATAAATTTTTTTAAAGATATCCATACTAGCAGCCCAAGCATCTTTTGCTCTATTTTGTAAACTTTGACTCTGTATATTTTCATTTCCACAACAAGAAGCAACTGGTTTTACTTCTATTAAAACCTCTTTTTCTAAATTTAAACTTCCTATTACAAGTCCAGCTATTATTGCTAAAAGAATTACTGTACCGATATAAAGAAGAGTAATTTTAACTCCAAAAAGAGAAAACAAAAGTGCAATAACAACCGCATCACTAAGTGGTGCTGAAATTAAATATGAGAAAGTTACCCCAAGAGGAATTCTTGCTTGTAAGAATCCTAAAAAAAGTGGGATTGCACTACAAGAACAAAAAGGAGTTAACATTCCAAAAAATGAAGCGAAGACATGACCTATTAGTTTGTGTTTTCCACTTAGATAATCTCTTATTTTTTCAACAGGAAAATAACTTCTTAAAAAACTAACTATATAGATAATAGTCACTAAAAGAATAAATATTTTAATTGTATCATAAATAAAAAAATGAAGTGCATCTGCTAAATGCTCACCTTTTGTAAGACCTAATGAATCATAAACTAAAAAGTCTACGAACTTTTCCCAATAGAAAAACATCTTATAAACCTAAAGTCTCTTTAACTTTTGGTAATAACACAGTCTCAATCTCTTCATATGTATTAAGAAATGCAGAAAAATCTTTTCCATCTGGATCTTCAAAACCAATATGAATAACTTTAGTTGCATAAGGAAACATTGGACAAGTTTCATTTGCATGATCACAAACAGTTACTACTAAGTCATACTCATTGTCTAAAACTTTATCAATAGTTTTTGAATGATACTCCTCCTTCCAAATGCCTTTTTGCTCTAATAGTTTTTGTGCATTTGGATTAACTCTTCCACTTGCTTTTACACCAGATGAATCAGAACTTACACCATCTAATTTTGCATTTATAAGTGCTTCAGCGATAATACTTCTACAAGAATTTCCTGTACATAAAATTAATACTTTTTTCATCAAAACTCCTAATTAATAATTTACACTAGTTGTTTTCATTAGGGCTTCACCATTGGTACCCAAAACTAAAGTTTTGACCTAATGGTTGCAGAAGCATTCTAACAACTAGTGTAAATCATTTTGGATTAGAGTTTTATATATTTTGTTTAAACGATTCTGCAATGGAAGGGTAGAAATCTTTGATTTCTGGGTACCCACCATGAAGCCTTAGTGCAAACAAAATAATATAAAACTAAACTACCCTATACTAATGTTAATAACACCACAAATAAAATAGGTGGAGTTACTATTAAACCAAATTTACTATATTGCCAAAAACCAATTTTAACACCCTTTTGTGATAAAACATGAAGCCATAGTAAAGTTGCTAAAGAACCAAATGGTGTCATCTTAGGTCCTAAATTACATCCAATAATATTTGCATAAGCTAATGTCTCATTTGGAATATCAGTTAAAGCAATATCCATAATCATAACTGTTGGCATATTATTCATAATTGCACTTAAAAATGCCGATATAAAACCTGTTCCTAAAATAGCAATCACATCACCTCTTTGAACTAAATCTTGTAAAATAGATGCTAAATAATCAGTAAGACCTGCATTTTTTAAACCATAAACTACAATATAAAGACCAATACTAAACCATACAACTTGCCAAGGTGCTGTTTTAATAGTAAGCCAAGCTCTTGCACTTTTTGTATAACTTGCAATAGCTAAGAAAATCAAACCACCACCTAAAGCAAATACAGAAACTGGTAAGTCATAGTTATCACCAATAAAATAACCTACTAATAAAAGTATTAAAAAAAGCCATGAAAATTTAAAAAGAGTTTTATTTTTTAACACTTCATCTGGATTTTTAAGTAAACTTACATCAATTTCTCTTGGAATATCTTTCCGTAAAAAAGCCCATAAAAAAGAGATAGTAACTACTGTACTTACAACATATGGAACAAACATACGTGATAAATACTCTAAGAAACCTATATCAAAATAGTTAGCTGTAACTATATTTGTAAGATTTGAAAAAACAAATGGTAAAGAAGCAGAATCACTAATAAAACCACCAGCAAGTAAAAAGGCTAAAATTGTTTTTGCATTTAATTTTAGTATTCTCATTTTTGCTAAAAGAATTGGTGTTAGAATTAATGCTGCACCATCATTTGCAAAAAGTGCTGAAACAAAACTTCCAAGAAGTAAGGCATATACAAACATTAAATGCCCATTTCCCCTTGAAAGTTTTGCCATTTTAATAGCACACCACTCAAAGAAACCAATTTCATCTAAAACCATCGAAAGAATTATTATTCCTATAAAAGCTAAAGTTGCATCCCAAACTATATCACTTACAACTAACACATCCTCAAAACTAACAACTCCAGCAAGTAAAGCTACTATTGCACCAAGAACAGCTGTTGTTCCTATTTGAAGACCTTTTGGTTGCCAAATAACAAATATTAAAGTAATCAAAAAAATTGAACTTGCTAATATCATATTTTTTCCCTAATTTAAATTCAATATATCAAGATGTCTTGATATATTTTTAAAAAAAAAGAGTACTCTTATGAGTCCTCTTCCATATCTAATACTTCTTGTTTTAAAGTATAAATAAAAGTATCCACATCTAACTCGTCATACCTTTCTGCTATAACAGGTGTTCTTTCAAATTCTTCACCCTCAAATTCATCTAAATAGTCCCAGTGATTGATTAAATTTGACGAGTAAAAAAGAAAACCATGAATAGTATCATCCCCTGCATCAAGCCTAATACCTGGGTATCCCATTGAAGCAGACCAACCTGCATCAATTAATCTTCCTTTTACTGTCGCAGGTACAAATTTACCTACAATATTTTCTAAAACATGACCATTTGGACAATTTGGCATTAGTGTTCCATAAACAAATAATGTTTCTGTCATTTTCTAACAAACCTTTTTTAAATCTGGTAATTCTATATCTAAAGTCATAATTTCTTTTATACTTGCTTGTCTAAATTCATCAAGGGGTATTCTAACTGAGTAATAAGCCCAACGACCTTCTCTATCTACTCTTAAAAAACCTGCTTCTTTTAATATTTTTAAATGCCTTGATAATCTTGATTGAATCATTTTAAAAGAATTCTCTAAATCACATACACAACATTTTCCATGAATATTTATAAATTTTAATAATTTAACTCTTGTCTCATCATTCAATGCAGATGCAGATTTTAAAAAAATATCCATAAAATGCTCCTAAATTTTTAGAATATTATCAAAATTATCTTTATATATCAATATATCTTGATATATAAGATTGTATTTCTAAAAGATTTATTACAAATGTTTATTTAGAAAGCTAGTCTAAAGGAATATAAATTTCTTTAATAATCTCTTCATCACTAATTTCAGGAGACCAATTTAAGTACTTTTCAAAAGGTGGAATATTTTTACATTGATTTGATAAATTATTTTCTACTATCCAAGAGAACAAATCCATCCAAACTCTATTTGTCTCATCCTTCCCAAAATAAGATAAAGTAGCAAACTTTCCACCTTCTATTTTTTTAACATAAAACCCTTTCTCAATAAAAGTATCAACTTCTTCTTTTTTACAAGAAATTGCGGCATCATATCGTATCTCATTTTCAGGTGTTGTTTCAGGATCACTATAACAAATACCAAATAGTTCACTATTACTTAGAATATTTATTCTATTTTGAGAATCAAGTTTCCAAATTAATTCATCCCAAGCTGTACATACACTATTCTCATAAGCTCCATATTTTGTATTATATATTACATATACTGTTTCTCTATACTTAATTTCTGGTTGTTTCATTCTATTCTCCTTATATTTACATAGTAATTCAACATGTTTACTTCTATATTCTGTGGGAGTCATATTAAAAACTTTTTTAAATGCTTTATTAAAACCATTAGGGGTTTCAAATCCTATATCAAAAGCAATCTCAATAATTGAGTTTTTTGTATTGATAATATTTGTTGAGGCTTTGTTTATTTTTAATCTTAAAGCATATGACATTACTGACTCTCCAACACTTGCTTTAAAAATTTTACAAAAATAAAAAGGAGAATATCCTGCAATTTTTGCCAAAGTATTTATACTAAGTTCATCATCTAAATGAGTCTCTATATAGTGTAATACTTTCAAAATCTGTTTATTCATCATTTCTCTTTTATTTTTAATAGAAGTAGTATAAAATATTTGAAGAAAATTATCTTGTCCTATCTTGTCTTATTTAAAAATCTACACAAAATCAGAATATTATAACTTAATCTCAAAATATTAATTTACATCTACTTTTTTTTATTATATACTTCTAAAAAAAACGAAAGAAAATTTATGCAAAATAGTATCTTGAAGATTATCTTTATTTCTATGATTTTATTTAATTTTGTCATTGCAAACACTTCTTTAAAACTATCAAACAATATTAAGTCAAATATCGATATTCTCGCCAACCAAGTAGAATTATTTTTTCAAACCAATACAGCTAAAAGAGATATTTATATTTCAAATCTATTTAAAGTTTATTATGAAAATTATGAAAAAATTTCTGCAATTGAGATTATAAATAATAACAATAAAGTAATCTATAGTTCTTTTAGAAATGATGAGATTATGACTTTAGAAAAAGATAAAGAATTACCTCAAGATTTTAATGAAAGAAAAGAGTTATATAAAAAAGATATTCATAATATTCAAGGGAAAAAAATAGCTACATTAATAGTTTATTTTCAAAACACAATAAACTTTACTCAACAAGAATTAAATTATCTTCAAAATAAAAAAGTGTTAAGAGTACAAAATGATGCTAGTTTACCTCCCTACAACTTTAATGAAAATGGTGTTCCAACAGGATATGCAATTGACTATTTAGAATTAATCGCAAATGAATTAGCTATAGAAATTGAGTATGTTCCTGGAAAATGGAATGATTTTATGAATATGTTAGAAAATGAAGAATTAGACTTAATGATAAATGTTTTAAAATCAAAAAAGAGAGAAGAAAGATTTTTATTTTCAAACAAAGCTTTTGTAACATCTCCCCTTGCCATGCTTACTAGAATTGAACATAAAGATGTTCATACTTTTAAAGAAATGGAAGGAGAAACTATGGCACTTGTAGAAGGGTACCATAGTTATGATAGAGTAAAAAGAGATTATCCTCATATAAATATATACCCTACTGCAGATACTTTATCTATGATGAAAGCTGTAGCACAAGGAAAAGCAGATGGAGCCTATGGACTTAAGTCTGTTCTTGACTACAATATAAATAAACACTTTTTATCAAACCTAAAGACTATGAAAAATATAGATGATGATGAATTTGGTTTTTATTTTGCATACAATAAAGAGAATCTTATTTTAAAAAGTATTATCCAAAAAGCAGAAAAATTAATTTCAAAAAAAGATATTGATGATTTAAATAAAAAATGGTTTAAAAAATTTAAAGAAACAAAAAAAAGAAGTAAAGATTATCTATTCACAAAAAAAGAAATTGAGTATTTAAATACTAAAGGTGCTATTACTATGTGTGTAACACCTAACTTCTCACCTTTTGAATTTATAACAAAAAAAGGTGAATATACAGGAATTATTGCAAATTATATTGAAGTATTATCAAAAAATTCAGGAATAAAATTTGAAGTATTAGGAAAAGAATCATGGAGTGATTCTCTTAATGCTGTAAAAAATAAACTATGTGATATCTTACCTTTTGCTATACAAACTACAAGTAGAAATGATTATCTGATTTTTACAAAAGAGTATTATACTTTTTCAAATGTAATTGCTACAAGAGACAATGAAATATTTATCAACTCATTAGATGAGCTAAAAGATAAAAAAATTGCTGTTGTAAGAGATCATGCTTCAAAAGAGTTAATTTTAAGAAAATATCCAGATATTAATATGATTGAAGTAAATAGTGCTCTTGATGGTTTAAGAAAAGTAAGTAAAGGAGAAATATTTGCTTTTATTGGACTATTCCCTACTATTGCACAAATACTCCAAAAACAAAATATTGAAAATGTGAAAATCACAGGTAAAACTTCTATTGAGATGAATGCAAGAATTGCAATTAGAGATGATGAATATATTCTACAAAGTATTTTAAATAAAGCAATAAATAGTGTAAAAGAAGAAGATAAAGAACAAGTATTAGATAAATGGTTAACCGTTATAAAAGAAGAAAAATTAAACACAAAACTATTTATTCAAATAATCTCTTTAGTGTTAATATTATCTGCCATTATCATTATATATACAATTTATAACTCAAATAGAATATTAAAAAAACTTTCACAAACAGATAAACTTACTAATATCTATAATAGATTTAAACTAGACTCATTAATTGAAGAAGAAATAAATAGAAAAAAAAGATATGGTCAAGACCTTAGTATTATATTACTTGATATAGATTTTTTCAAAAAAATAAATGATGGATATGGACATCTACATGGGGATAAAATACTTCAAGAATTTGCAAATATAATTAGTAAAAATATAAGAGAAACAGACCATTTTGGTAGATGGGGAGGAGAAGAGTTTCTACTTATTCTTCCTAATACAAATGGAATAAATGCTTACAATTTAGCAGAAAAGCTTAGAAAAATCATAGAAACACATATCTTCTATGATAATATAAGAATAACTTCAAGTTTTGGTGTTGCTGAGTGTACAAATGAAGAGAGTAATATATGCTTAAAAAATGTAGATAAAGCTTTATATGAAGCAAAAAATAGCAATAGAAACTGTGTGAAAATGCACAAATAATGTTTTATGAAAAAGAAAAATCAGTTTAGTTTTGATGGAAAACCAACAAAACTTTTTGAGGATTAAAAAGTAGGAAATTCCTACTTTTTATTATAATTCGTTTTTAATTCTTTCTACTAAAGATTCTACTGTAAATCCAAACTCTTTGAATAAGTCTCCAGCAGGTCCTGAAGCACCAAAAGTATCCATACCAAATACTACATCAGCAAACTTATAATACTCCATACCTCTAGCTGCTTCTACTGCAAATACTTTTGTATTTGAGTCAATAATTTTTGAGATATACTCTTTATCCTGCTCAACAAGTAAATCAAAACAAGGAACTGAAACAATATTTGCTTTAATACCTTCTTTATCTAATTCACAAGCAGTTTTAAGTGCTAAAGTAACTTCTGAACCAGAAGCCATGATTGTAACTGTTGCACCCTCTCTTTGTTTTAATAAATATCCACCATTTGATACATTACCATATGCTCTTTCATCTTTAAGAACTTCTAAATCTTGTCTTGA
Organism: Halarcobacter bivalviorum; assembly: GCF_003346815.1. NCBI lineage: Bacteria > Pseudomonadati > Campylobacterota > Epsilonproteobacteria > Campylobacterales > Arcobacteraceae > Halarcobacter > Halarcobacter bivalviorum. The sequence goes on from NZ_CP031217.1 coordinate 2,413,611, forward strand.
ACATACAAATGCAGTTGGAGCATTCATTTTAAAAGCAACTTTCCAAGACTCAACATTTTCACTTGCATCAGCAGGTCTAAATGTATAAAAATTTGGTAATGCTCTAAATTGAGATAAATGTTCAATTGGTTGGTGAGTTGGACCATCTTCTCCAACACCAATAGAATCATGTGTCCATACAAAATGTTGTGGAATTGAAGCTAATGCTGCAATTCTTGCACTTGGTTTTAAATAATCTGAGAATACAAAGAATGTAGCAGAGAATACTCTAAATAATCCGTAAAGATTCATTGCATTTGTCATTGCTGCCATAGCATGCTCTTTAATCCCAAAGTGGATATTTTTTCCATTTGGGAAATCACCAGTATTTGCTAATTCTGTTTTATTTGATGGAGCAAGGTCAGCTGAACCACCTAAGAATCCTGGAATTGCATCTGCAATTGCATTTAAGATTTTATGATTTGAACTTCTTGTTGCAACTTTACTTCCTACTTCAAACTCTGGATATTTAATTGCATCAAAATTAGGATTTTGTAACTCTTCAATTTTAGCTTTTGCTTCATCAGATAAAGACTCCGTCCAAGCATTTTCAGCCTCTACACCTTTAATTAATTTATCAAAAGCACCTTTAATATCATAAGGAACAACAAAAGTCTCTTCTGGATCAAATCCAGCTTTGATTTTAGATGCTTTAATCTCATCTTCACCTAATGGAGCACCATGTGTATGATGACTTCCTTCCATTGTAGCTGCACCTTTTCCAATTGCAGTATTTGCAATAATAAGTGCTGGTTTATCTGAAGCTTTTGCAGCAATAATAGCTTTATCAATTTGCTCAAAATTATGTCCATCTACTTCAAATACTTCAAAGTTAATTGCTTGGAATCTTTTCTTAACATTTTCAGACCATGCAATTGATGTATCACCTTCAATTGTGATTTCATTTGAATCATAAATAATTACAAGATTATCTAAGTTTAAATGTCCTGCTGTTGCACATGCCTCATAAGAGATACCTTCTTGTAAATCTCCATCTCCACAAAGACAATATACATTATGGTTAATAACTTCTTTTCCTAAAATATTTTGTGCATATTTAGAAGCCATTGCAAAACCAACTGTATTTGCAATACCTTGACCTAAAGGACCAGTTGTAATTTCAACCCCATGTGTATGACCATATTCTGGATGACCTGGTGTTTTTGAGTTTAATTGTCTAAACTCTTTCATATCTGATAAGCTTACATCAAATCCCCAAAGGTGTAATAAAGAGTAAACTAAACCTGTTGCATGTCCACCTGAAAATACTAATCTATCTCTATTTAACCATTTATCATTTGATGGATTTAAATTTAAATGTGCACTTAATACAGTTGCAATATCAGCCATACCCATTGGTGCACCTGGGTGCCCTGAGTTAGCTTTTTGTACCATATCAGCCGCTAAAAACCTGATTGTATCTGCTTGTTTTTGAAGTAGTTGTTTTGACATAATTATCCTAATTATTGTGTTTTGTTGTGATTAATTTTGTGCGATTATATCTAAAAATAGTTAAATGGTATTTGAAGTAAAAAAACCATAAAGATAAACTCTATGGTTTTTAAAAATTAAAAGTTATCTGCGTCAGTAAAAGATTTAGGAGTTATCTCATCTCCATTTAAATCAACATAAGACCATAAATTATCTATTTTAACCCTTGCAATTCCTCTTGAATAGTCATCAACAAAGCTATATTTAGGTTCTACAGTAACTTTACAATCAGTATTCATAAATCCCCATTTATCATCTTTTACAATTCTCATTCTCTCTTCATTTGATAAATAAATCATATCATAATCAAAAGAAGCTACCATATCCATATCTGTGTCTAAACAAGCATATTTTGCTTGTCCATTTTTAGTATAGTTTTTAACAATAATTGAACCATCAATTACATTTCTTACTTCATCATAAATAGGTTTTAAAACTACTTCAAAATCTTCATTGATTAAGCCATATTTACCTGCTATTTCAACTTTTGCATAACCATTAAAAAATTGTCCAATTGAATCAAAAATAGCTTTTAATTTTAAATCACCATCTTTATCAATTATTCCTAATTTATTATCAATATTTTTAACAACAGCATACTCTTTATCATCAATATGTAACCAATGTAGATTTATATAGTGAGGATGACTATAGTTATTATCTTCAACAGTAGTAAAGTTATATACTTTTTTATATATAGGTTTAACTATAACTTCACCATCCTTATTAATAACTCCATCCTTATTTGATTCTGAAACTACAGTTGTATTATCCTTAAAACTACAGCCACTAATAACTAAAATTGTAGCTATTAAAATAAATATTTGTCTCATGTTAGTTCCCTTAATTTATTTTTTTATTAATTCTAAACTCTACTCTTCTTGATTGAACTTCATCTTCTTCACCTAATTCATTAAGAATTAAATCATCATAAGACATCCCATGATAAGAGTATATTTTATTTAGCCATTCTTTGTCTATTTCTTCCTGTGAATTTACTATATTATTAACTGTATAGTCATAAACTTTTTTTGCTCTATTTTCAGATAATTCTTTATTTTTATTATATTTAACTTGCTCATCTTTTATAACACCATATGATGAAGAAGTATGTCCTTCAACTCTGATATCAAGAATTTCATCTTTATATTTTTCTATAACTTTAATATATCTTGGAAAAAATTCATCAAGAATATCTTTGAAAGCTTGTTTTACCTCACTACTTCCATTAGCAAAAAGAACTTCTTGTTTTTTAAATCTAAAAACAAGTCCTTGTTTATCTAATTCTGCATTCCACGTATCAAAATCATTTTGAAATTCTTTTACTAAGTCTTCATATAAACCTTCAATAAAAACCTCTTGCTTTACTTCTTTAATTTTTATTTTTTCTAAACTTGAACTTTCAATATCTTTATCAATTGAATTTGTACCTATAACTGTTACAATATAAGGATTGTTTTCAGAAATTTCTTTTGAAAGTTGTGCACAGTATGTATCTAAAATAATTTGTGCCTCTACTTCTTCATGTGGTTTTAAAGACTCAGAATTTTCATCAGTAATTGTTACTTTAATATTTTTTGCAATTCCTTTTTCTATTTTTCCACAAATTTTATTATCTTTTTGAGAATATGAATCTAAAGTAATATCTAATTTCTCACACATATTAATTATAGATTTATTTTGAATCATTTCTACAATGTATAAATCATTATTTTTAGAAGCATTATGAATAGGTTTCATATCATGTTTATCCATAACATTACTATTTGCTCCATTACATAATAAAAGTCTTGAAATGTCATTTGTACTATTTCTAGTTGAATCTAAAAGTGGTGTATCTTCATAATCATCTACGTTATTAACATTAGCACCTTTTGAAATTAATAAATCTACAATATCATATAAACCAAATCTAACTGCTAAATGTAGAGGTGTATATCCATATAAATCTTTTTTATCAATTTCTACTCCATGAGAAATTAAATCTTTAACAATCTCTATATCTTTTGCTCTAATTGCATCATGTAAAGCTAATTCACTAATAAAATCTGAATCACTATTAGATACTTTTTCTTCATTGTTTTTATTATCTATTTTTGTAATATCACTATCTTGTTTACTAGAACATCCTGTAAATACTAATAGTAAAACTACTAAACTACTTAATAAACTTTTCATTTCTTATCCTTTACTTTTCATGTAATGAGTTTTGTTTTATTTTTAAAATTGGTTTTAAAATATAATCCATAATTGTTTTTTTACCTGTAATAATGTCTACTGTTGCTATCATCCCTGGAATAATTGGTAGCTTAACTCCATTTTTCTCAAGATAATTTTTCTCAGTTTTAATTATTACTTTATAATAACTCTTAGCATCTTTACTATCTTTATCAATAATACTATCTGCTGAAATCTCTACAATTTGTCCCTCAAGTCCACCATAAATTGTAAAGTCATATGCTGATACTTTAACAATCGCTTTTTGTAAAGGGTTAATAAAAGCGATATCTTTAGGATCAATTTTTGCTTCAATTAATAAGTTATCACTACTAGGGATAATATCAAGTAAATTCATACCTGATTGAACAACTCCGCCTAAAGTATTCATATAAATTTCTTTTACAATTCCATCTACACTAGATTTAATTACAGTTTTATCAACTTTATCTGTTTCCGAGACTAATCTAGCTTGTGCTTTGTTTATTTCAACTTCAATTCTTTGTAACTCTTTTGAGGCAGCTGTTTTAAACTGAGTGATTTTTTCTTCTCTTTTATTTTCGATTTCAGTAATAGCATAATTTGTTCTTGGAATTGATAATTCTGCTGCTTTTAAATCTCCAATAAATTGTTGATACTCTTTTTCAATAGTAATCAAATCAACTTTTGATTTAATACCAGTTTGAACAAGTTTTTTAATTGTATTTCTCTGAATTTTTACAAGTTTTATTTTTGTATCTAATTGTCTAATTTCTTCTTCAATCTCTTTTAACTCTTGCTTTTTTTGTCTTTTTTGAGAATCAAGAACATTTACTGAACTTTTAAGCTCTTTTATTCTATTTTTAAATAATACATTTTCTGATTCAATATAATCTTTTGCTATTTTTTTTACTTCATCAGAAAACTTAAGTTCAGGAACTTCTTTATCAAGATTAATATTTGATTCTACTTGTAATCTTTCTCGCATAGCTAACCATTGATTATAGCTTTCTTGGCTCTCTTCTAACGAGGCTTGAAATCTTGTTGTATCAATTTTTATTAGAGCTTGTCCTTTCTTAACTTCTTCTCCAGACTTTACTAATATCTCTTCAATCAATCCTCCATCTAAAGATTGAATTGTTTGTATTTTAGAAGAAGGGATAACCTTTCCTTCTCCTTTTGCTAATTCATCAATTTCTGCAAAACTTGCCCAAATTATAAGAACTATTAAAAATACTACTATAAACATAAATAAAAAATCTACACTAAATTTAGGTCTTTCATTTGATTGACCATAAAGATTATGGACAAATCTTACATCATTATTACTATTCATCTTGACTCTTTACAGCTTTATTATTTCCAAAAACTTTATCTTTTGGTCCATCTGCAATAATTTTTCCATCATCTAAAACTATTACTCTATCAACAATTGAAAGTAATGAGAATTTATGTGTTACTACAATTACTGTTTGATTTGACAAAATACTATTCAATCTTTTTATAAAAGCTTTTTCAGTTTGTTTATCCATTGAGTTTGTTGGCTCATCTAAAATCATAAAGTGTGGATTTCCAACTAAAGCTCTAGCTAAAGTAATAGCTTGTCTTTCTCCTCCACTTAAACCTTCACCTCTTTCACCAACAATAAAGTCATATCCTGATTCGTGCTTTCCTAAAAAATCATGAACACCACTAATTTTTGAAGCATTTAAAATCTCTTCATCTGTTGCAAAAGGATCTCCAATTGTTATATTATCTTTAACACTTCCCATAAATAAAAATGGCTCTTGAGGAACAACACCAATTGCTTTTCTTAAATCAACTGGATCAATTTGTCTTACATCTGTATTATCAATTAGAACTGATCCTTTTGTAGGCACATATAGATTTTGAATAAGTTTAATAAGTGTAGATTTTCCAGAACCAATTTTTCCTAAAATTGCTACTTTTTCACCTTGCTTAATTTTTAAATTTATACTTTTTAATACTTCATAATTATGATTTTTATAAGAAAAAGATACATCTTTAAATTCTATATCACCTTTTAATTCAGGTCTACTTAAATATACTTTATTCTCTTTTTCTACATCCATTTGCATTATTTCATCAAGATTCTTTAATGCAACAACTGTTCTATCATATTTGATTACCAAAGTAACTATTTTTGATGCAGGAGCTACAGCTCTTCTATTTAACATCATAGCAGCTACTATAGCTCCCATTGTCATATCTCCTGATGTTGCTATATATACACCAAAAACAATAATTGCAACATTAGAAAACTTTGATAAAAAGTCTGTAAAGTTACTTGCAACTTGAGTTAAAAGCTGTGCTTTTTCTCCAAAATATGCAGTTTGACCTAACGATTTATCAAAATGAGTTTTCATTCTATTTTGACCACGAACACTTTTTATAATCTCTAATCCTGTTACTGTTTCATTTAAAGATGTTTGCTTAAGTTGTTCTTCTTTAATAGTACTTGCAACAAGATTTTTTGTTTTTGTTTGCATAAAATATGAAAAAAGTAAAGATAGAATAATTGTAAGTACAGGAATCCAACCTAACGGTCCACCTATATAAAAAATTATTGCTACAAATATAAAAACAAAAGGAACATCTACTAAAGCTGTAATTGTTGCTGTAGTAAAAAATTCTCTAATGGCTTCAAAAGAATGTAATCTATTTACAAACATACCTGTAGATGCAGGTTTTGAGTCTAATCTTAAATTTAAGATATGATCAAAAATTTTATTAGACATTACAATATCTGCTCTTTTTGATGCCATACCTATATAATATGCTCTAATTGATTTTAATGCAAAATCAAAAATCATCACTACAAAAACACCTATTGCTAAAGCCCAAAGTGATTCAATTGCATTATTAGGTAAAATTCTGTCATATACATTCATTATAAATAAAGGTAAAGCCAATACAAAGATATTAATGAATATAGAAGCAACAATAATTCTTGTATAAAACTCTTTATTTCTTTTCATTGTTCCCCAGAACCATTTTTTAGGTTCTGTAATAGAAAGCATTTTTGAAGCACGATTCTCAAAGTTATAAACTGGTTTTATAATAATTACTTTTCCAACATATAAACTTTCAAGCTCTTCAAAAGGAAGTTCTATCTCTCCATCACTCAATTCAGGAATAATTACTTTTGAAATATTATTTTCAATATCATAATCTAAAAGAACCATTGATTCATATTTGTTTGTAAATATTACTGTTGGTAAAGTATATTTAGAGATATCTTCTATTTTTTCTCTAGTAACAAATTTACTAATAAGCCCAATCTTTTTTGAAGCTTTTATAAAATTATTTACATTCATAACCTCATTAAAGATAGATAAGCCATCTATTAATGAGTCTTTAGAACTATTTCGTTGATAATATTTAGATAAAAAGAAAAGATTCTCTAATAAAGAGTCTACTCTTCTTTCATTTTGATTGACTGTTTTATCTTCCAAAAAACACCTTCATTTATTTTTTATTGATTATTACTTTTAAATTTATCATATAGTAGTTTATGCTTACTTAATGTATCGATATATATCTTCTTATCTATTATATTTTTATCAATATTTTTCATTTCTGAAATGGCATTTTCTAGATTATCAAAACTTCCATAGATTAAATTAGTTGTATTGTTAGTATTGTATGCAAAAATCTTATCTTTATTTAACTTATAATTATTCAGATATTCTTTTACACTCTCTTTTTGATCTATACTTGCAATATTAATCGTATACTTTCCTTCAGGAAATTCTGCTTTTGTAGTTTCTATAACTTTTTCTTCTACTACTTCAACTTTTTTTCCATTGATAATATCACTAATCTCTTTATCTGCAGATAGTTGCTCTTCTTTTGTTAAGTTTAAATCAGCACCTAATTCATTTAATAAATCTAAATCTTTTAATTCAGTATCATCTTTTTTATTTTGATTTTTAAATCTACTATTATACTTTGTAGGAATAAAAGCTTTACAACTTTGATTATTTGAAGTTAAAACAGAATAACTTAACATCCCTCTATCAATTAGTATATTGAAGTAAAGTTGATATAACTCATATTCATAATTTAATAAATCAATTTCTGATCTATAATATTCTGATTCAGCATTTAATACATCGATAAATGTTCTTGTACCATCTTCTAACTGCTTAATATATACATCTCTAATATTTTTATTATCTTGTACATATTTTTTATAATTTTCTATTCTTTTCTTTTGATTTTGATATTTATAATAATTAGTATTAGCTTCTTTTACTACTTCATTAACCACATTATCAAGAATTTTTTGTTTTTCTAATAGAAATAATTTTTCTCTCTCTTTTTGAATTTTATTTTTACCACCTTCGAATAAATTCCAATTTAAAATTAACCTACTTCTTGAAATATCTTGTCTTCCATTTTCAGGATAAGCTAAATCATCATCTAATGACCCTTGCCATTGGAATCTTAATGTAGGTAAAAAAGTGGCATTAGCTTGTACTATATTTTCTCTTTGTTCTTTTATATCTTCTACAGCTTTTAAAATCTTTAAGTTTTTTCTTAAAGCATCTTCAACATTTTCTTCACTTGTTTTAGGAATTAAATTATCATCTATTTGGGGTCTACATACATTACCTACGTTTTTTATACTTGTATATTGTAAGAAAGTATTTTTTATCTCTTTTTGTTCTACTTCTTGTTCTAAATATCTATCTATTAAAAAGTGTTTTTTTGAGTTAACTTCATATGTTTCTAAAATTTCACCACTTACTGCTTCTTTTTCCTGAGCTAAAATTAAATAATCTTCATGGATTTTAAGATTTAAATTAGATAGATCTAATAACTCTTGATATTTTACTAAATCTAAATAACTATCAACAGTTCTTTTAACTATTTCTTCTACTCTTTGATTACTTCTATATTTATTTGAAAAATATTTATGTCTAAACTCTTCTACTTCACTAGGAGTTTTCCCTCCATCATAAATAATTTGTTCAAGAGTTAAAGAAGTATTCCACCCATCTTTTCTTCCTGTAGTAGGATCAGTTTCGACATTATCTCTATCACTTCTAGTCTCAGTATCTTCTAAAAATGCTTGAAAATCTAGAGTAGGATAATAATCTGCTTTCTCTTCATCAACATATTTTCGATATGCTTCTTTATTTAGTTTTTCTGATAATACATCAGGATTAGTATCTAGTGTCCTTACAACAGACTCTTTTAATGATACCGCATTTGATGCAGAAAAAGAAATCCCCGTTACAAGTAGTATATGTGCTAACTTTTTCATCTATGCCCCAATTTAATAATTTATTTATTTATTATATTGTAATTTTGATTAAAAAACAACTTTTAAGCAACTTTTTTTTATAATTTAATAATTTTCTTTCAAATTAAAAGTACAAAAACATGAATAATTTAAAAAAACTAACGATATTATATCTAGAAGATGAAGAGCTTATTAGAACCAATGTTACGGAAATATTAGGATATATGTTTGAAGAAGTTTATGAAGCTACAAACTATGAAGAAGCTTTAAATAAATTTACAAATAATAAGGTTGATATTATTTTGAGTGACATAAGTATGTCAGGAAAAAATGGCTTAGACTTTGTAAAACATATAAGAGAAACTAATAAAAGTATTCCTGTAATTTTATTAACTGCACATACAGATACAAAATATTTATTAGAAGCTGTAAAGTTAAATCTTGTAGACTATCTAAGAAAACCCGTTAATTTTAAAGAGCTAAAAGACACATTGAAAAAAGCTGCTGAAAATTGTAGTGTTGAATCAGATTTAATTATCGAATTTGAGGAAGAAATAATATATAATTTTACAAAAAAAGAGTTAACAAAAGAAAATATTTTAATAGATATTACAAAAAAAGAGATGCTTCTTTTAGATTTTTTATTTAAAAATAAAGATCGAACTGTTTCAAAAGATGAGATTCAAGTAAATGTATGGGAAGATGATTTTGAAGCAACTGATTCTGCTTTTAAATCACTAATGAATAAACTAAGAAAAAAAATAGGAAAAAATTCAATAAAAAATATTTCTAAAGTGGGTTATAAATTTAATAATATGAGTTCTTAATAAAGAGGGATTTTTATTATAAATTTTGCTCCATATTTACCATTCTCTACGAGTAATTTACCATTCATATTATTTTCAACAATAAGTTTTGACATAAAAAGACCAATACCTGTTCCATCTTTTTTATCTAAAGTAAAAAAAGGTTCAAATACTTTTTCTATTGGTTTTATTGTAATCCCACCAGCATTATCTTCTACTGTCAATATACTAAAGTTATCGATTTTATCAACAGCTAATGTGATTTTTGGATTTTCAATATTTTTTAAAAGAAGTGCATCTCTTGCATTATTTAAAATATTAATAAGTACTTGTGCATATTCATTTTTATATCCATAATGTTTAGGGTTTTTATGTAATAAGATTTCTAATTTGATATTATTTTGTTTAAGTGAGTTATTTACCATACTAACAGATAAGCTAATCTGTTTTGATAATCTATATTCTTCTTTTTTTTTCTCTTTTGCAAAAAAGTTTCTAAAGTCTTCTATAGTTTGAGACATATATGAAGTAATTTCTTCTGATTTTCCTATCTGTTTTAATAATTCAGTATTTGAAATCTTTCCTTCATATTCAATTCTACTTTGAATTAGCATAAAAATAGAAGAGAGCTCCATAAGTGGCTGTCTCCATTGATGAGCAATATTTCCAATCATTTCACCCATAGAAGCCATTTTACTTTGTTGAAAAAGCATTTCATCATTTCTTCTATTATGTTCTATCTCTTGTTTTACTTTACTTTTAAGATTTTCAATTTCTTGCTTTAATCTTTGGTTTTCTTCTTCTAAACTATTTTTATTCAAAATTATTCCATATATACAAGAATAGTTTCCTATTCTTGTATATTATTATATATCATCATCTACATCTATATCATTATCAATTAATAATGTTATATTTGAGTTACTTGCATTTGTATATTCAGTAAACTCACCATCTTGTCCATCAACAGTTTTATGTTCACTTCCTTTTTCCCATCCAGAACCACTTAGATTTATTTCATCTCCATTATTTCCAACAATAATTAAATCATTATCATCATCAGTTAAATCAATTAACTCATCTAAATCAATATCTAATGTCTGATTAAGGTCATTATCTAAATCAAGAACTTCAAAGTTTGTAGCTTGAATATCTCCTAAATCGATACTTTCATAATCTAATTCTAAAGTATCAAACCCTGTTCCGGCATCAATACTTTCTGAACTATTATCAAATGATAAGTCTTCTGCTTCATCAGCTATTATTGTATCATTGACACCATTTGCTCCATCTTCACTAGAGTTTCCTGATAATTCAATTGCTTGTTCTCCTGTTGAGCTAATTGCATTTAATTGTTCATCAGATAAAGAACTTGAAGATTCAATTTTAATATCATTAGCAAACTCTCCATCTTTACTTATAATAGTAAATGTACCATCATTGTTATCAAGTACATCTGTCCCTGATATAATTGTACCATCTGGTAAATTATCTACTAAGATATTTAAGTTTGTTGTCTCTCCATCTATATCTAAAGTTAAAGGATATTCATAAGAAACTGAACCAAGGTTAATGCTTTCACCACTTGTAAATTCAATTTTCTCAATATTTTCTGCAACCATACTAAATTGACTTCCATACCATTTAGACTCTGAAATACTATAGCTTCCATCTGTATTTTCTACAATTTTATAATCACTACTTCTTCCTTGAAGAACTAACGTATCATAGCCATCTCCACCATCAAAGTAATTCTCATGTCCAAGTTTTTGCATAATTGCTTTATCATTACCTTCTCCACCATGGATTTCTACATTGTCTATCCATCCAGGTGCATTTACATCTATTGTATCATTACCTTCTCCACCAAATGCTGTTTGAGAATTACCTGTAGATAGTTTGATATAATCATCTCCACCCTCACCATTTATAGTAAGGTTATCATTATGCCATCCACCTTTTGCTTTAATATAATCATCACCTTCTCCAGCATTAATAGTTTGATTATTACCTTTACCTACATAAATAGAATCATCACTATTAGTTCCATCTGTTGTTTCATTGTGATTCCACCCTTTTGAAATGATTAAATTTTCATTTCCTACTTCACAATAATTAGCACCAGATTCTTGTCCTGAACCAGTATTTACTACTTGTTCTTCTCCTATTAACATTTTAATCGTTACATCTGTTGGATTAGTCTCAGGTACAAGTATTTTATCTGCTAACTCATAGTTTACATTTAAAATAACATCATTAAAATCAGCATCTCCTAATCCAGGGATATCTTCAATTTTAATATTAGTTCCACCATTGCCATCAGATTCAAAAATAAAGTGATCTTTTCCATCTGCATTAAATTCTGGTGAATCATGGAATACTGGTTTACTTGATGGTTCTCCATCAATTAATAGTATTGGTTTATCACCTGTTGTATCAAATGTAATTACACTATCATCATCAACTTTATTTGCTCCATCTGATATGATAAAGAATCCATAATCTTTACTTGCATCCATATCAGCAAGGAATGTATCAGGAGCCATACCATTTTGATCATCTATTACAATTTTTGCTTCTCCTGAAGGATTACCATCAGAATCTAACTCATAAATACCAATTACATTTTTAAATGCAGCACTTTCGCTAACATATTTTAACTCATAGTCATCATCTGAATCACTGTCTGAATCTGAATCACTGTCACTATCGCTATCAGAGTCTGAATCACTGTCTGAATCTGAGTCACTGTCACTATCGCTATCAGAGTCTGAATCACTGTCGCTATCACTATCAGAGTCTGAATCACTGTCGCTATCACTATCAGAGTCTGAATCACTGTCTGAATCTGAATCACTGTCTGAATCTGAATCACTGTCGCTATCACTGTCTGAATCTGAGTCGCTATCGCTATCAGAGTCTGAATCACTGTCTGAATCTGAGTCACTGTCACTATCGCTATCAGAGTCTGAATCACTGTCTGAATCTGAATCACTGTCACTATCGCTATCAGAGTCTGAATCACTGTCTGAATCTGAGTCACTGTCACTATCGCTATCAGAGTCTGAATCACTGTCTGAATCTGAATCACTGTCACTATCGCTATCAGAGTCTGAATCACTGTCTGAATCTGAGTCACTATCACTATCCGTGTCAGTATCAGTGTCTGTATCCGTGTCTGTGTCCGTATCTGTATCAGTGTCAGTGTCAGTATCTGTGTCAGTATCTGTATCTGTGTCAGTATCAGTGTCAGTATCAGTGTCTGTATCTGTGTCCGTGTCTGTATCCGTGTCTGTGTCCGTATCTGTATCAGTGTCTGTATCAGTATCAGTGTCAGTGTCTGTATCTGTGTCCGTGTCTGTATCTGTGTCCGTGTCTGTATCCGTGTCAGTATCAGTATCAGTATCAGTGTCTGTGTCAGTGTCAGTATCTGTGTCAGTATCTGTATCAGTATCTGTATCTGTGTCAGTATCAGTGTCTGTATCTGTGTCCGTGTCTGTATCCGTGTCTGTGTCCGTATCTGTATCAGTGTCTGTATCAGTATCAGTGTCTGTGTCTGTGTCCGTATCTGTATCAGTATCTGTGTCAGTGTCAGTATCTGTGTCAGTATCTGTATCTGTGTCAGTATCAGTGTCTGTATCTGTGTCCGTGTCTGTATCCGTGTCAGTATCAGTATCAGTATCAGTGTCTGTGTCCGTATCAGTATCTGTGTCTGTGTCAGTATCAGTATCTGTATCTGTGTCAGTATCAGTATCTGTATCTGTGTCAGTATCTGTATCAGTATCTGTATCTGTGTCAGTATCAGTGTCTGTATCTGTGTCAGTATCAGTATCTGTGTCTGTATCCGTGTCAGTATCAGTGTCTGTGTCAGTGTCAGTATCAGTGTCTGTGTCAGTGTCAGTATCTGTATCAGTATCTGTATCTGTGTCAGTATCAGTGTCAGTATCAGTGTCTGTATCTGTGTCCGTGTCTGTATCCGTGTCTGTGTCCGTATCTGTATCAGTGTCTGTATCAGTATCAGTGTCAGTGTCTGTATCTGTGTCTGTATCAGTATCTGTGTCAGTATCAGTGTCTGTATCTGTGTCCGTGTCTGTATCCGTGTCTGTGTCCGTATCTGTATCAGTGTCTGTATCAGTATCAGTGTCAGTGTCTGTATCTGTGTCTGTATCAGTATCTGTATCTGTGTCAGTATCAGTGTCTGTATCTGTGTCCGTGTCTGTATCTGTGTCCGTGTCTGTATCCGTGTCTGTATCCGTGTCTGTATCCGTGTCAGTATCAGTGTCTGTATCCGTGTCTGTGTCCGTATCTGTATCAGTGTCAGTGTCTGTATCTGTGTCTGTATCAGTATCTGTGTCTGTGTCAGTATCAGTGTCAGTATCAGTGTCTGTATCCGTGTCTGTGTCCGTATCTGTATCAGTGTCAGTGTCTGTATCTGTGTCTGTATCAGTATCTGTGTCTGTATCTGTGTCTGTATCTGTGTCTGTATCTGTGTCCGTGTCTGTATCCGTGTCTGTGTCCGTATCTGTATCAGTGTCTGTATCAGTATCAGTGTCAGTGTCAGTGTCTGTATCTGTGTCTGTATCAGTATCTGTGTCTGTGTCAGTATCAGTGTCTGTATCTGTGTCCGTGTCTGTATCTGTGTCCGTGTCTGTATCTGTATCCGTGTCAGTATCAGTATCAGTATCAGTATCAGTGTCTGTGTCCGTATCAGTATCTGTGTCCGTATCTGTATCAGTGTCAGTGTCTGTATCTGTGTCTGTATCCGTGTCTGTATCCGTGTCAGTATCAGTGTCTGTATCCGTGTCTGTGTCCGTATCCGTGTCTGTGTCCGTATCTGTATCAGTGTCAGTGTCTGTATCTGTGTCTGTATCCGTGTCAGTATCAGTGTCTGTATCCGTGTCTGTGTCCGTATCTGTATCTGTGTCTGTATCAGTATCTGTGTCTGTGTCTGTGTCAGTATCAGTGTCCGTGTCTGTATCTGTGTCCGTGTCTGTATCTGTGTCCGTGTCTGTATCCGTGTCTGTGTCCGTATCTGTATCAGTGTCAGTGTCTGTATCTGTGTCTGTATCAGTATCTGTGTCTGTGTCAGTATCAGTGTCCGTGTCTGTATCTGTGTCCGTGTCTGTATCTGTGTCCGTGTCTGTATCTGTGTCCGTGTCTGTGTCCGTATCTGTATCAGTGTCAGTGTCTGTATCTGTGTCTGTATCAGTATCTGTGTCTGTATCTGTGTCTGTATCTGTGTCCGTGTCTGTATCCGTGTCTGTGTCCGTATCTGTATCAGTGTCTGTATCAGTATCAGTGTCAGTGTCTGTATCTGTGTCTGTATCAGTATCTGTGTCTGTATCCGTGTCTGTATCCGTGTCAGTATCAGTGTCTGTGTCCGTATCAGTATCTGTATCTGTGTCAGTATCAGTATCTGTGTCTGTATCCGTGTCAGTATCAGTGTCTGTGTCAGTGTCAGTATCTGTGTCAGTATCTGTATCAGTATCTGTATCTGTGTCAGTATCAGTGTCTGTATCTGTGTCCGTGTCAGTGTCTGTATCTGTGTCTGTATCAGTATCTGTGTCCGTATCTGTATCAGTGTCAGTGTCTGTATCTGTGTCTGTATCAGTATCTGTGTCTGTATCTGTGTCCGTGTCTGTATCCGTGTCTGTGTCCGTATCTGTATCAGTGTCTGTATCCGTGTCAGTGTCTGTATCCGTGTCTGTGTCAGTGTCAGTATCTGTGTCAGTATCTGTATCAGTATCTGTATCCGTGTCTGTGTCAGTGTCAGTATCTGTGTCAGTATCTGTATCTGTGTCAGTATCAGTATCAGTGTCAGTATCTGTGTCAGTATCTGTATCAGTATCTGTATCTGTGTCAGTATCAGTGTCTGTATCTGTGTCCGTGTCTGTATCCGTGTCTGTGTCCGTATCTGTATCAGTGTCTGTATCAGTATCAGTGTCAGTGTCTGTGTCCGTATCTGTATCAGTGTCAGTATCTGTGTCAGTATCTGTATCTGTGTCAGTATCAGTGTCCGTATCTGTATCAGTGTCTGTATCAGTATCAGTGTCAGTGTCTGTATCTGTGTCTGTATCAGTATCTGTATCTGTGTCAGTATCAGTGTCCGTGTCTGTATCTGTGTCCGTGTCTGTATCCGTGTCTGTATCCGTGTCTGTATCCGTGTCTGTATCCGTGTCTGTATCCGTGTCAGTATCAGTGTCTGTATCAGTGTCTGTATCAGTATCTGTGTCAGTATCAGTATCAGTGTCTGTGTCCGTATCAGTATCTGTATCTGTGTCAGTATCAGTATCTGTGTCTGTATCCGTGTCAGTATCAGTATCAGTATCAGTGTCTGTGTCCGTATCAGTATCTGTGTCCGTATCTGTATCAGTGTCAGTGTCTGTATCTGTGTCTGTATCAGTATCTGTGTCTGTGTCAGTATCAGTGTCCGTGTCCGTGTCTGTATCTGTGTCCGTGTCTGTATCTGTATCTGTGTCAGTATCAGTGTCTGTATCTGTGTCCGTGTCTGTATCTGTGTCCGTGTCTGTATCCGTGTCTGTGTCCGTATCTGTATCAGTGTCTGTATCAGTATCAGTATCAGTATCAGTGTCTGTGTCAGTGTCTGTATCTGTGTCTGTATCAGTATCTGTATCTGTGTCAGTATCAGTGTCCGTGTCTGTATCTGTGTCCGTGTCTGTATCTGTGTCCGTGTCTGTATCCGTGTCTGTATCCGTGTCAGTATCAGTGTCTGTATCAGTGTCTGTATCAGTATCTGTGTCAGTATCAGTATCAGTGTCTGTGTCCGTATCAGTATCTGTATCTGTGTCAGTATCAGTATCTGTGTCTGTATCCGTGTCAGTATCAGTATCAGTATCAGTATCAGTGTCTGTGTCCGTATCAGTATCTGTGTCTGTATCAGTATCTGTATCAGTATCTGTATCAGTGTCTGTATCTGTGTCTGTATCTGTGTCCGTGTCAGTATCAGTGTCTGTATCAGTATCAGTATCAGTATCTGTGTCTGTGTCCGTATCTGTGTCAGTATCTGTGTCAGTATCAGTGTCAGTATCTGTATCAGTATCTGTATCAGTATCTGTATCAGTATCTGTGTCAGTATCCGTGTCTGTATCAGTATCACCTTCTAATCTGTCACTTCTTTCTGTTTCAGCAGGAGTCACTTCTTGTTCAGTATCTTCTTGTGCACCAAAATAAGTTTGAGAAACTACTGTTCCAGCAGCTGCTGCTTCTAATTGCTCAGCTAAACTACCAAAATTATCGATAATTGCACCATCAATATTTGCAACTGTACTTTCTGCTAAATTAGTTTTTAAAACTTCTATTATTTCTGCGCTTTCTAAAGAAGGATCATTTAAAGCATTTTCAATTTCATTCATACCGTCTTGAGTTGAAGATACTCCAAGAGCAGTTGTTAAAGCAAAAGGATCAGTAGGATTGTTGCTTTTTATTAAGTCAGCCATATTTTCTAAAACTAAATTGATTTTTTCATCACCTTGTTTTAGAATTAAATTAATTGAACTATCACCATTGGTTAAGTTAAAAGTATAATTATCGGCACCTACTAAATAGTATTGTTCCCCTTCTTGAGGTTGAAAGGTCATACCATTTTCAACTATTTTTTCCTCTAATTCTGCATTTGTATGTCTAATTATTAATTTAATCATTTTTTTTCCTTCGCTTGAAACTGAAAATTTCCTACTCCAATTATAAAATAAAAAAGTTGCTTATTAGTCGCTTTTATTTTTATGAAATAAAATCTTTAATTCTTTCATAATCTTCTATATAATCTACCTCTGCCCAAAATACTCCAGCAATGTCATTTACATAAACTTTTTTACCATCTTCTACAGTTCTATAGATGATATCTTCCCACCAACAACTATAATCTTCATTAGAAACAGCATCTATAACATTTTGCTTAAATACTTGTAGATCACTTTTATTTAAAATTCCAATTCCTACATATTCACCTGTAGTTTCATTATTTGTTAAATGTTTTCCATATTTTTTTAGAAATTCACCTTCCCAATTAAATCTATAGTCTGCATCTTCAATTCTTGTACTATCACTTAACATTAGAGGTGATCTTTTTTCAGCCAATAAAATATCTAATACTTTCTCTTCCATAAAAACATCACCATTCATAATCATAATATCATCATCTGGAGTTAAAAAATCTCTTGCAAACCAAACTGATGAGATCGAATTTGCTACTCTAAAAAAAGGATTGAAATATCTAACATAAGATAAACCTTCTAAGGCTTGATGAATATATCTTTCTTGATATCCAGTTACAATAGCTATCTCTTTTATCCCTTTCTTTTTTAATAATTCCATGGTGTATCTAATTAAAGGTTGGCCATTTATATCTACACAACATTTTGGTTGTCCTTGAAGATGCCTACTAATTCTACTTCCAACTCCAGCTGCCATTATTAAAACTTTCATTTTATTCTCCCCTGCTTATTTTATAGTAATCATAAAGTGCATCAATTAATATATCTACATACTCTTTTGTCATATCTCCCATATGTGAAACTCTAAAAACCTTATCTTTAAGTTCTCCACCATTTGGAGTAAGTACACAGTTATATCTTCTTTCTAAGTCTCTTACTATATCACTTGCACTTTTTTCATCAAGTGGACTTAAAGTTGTCATGGCATTTGGCATGAAATTACTATATATTTCTAAAGGTAATTTCTCAATTTCTTTTCTAAAATACTCTGCTATGTCTCTTGCTTTATTATTATGAAAAGAGATTCCTTCTTTCTTTATATTTAATAATCTGTCATGTAATTGTAAAATTATTAATACTGCGGGAGTAAAAGGAGTTTGTCCTCTCTCTCCATCTTTTATATAACTGTTAAAATCAAAATATAACTGATGTTTAGGGTTAATCTTTTTTATTGCCATAGGAGATAAAACTACCATAGTTAAACCAGGAGGTAAAGCTAGTCCTTTATGTGAACTTGTAATTACCACATCTATATTTTGTTCTTGCATATCAAGTTTATCTGTGATAAACATACTTATAGCATCAACAATATTTAAAATATTATATTTTTTTGTAAACTTACCTATACTTTCTAAATCATATAATATTCCTACACTTGTTTCATGAGCATTTACTAATAAAGCTGTTGCATCCTTATAAACTTCTAACTCTTCAGTATTTTTTAGGTTATTATCATTTATTTGATGATTATAATTCTTTATATTATGAATATTACAAATATCTACAAATCTTTGTCCAAATCCTCCACCATTTATTACTAATGCTTTATCTTCTGTATTTAAAAGATTTTGTATAGAAGCTTCCATTCCTGCTGTTCCAGAAGCTGTTAAAAAAAGTACTCTACTTCCTTTTGGTGCATTTAATATTTCAAGTAAGATTTTTTCACATTCAAATACTATTTGAGAAAACTCTTCATTTCTAAAATAAGGAGTTTGGATTGAACCAAGTTTTAATGTACTTTCATACATCTTAACTGGACCAGGAGTAAAAATATATTTATTATATAAATTAAACATTTTAGGCCTTTGCAATAATATAATTAATTATCAAATTTCTTTTTTGATAGTATAGAGTAATTTATCTGCATTATTTATAAAGTAAAAAGTACTTTTGTCATAAAAAAATTTATTAAGATTTTTTTCATTATTATCAAATTGAAAAACTAAATCCCAATAAAATTTATTTTTTGTTCTTAAAACTTTTATTCTTTCATATGAAGATGTCTTATCTTTAACCATTAAATAAATATAGTCATTTTCTATAAAAAAATCTATAGGTATATAATTATCATTTAATGAAAGTTCTTCGAAAGTTGAGATATTTTTATTAGTAAAATAAACTCCAAAAGAGTTTTCTTTTATATATTCACCAATATATAAATATCCATTTTTATACATCACTGCTTTTGTGATTGTTTTTTTCTTATTGTAATATAAAGACTTAGAAGGGAAAATTTTGCTTTCTTTGATTTGTTTTTCTTTGATTATTTTATTAATTTTAAAAATAAAATCTTCATCATAACTTTTGCTAAATTTGATAAAGTCTATTCTTCTTAGTTCTTTTGTTAAATTTTTTTTATTATTCTCATATTCCATATAATTTAAATATTTATCTATTAAAGTTACAAAATCTAAAGCTTCTTTTTCATTCATTCTTAAAGCTAAGATAGTCTCTTTTATAGCATTTAAAATAAATATATTATTATTAAAAGATTTTTGCTGTTTTTCTGTCCATCTTTGTTTAGGATAGAAATAAAACTCTTCTGCTTTATTATCATATAAAGCTAATTTTTCTAATACTTTTAAAAAAAACAACTGTGTATTTTCAAAACTATTATCATATAAATAAGCTAATCTATTCCAAAAGTATTTAGAAGAATAGGTGCTATTAAGTAAGATTTCTAATTCTACAATACTCTGAGGAAGTTTTCTTTTATAGTTTCCTTTCTCATTTTTTGCAATTTTTTCAATCCATCTGGCATGTCCTTCCATAACCCAACGATTATTAAAATAAGTATAACCATAGTGAACTAAGTGAAAAAATTCATGAAGAGGTGTCAATGTATTTGGAATTAAATCTGTTGATAACTTTATACTTATTGATTTGTTTTTTTTATTTAAAATATCACTTGCAGCACCTCTTGCTTTTAAATTTATTAAATAAATATCAATATACTTAGCCCCATGGAATCTTTTTTGAGTTAAAGGGCTTTTAAAATGAAGCTTTTTATTTATCAAATCAGAAGCAAATCTTAATTTTTCATAGATACTTTCTACATAATCAGGTACTTGATTATTATTTTTATCTTCTTGATTTTTTAAAGGTAATGCATTTTTACCTGTTAAAGTATAATAAATTCTAAATTCTTCTTTTATATAAACATTCTCATTCTTTGCAAATAAAAAATAAAAAGGAAGAAAAACTAAAACTATTAATTTAATCATTACAAACCTTTAAAATATCTCCAGTTTCTATTTTCAATTCTTTTAAATCCCATTTTTTAGGGTTTTTTATCTCACTCCCCATTCCAAAATAAAAACAATTATCATACTTTTCAAAGCTTCTTGCAAAAGTTTTATATGAAAAACTTAAAATCTTGTTTATTTTATAATTATCATTTTTAAACTCAAAAGAATAAATGATATTTTTATTTTTGTCACTTACTAATACATATACTTTATTTTCTCTAACAATTATATCTCTAGGTATTTCATTTTTTTTTAACTCTACTTTATTTATTAGTAAATCATTTGAAATAAAATATAAACCAAAAGGTAAATTTTGATGATCATTATGAGTATAAGCTCCAATATACAAATTACCACTTTTTAATATTGTAGTTTTAATGATTTTAATCATTTTTTTTTCAAGTTTTGTATTAGGAAACATTCTATTCACATTTAAATCAAATCTTGAGGAAAAAATCTCTTTTTCTTTAATCCATTGAGTGATACTAAGTTCAGTAGGTACTTGTTTTTTAAAAGTTTTTATTGCAAAAAGCTTATCCTCTAAGAGCATAAAACTATAAACTCTTCCTCTACCATGTAATATCTCTTTCCACGTAGAAGCTGCTAAATCACTTATTAAAACAGCACTATTTCCTAATAATCCTATTGAAGTAAAAAGTTGTTCATCTTTTTCTACAAGATCATAGACATGTAAAGCTTTAGGAAGTGTTCTATATTTTTCCCATTTATCTTTCTCTTTTTTATAAATATTTCCATAAGTCCATTTTTGTGTTGCATCATGCCCTGGAACATATAATCTATTATTATAAACTTTGAAAATATCTATTTGTTCTTCTGCTACTTCATACTCATACTCAAACTTTTCTGTTTTTGGATTAAAACTTATAATTGTCACTCTTCCAGCATTTTGTGCAGGACCTATATTGCTACTATTTCCAGCACCTAAATATATTTTTCCTTCAAAGAATTGCATATCCCAAATATTTCTTGCATATATATTTTCATTATCTTTATAATATTTAGAGTACGGATTTCCTAAAAGTAAAACTTCTTTTGCATTTAAGTTTATAAAAAAGATTAATATAAAAAAGAAAAATAGTTTTTTTTTAATCATTATTTATCTCTTCATAAATTCTTTTTGCTAACTCTTCAGAAGAACTTTTTTCACTATCTACAGAAAAATCATAATCCATATCTTTGTGTACTCTTTCAAATTGATATTTAACCAATTTAAAGTCATTTCGTCCTCTTTTTTTCTCTCTTTCTAAAAGGGTTTTTAAAGATAAGTGTACACCAATATATTTTGCAGAAGGAAGTTTTCTTTTGGCATCTTGCTTTAAACTACTTGTTTCTAAAACATTATCTATAATTACATTAAAGCCCATGTCATACCATACTTTTGCAGTACGATGCAAGCCTTTTACTTCTTCTTTATATAAAGGCCATTTTTCAGTTGAATATTTTTTACATAATACCTTATGGAAATTATCCAAACTTAGATAAATTGTAGGTTCACTAAAATAATCTACTAAAAAAGAGCAAATTGAAGTTTTTCCACTAGAGCTAACTCCATTTAGGTAGCAGATTATATTTTTTTTCATTTTACTTTAGCCACTCACTAGCATCAATTTTAAGAATATCTCCTGTTTTTGAAGAAATCTCTTTTAAAGACCAATCTTCTCCTTCTGAAACATCTGTTCCCATCCCAAAATAAAAATCATTTTTATATAATTCAAATGATCTAGCAAAAGTATCATAATCAAAAGTAAAAAGTGTTTTTAATTTATCAATTTCTTTTGTTGTTGTATGATAAACTCTATTTTTTACACCTTTTTTTGTAGTTTTTGAGGCTAAGATATAAATATCATTTTCTCTTTTTAGAATATCATTTGCTATAAAACCTTTGTCTAAATTAATTTTTTTACTAATGATTTTTTTATCTTTTAATGTAGCAATATATATTCCAAAAGGTATTGTTTGATGACTATTGTATTTATATGCTCCTATATAAATGGCTCTTCTATCAAAACTAATAATTCTTGTTGCTCTTGAATATTTTATTTTAAATTTTGTATCAGGAAACATATCGTAAATACTAATATCATACCTTGGAATAAATTTTCCATTAATATATTGAGCTACACTAAAATAAGGTTTTGAAGTTCTTTTAAATTTTTTTAATGCAAACAATTGATCATCTAAATTCATAAAACTATAGACTCTGCTTCTTCCAATTTTTTGAATTTCCCAAGTTTTACCTAGATTTGTTGTAATACCAACTGCTGCACCTTCATAAAGACCTAATCCAGCAAAAAGTTTATTATCTTTTAATACTAAATCATAAACATGTAATGCTTTAGGTATATTTCTAAATTTTTTCCAAGAATCATCATCTTTTCGAATATAAAAATTCCCCCAATCCCAACTACCTTTTGCATCATGCCCAGGAATTAGTAATTTACTATTTAAAATCTTGAAAATATCTACTTGGTCATCATCTATTTTACCTTCACTATAAAACTTCTCTTTTTCTAAATCATATACCATTAGATTTACAGGTCCAGAGTTTTTTGAAGGTCCTTCATTAGCACTATTTCCCGCTCCAATAAAAAGTTTTTTATCATATACTTGTAAATCCCATGAATTACGAGAATATACATCTTCTGCTTTTTTATATTGTTTTGCATAAGGAGTTCCAAGATACTCTATTTTTTCAGTAATATCTTTTGCAAAAGAGATATTACTAAGTAAAATAGCAAAAAATAAAATCTTTATAATTCTCATTTGTTTACCTTTTATCTAAATTTGCTTTATATAGTTTATGCTTTTTAACAGGACAGAAAATTCTCTTTGAGTGATCTAAGCCCTTACTTAAACCTGGTCCATCATTTACTAATAGATAATCCTTATTTATTTGTAAGAATTTAAATTTTAAATAAGATTGAACTCTTGGTAAAGAAAAATCATTTTTGCCAATAAACATATTTGCTATATCATCACTCATTTTTCCTGAAAATCCAAAGGCTACTACCTTTTTATTATTTAATACTACGTATCCTTCTAAATCTTCATTATCAAAAAGATTATAATATAAAATTGCATTTCGAGTATATTTCTCATCACTTAATCGTCCATACTTAGAACGTTGAATATTAATCCATTTATCAAAAATTTCTAAGCAAGACTTCTTATATTCTAAAGAATATGGTAAAAATTCTATCTTTTCATTTTTTGCAATACTATTTAAATCTTGTCGTAGGTTTCTAAATTTTTTTCCACTAAGATTTTCATAGATAGAAGGGTCATATAAATAGTCAAAAGTTTTATACTCAAAAGTGATTTTTTTCTCCATCTCTTTTAGAATAGAAACGTCTTCTTTATCTAACCAAATAATTGAAGCTTTCTTATAACCTTTATATTTAAAAATTCTTTCAAAGGCACTATTTAATTTCTCTTTTAATAATGGTAAGGTAGGTAAATATAAAGACAATTTTGGAGGATAGGTTCTATTAAACTTATCTAATAAAAATAAATTTAAAAAATCTTTTTCTTTTTCTATTAGAATTTCTCTACTTGAAGATAAAGACCAAAAATAAATAAAAGGGAAATAGTATATCCAAGCTCTCTTTTTTTCTAAGTTTATATACTTTTTAAAATCTTTGATATCATTTACTTCTAAAGTTCTTAGTTGTCGTAAAGACTCATTTTTAGATCTCATTCTTGGTGTACTTTTAATTGTTTCTAATTTAAAACCTTCTAAATTTTTTATATATTCTATAAAAGCAGGAAGATTACTTTCAAAGATACCTTTTACACACAATAAGTCATTCTCTTTAATTTCATCCAGAACCTCATCTTTTATATTTTCAAAATCTATACTATGATTTTTCCAAATTGATTTATCCTCTAAGACATTGATATGTTCACTAAATTTTTCAACACTATATAAAACATCTAAGCCAGAAGCCTTGATTAACGTTTGAAAATATTTAGAATCAATTAATTGCATCTCTCCATCTTTGTAATCTACAAATTCTGAAGTCAATAAAATTTTTCTATTTATTTCTTCATTTGAAATTAACTTTAATGTTTTAAAAAAACTTATATATCCTTCTATTCCACCTCTATTACTTTGGTCATATAAAAAAAATGATTTATTTTTATAAGAAGCTTTATAAAAAACACCACTACTTTTTAAATTTTCTATATTATAAAAACTATTTGCTGCTTCATGAATATCAAATCCTAAATGATAAGTACAAAGAAGAACTCCTAAAGAGTTTGTTGGAGCATATTCTTCTAAAAAAGGCACTCTATAAGCTACTACTTTATTTTCAATTTTTGCAATTACATCCCAACCAAAATTTTTAAATTTTTTATATAAGATATATGCATTATTTGAAGGTTTTGTACCATATGTTTTAATTGTGAGATTTTTATATTTACTAAGTTCTTTTTGAATTTTAGAATAATGTTTATCATCTGCATTTACTAAAAATTTACTATTTTCATCTAATGAAGTAGCAATTGATAATTTATTTTCAATTATCTTTTCAATTGTTTTAAATCTTTCAATATGCTCATGTCCAATAGATGTTAATACAGCAATATTGGGTTTTATTAGTTTACTTCGTCTTTGAATTTTACTTTTATTAGCAACAGGGATTTCCATTAAAAAGGCTTTATTCTGTTTTTTTAATGAAGCTAAATTACAATAATTACTTGCAGTATAATTTGCACTATTTAATCTTGTATAAGTAGAAGCTTGATTTTTAATTACATGATATAAATGTGATTTAAAGCCTGTTTTTCCATAACTTCCAGTTATTAATACTTTTTTAGCTTCTGTTTTTAAACTTGCAAATTCAGCTAGTTTCTTTAAAGCTTGATAGGTATTTTCAACTCTCAGTATAGGAATTTTTGTATTAATCTCTAAATCATTTTTTACAATTAAAGCACTTACTCCTTTTTTTATAGCTCTAGTAATTTTATTTTCATTATTTCTATAAGCTTTAGGGTTGTGCCAATTATCAGAGATAACAACAAAAGCATTACCTTCTTTTAAATAATGATAAGTATGATGAAACTCATTTATTTTTAGATTATCATCATAATTTTCCCAATAGCCATCAACTATTTCTGCTATTTCTTTAGGAGTAAAAAATAGTTGTTCCATATCAAATATCCAGCTCACTTATATATCTGTCAATATATTTTTCAAAATAAGTAGGGAATCCTGAAAGGGTATAACCAACTCTTGGATTAATCTCAAAAATTTTAGGAATATTATTTTCTATTTTAAAATTAATACTACACTGGCAATAATCATCATTACTACTTAAATAAGATACTATTTCTTCAAAAAGCTCTAAAAAAGGAGTTTCACAATATTCTACTTTAATAGTTTCTTTTTTTTCTGCTTGTAAAACATAAAAATCTTTTTCCACTTTTTTACTAAAAGTAAAATCTTCAATAATCTTCCCTTTTTTCATAAAAATAGTAGTTGCATACTCTACCTTACTAGGTAAATATTCAGATATTATTAGATTCTTATCTTTAAAAGTAATCTCATCTTTTGAGTAAGCTATAAAAATACCTCTTCCTGCTCCACCTGAAATAGTTTTTACAATACAAGGATAGATAACTTCATTTTCATTAGAATAATATTTTGGAACATATTGCTCATATCCTTTTTGAAGCATTAAATCATAAAACAGTTTTTTATCGACAAAGTGTTTTAATGTTTTTTGAGTATTAACTAAAAATTTCAAACCTTTTTCTTTTAAAAGTTTTTCATTTTTAGCAATTGCTTTTTGAGCAGAATAGTTATTTCCAAATAAGATATTGATTTTATTATCTAGTGCAAAATCAATTACTTTTTTTATATCACTAAAACTTGTATGATAAGCTTCTATAAAAGAACATTTTTTTAATGTACTTTGCCACTTATCTGCAAAGAGTATTTTATTTTTACTCTTTTTATGTTTCTCTATTCCTAAATGTTTTAAAACCATATCTTCCAATAATCTTTTTTCATGTAAATAAACACTCACATAATGATCACAATTTTTATAAGAAAAAAGTTTTATTCTTTTATCATCTAAATATAAAGCATGAACTTCATCCAAAGGGACACTTTCAGAATAGTGAATTTCAATTTTATTATTAATATTACTATTTTTATAAAGTTCTTTTATATTTAAATATTTTGTATATTTTTCATTTACTTTACTTAACTCTTTATTCCATCTTTTATCAGAAAACTTTTTTCTTGTTTTATTATCAATAAAAGTTTGAGGAGAGAAGGCTAAAACATTAGTTACATTTAAAAGTTTTCCTGCAATTAAAGCCATATATCCACCCATTGAAGAGCCAATACAAAGTATTTTTTTATAATTGCCTTTTTTTATAAAATAACTTAATAGATTTACTATTTCATCAATACTATTTGCAATTACATTTGAGCCATTGTGATACCAAGAATCTGAATTATCTAAAATAAAAATCTTATTTGTAATTACTTCATTTGTAATAAAAGGATAACGAGAATTAAATACTCCACCTAAATGTCCTCCATATCCAGAAAAAGAGATTACTAAAATATCACTTTTCATTTCAAAATCAAAAAGATGAGTTAGCTTTTCATTATGAGTTGTTCTACCAAAATATTCATAATTATGTTTTATTTTTTCAACAAATTCATAAGTTGGAATGAAACATTTATTTTTAGTATCATAAAGTTCTAAAATATTTTTATGAAAATTAGAATTGCTATTTGGTTTTATTTTATACTGATTAATATCATCCGTATAAATAATTAAATATCTTTCATAAGTAAGAATATTTTCTAAAGCTTTTATATCTTTTAAATTGGGGTTTCCATTTAATAAAATAGTTTTGCTTTGAGAATTCCAAACTGTTGTTTTTAAAAATTCAAGATTTTCAAGACCTTTTAAAGAAACTAGTTTATTATGTGCAACAGATAATAAACCATAAACTTTTTTCAAATTATTTAATTCTTCTAAACTTTTTATTGAATTAGAAGATAAAGAAAGACTAGCAACAACTGTTGTTAAATACTCTAATCCTTTTAAAGAAGTTAAGTTATTATTATGTAAATATAAAGAAGATCCCGTATGTTCTAAACCTCTTAAAAAAGCAATACTTCTTAATTTCTTATTTGAAGTAATCTTAATATAACCATCTATTCTTTTTATTTTTAAAAAAAATTTACTTAGAGCATATATATTTTCTAAACTTTCATTATGTGTTATTTCAATATTTTTTACATATTCTAAAGAATGAAAACCATTAATTTCTTCAAGAACTTTATTATCACTAATCTTTAAAGTCCCAGATATCTGTTTTATTCTATTGAATCCATCTAATATTTTTAAATTAGTATCAGAGATAATTAAATCTCCTTCAATCATATGAAGATTATCATAACTATTGTAGTGATAGGTTTCCACTTCTAAATTATGTAAGACATTTTTTTTACTTTCTCTTATTATATAAAGTTCGATTACTTCTAAAAAAACTCTTATCTCTTTTTTATTTTTTAAATCTACATTCTCAAAAGTTTTTAATAATGCATTTAAAACATAAAGATTATTTATTATTGATTTTTTCTGTATTTTTTCTATTTTTAATTCAGCTAATAATTCTTTCTCTTCTAGTTCACAATTTAAAAGAAAATTCTTAATAAAAGAAGATAAATCATCAACATAAAAAAATAGTTTTCTAAAAAAATATTCTGCATCATGAGCTCTTAATAAAAGAGAATCTAACTCTTCTATTGTTTGAGGTAATATCTCATCTTTCATCTGTCGTTTATGAATTAAATTTTGACTCCATCTAGCTAAGCCTTCCATAAACCACATATTATTAAAATTACAGTAGTTATATTGAAAAACATGAAATAATTCATGTATTGGAGTTGCTGTATCTTCTATCAAATCATTATGAATTTGGATTTTAACAGCCTTACCTTTCATATCTTCTTCTAAAAAGTATTCACTATTATCTACAAGTTCTGAAGCTACCAAACCTTTTTGTTTAGGTATATCTACTATTAATATATCAATAAACTCAGCACCTTTATCAAAATAAATCCCTTCTTTTAGTGGATTTCTTAACTTAAGTTTTTTTGTATATATTTCATTTGCTTGGAAGAAAAGTTTAAAAATATTTATTATGTAATCAGGAATATCTTTTTTATAGCTAAATTTTAAGTTAGCAGGTGTTTTATCATCTTTTGAAAGATTATAAAAAATTCTAAAAGGGTTACTTATAAAACAGTATTCATACTCTTTTTTTACAAAACTAATATTTTTAAAATTAACTTTCATTTAGAACCTTTCTAATAAAGGCTCTAAAATATCTTTATATAATTCACTTTTTTTAAAATCTGTTGCTGTTATATAATTGTTTGCATTAATAAAATCAATAAATTTACCATAGTCAAAACTTACCCATCCTAAGCCCCAAGTTCTGCCTTCAAATTTTTTATCAAAATTTAAACTATTTATAAATTTTTTTAAGGAAATTCTATCGTTTTCATTCATCTTTGAAACTTTATATTTCCCATTCTCTTTTTCATATTTTACAAATCCAATATGAAGATTTAAAGTTGCTACTTCAATATGTAAAAGATACTCTTTATTTCCAAAGTAATAGAAACTTCCAAAAAGCTGTTTTTTAGGTAATTCTACTTTTTTATCTAAATTATTAAACCACATTTCACAATATTCTTCATTATAAACGTATGATTTCATACCTGTACTTTTTATATCTTCATTTACATTTACTAGCTTTTTTGAAATAAAATATTTATCTATAGTTGTAAAAAATTCTAATAATAAAGTTTTTCTAAATTCTGTAAAATTTTTATACTTTGAAAGAGATTCTTTAAAACTATTTGCAGTTAATTCATATTTATATAATAAATCATTTATTTTTATTGTTGAATTCTCTAATTCAAACATTGTTACTAAAGATTTATATTCATTTATTTTTTTATCTGTTAATTTATAATCATTTATTCTATAATCAAAGATACTTCTATCTTTCATTTTTAAAATTCTATCTGATACTCTTCCTAGATATAAATAAGCACTTCCTATTATAAATAATAAATCACCACCTTTTATATCTAAATATAAGCTTTTCGCAAGAACATCAATATCTTCTTCATGAGAAACTAAAATATTTTTATTTTCTAAATTTTCATGAACATAATTCATAAAGTTACCTGTTGTATATAACCTATCAATATTACTTTCATTAATTAGTTTTGCTAACTCAGAATGAGACTCTTGAGTCCATGAAGAATCTTTTTTAATTGAAATCCCACCAACTAAAGCAATTATCTTCCCTGGTACTTTAAAGTTCTTTAAATCATTAAAAGCTGATTTCATTCCATGAATTCCACCTCTTCTACTTTGGTCATAAAATAAAACATCTCCTGATTTTTTAGAAATTTTTATTACTCTTCCCATAGTTTCAAATGGTTCAATTCCTTCAAAATCTTTAGCAGCTTTTAAAACATCAAATCCCATCTCTTTTACGGCTAATAAAATCCCAACACTTGCTAATGGTGCATGTTGTTGTATCATAGGAACAAAATATTTAACTTTTATTCCATCAATATTAGCTTCCACTTTCCAACCAATATTTTTTGAATCAAAAGTTTGTTTTAAAAGTTGTGCCTTATCACTCTTTGTAATACCATAACTTATAATTTCAACATTTGGTTTTCTTTTATAAATTGCATTTAATAATTTTGGATAATGTTCTATATTTGAATTTACAATACATTTTCCACCTTCTTTTAAACCTTCAACAACAGAAGATTTTGCAATCATAATATTTTCAATAGTTTTGTGCATATCCATATGGTTTGGACCAATATTTGTAAAAAAGCATAAATTAGGATTTACCATCATTGCTCTTTCAACTCTATATGCTTCATCACTTCCCACTGAAACCTCATTGATTTCAACTTTATCATCTACTTCTAAATTGATTAAAGATCTTAAAACAGGTACTTCTGTATTTGCACTATTTAATACAGCATGAGTTTTTATTTGTTTATTTAAAATATGATGGAATTGTACTTTTGCACCAGTTTTCCCCTCTGTTCCTGTTACTAAAACAGTATAAGGATTATGCTCTTGTCTTACTTTTATTGCACACTGTTTAAAAGCTTCAAAACAATCATCAACTAATAAAACTGGTAAATGCTCAACATACTTTAAATATTTTTTATCATCAATAACAACTGCTTTTATATCTTTTTTAAGAACTTTTTTAAGCTCATGCATAGGATCTTTTTTCTCTTTTATCCAGTCTCTTATTGCCATTGTGAAATAGATATTTCCACTATAATAAGTTCCGTAAGTTCCCACACCTGTAAAAGTCATACTATCATTAATATCTGTTAGCCAAACACCTCTTGTATATTCAACTAATTTAGTAGGAGATAAAAAAATCTCTTTAAAAGAATCTATTTTTTCTTTTAAAACTAAAGACATTTCCACAAACTTTTCTCTATTTTCAGGTTCCATATCTAATATTGAATAATTAAATAAAGAGATTTCAGGATTTTTTATTAGTTCTAAAGTTCTTTTCATCCCTTTTTTTACTTCTTCTATCCATTGGTCATGAGATACTTCATTATCTAGATTAGGATTATCTAATAATGCTGGAGGAAAACCATTAAACATCAAAAGATGAGATAAAGTTACACAAGAGAAAGTTCTACTATTACCATCAGGGAAAGGGTGTAATAATTCAAGTTCTCTTGGTACTAAAGATATAACTCTTAATTTTTCTTCATCAGTTTTTGCTTTTTTTATATTTTTATTATATCTATCAACTATCTCTTCCATTTTTGAAACCATTAACATTTGAACTGAATGTTTAGCTTCATAAAACTCATGTAAACTTAGTTTCCCTTCTAAAGCTTCTACTTGTTTCTTATCTAGATTAGGGTACCAGTTTCGATAATTAATTTTTCCATCTTTTAACATAAAGTCATAAACTTCATCTACATTTAACTCATCTGCTGTTTTACCCCATTGTTTTGAGTTAAAAATTGCAGTACCATCTCCTTTTCTCAACTCAAAAACTTCTACTAAATGCTCATAAGTTGTTGATTTAGCAAAAAAAGGCATCCCAGAATTTAAATATCTTATATCTCCTGGACTTGATTTTAAATTTGTTGTTTCTACACTTAACATACAAATCTTATGAAGCTCTCTTAAATATGTAGCTTTTAAACCATTTGAAATATCAAAGTTGTCAAGCATATGACAAAAACCATTTAATAAAGCAGGAACACTTCCTCTTTCACCACCTTCATATCCAACCCAGCCATTATATTTTTTTTGAAATCTTCCATCAACAAAAAATCTCCAAAATTGTGATATATCAAATTGTTTTAAATATTTAATTCCAGACATATTAATACTTCCCTTATAGTTGAACTTTATGAATAAACTTTTCTAAATCTTTATTTGTTTTTATAAACAAGATATCATTTTCAGATAACTCATTTAAAATCTCATTCTCTAAAGTATCAAAACTTTGAGAATGATTTTTCCAAATATTTATATCTTCTATAACTTCAATATGATTTGTAAAACTTCCAATTGTATAAAGTGAATCTATCTTTGCTTTAGAAATCAATGTTTTATATTTTTCTATATCTAAACTATGGACACTCATTTCATCAACAAATTCAGATACAATAACTACTTTTTTTCCATAAGATGAAGTCTCTTCTACTTTATGAAAAAACTCTTCAAATAATTCATAACTATTTATTTCACTATAATCATAAACTTTACACTTAGCAGCTTTTTTTTCTATAATTTTTTCTTCTTTTTGCCAAACAGGAAGTAATCTTCCAAAGAAACAAGCAGCATGTTGAACTGAGTCAACTCTAACCCACTGACGTGTTAGTTTAAATCTAAAACTATGAAGAGCTTTTTTAGGATTTATATGTGCATATACTGATTTTTCGTCATGGAATGTTTTCATTAAGCCTTTTGCACTTAACATCATATGTTCCATTATCCATGAAGCTTTTTGCTCATCACCTAAATATTTAGCTAAATAATAAGCACTAACCACCCCTTCACATCTTGAAGCATCGTGGTAAACATGGTCTCCATATTCATAATAAAAACCACCTATATAGTCTTTGTTTAAAGAGAATGTATTTTCATCTTTATACATATGTTCAAACATCTGTTTTGTATCATTAAAAACAAAATCAATATAACTTTGTTTTTTTAAGCCTTCTACTTTTACCCACTCTTCAATTGCCTGCATAAGCCAAGCATCAGCAGGTAATGATTCAAACATATAATCATATTTTATTGGTCTTACATCAACTAGAAAGTCAAGTGCTTGTTCACTTTTTTCTTTTATCTCTTTTTTAAACTTTTTATCTATATTCTTAGCATGATGATAATATAAAGCAAGTCCTAATAAGGCTTCTCCTGGATAATAAAAAGAGAAAAGATTTTTCTTTATTTCATCATCAGGATTTATTAATGGTTTACCTTCATTGTATAAAGGATGTATATAATATCCAATCAGTTCCCCATCTTTATCAACTCTACTTAAAATATGTCTTACTAAACCATCTATATATTTTCTATAAGATTCATCTTTTGTATGTATATAATAATGCATCAAAGCAACTAAGCCTATTCCAGCTCCACCTAATTTAGATTTTTTATTAAAAAAAGGATAACAAGCATACTCTTTTTTATAAGTATGTGTTCTAAAAGTAGAGATTAAAAAGTCTAATGAATCTTTTGCTTTTTCTAAATAGATTTTCTTTTTACTTAATTCAAAAGCTCGCAATAAAGTGATTGTTCCACCACTATGTCTTAAAATATTATTATATAAAGGGTTAATCATATTAGGGTGTAAATCATCTACAATAGTATTTTTATAAGGGTCATAAAAATATAAGAAGCTACCATCTTCATTCATATTTTCAATTAACCAATCAGAGCTTTTAATCATCTTATCATAAACTATTTCTTTAGAAAACTCTACTGGCTCAGGATAACCTCTATTAAGTTTTAATACCTCATCTTCATAGGTAATATAAGCTTCAGATTCAAGAAAAGTATACTCTATTGGCTCTCTTCTCATTAAATGAACTCTTTCACTTATCTTATTTGTTTTTCTTGCAATTCCACACTGTTTTGATAAATAGTTTAATAACTGATTTACACTCATTATAGATTTTGTATAACCATCTGTAGGCATAAAAAATCTTGTAATACCTTCATATTTATACTTTAGTCCATTTACTCCAGGTTCAAATCTATTTGGAGATTTCATTCTTAAAGTAGTTAAGTTTCTAATATTACAAGGATACTCTTTTGTAACAATTTCAAAAAGAATCCTACATTTTGAACTATCATTGATATTAAAAGAATAAAAACTAGGATTTGTTTTTATTTTAAAAATGATTCTTTTAATTGTCTCTTCAAAGCTCTCTTTTTTTGAGCCCCATCTAATAGGCCTTAAGCCCTCTTGAAAAAGAGTAATATATACTTGTGAAATTTTAGAATCATAAGTGATTTCTAAATTTTTACTATCAATATTAAATGGTGTGCCTAATGCCAAAGATTCTCTTGTTTTTGCTAACAAATGGTTCATATCTAGCCTCTAAATTTAACTATTTACTTTCAATTCTAAATTCAACTCTTCTTGATAACTCTTTATTTTCTGTTCCATCTTCATTAAGAATTAGTTGACTTGAAGATTTTCCTTTTGCAACAAAATTTTCATTTATAAAAGTTTCATTTTCAATAATAGATGAATCAAGTAATGTTTTTAAATATTCTAATACAGCATCTGCTCTTTGCTGAGATAAAACCATATTTCTTTTAAATTTTTCTTCTTCACTAGTTACACTATTAAAAGCGGAAGAAGTATGACCTTCTATATAAACTTTTTTTATTGAAGTTTTATATTGAATTAATGCCTCTACATACCTTGGGAAAAAGTTTGCTAAGATAGTTTTAAATTCCTCTTTTAAATCATTACTTCCTCTTTCAAATAATAAAGAAGGATTATTAAATCTAAAAGTCAAAGTCTTTTCATCAAAAGTAGCATGCCAGTTATTTAAATCTTTTTCAAACTCTTTTTTTAATAAAGAAGGTAAGCTATTAACAGCTTTAATTTCTAATTCTTCTGAAACTAAACCTTTCTCATTCATTGAATTTACAGAAATAGCATCTACTCTATAATATCCATTTAAAAGTTTCTCTTGAACTTGTGCACACCATCTTTTTCCTAAGATATTTGCCTCAATAACACTTTCACCAGAATCAAAAGAAATTTGTATTCTTTGTACATCTGTATCAAAAACATCACCACAAATATTAGGTCTATTATCTGTTAAAACACCATATTCGTCAATTGAGATTTGATTATAAAATTGAACATTTGTAGGTTTCTTAGGAGTAACAACTTTCCCTACACATTGTGCTTGAATATTTTTAGAACTTAACAATTTAGCTGTTCTCATATCTGTTGCTTTTACAGCATAATCATAAGCAGAAATACCTTTTTCATCTTTGATATTTACCTTTGCCCCATTACAAATTAATAACTCAGAAATAAAAGCATAACCATTTCTTGTAGAATCAAGTAATGGTGTATCAAAATAGTTATCAAAACTATTTACATCTGCACCTTTTGTAATTAACATTTTTGCAATATCATAGTGGTTAAATCTTGCCGCTAAGTGTAATGGTGTGTAACCATATTCATCTTTTTCTTCTAAGTCAGCATTATTTTCAATTAATTCATTTACTAGTCTTATATCATTTACCCTAATCGCATAGTGTAAATTTTTATTCATTCTTACATCATAATTTCCATTTTTTGATGTACATCCTGTGAAGATACCAATTATAAATATACTTACTATAAATATATATTTAGACATTATATTCCTTTTAAAGTTTTAAAATAATTTACTTTATAATCTTTTATTTTATCTAAATAAAATTATATTATGGTAATTTAAAAGAAGAAAGAGAAAATAAAATCCGTTAAATCCTCAATTCTTTAAACTCTTTAACTAACTCTAATTGTCTTTGAGAAATATAATTTTCTAAAATTTTTCTATCTCCAAATTTAAGTTCATAAATAAATATTATTTTGCTATAGTCTTCATCTATTTTATTTATTTTATAAACCAATGCTTTAAAAGCAAGTCTCTCTTTATGAATAATCTTATTTTCAAAAGAGGCTTCATGCTCAGTTTTAAAGCCAATGACTAAATCTACTTTATCTCCACGTTTTAATCTACTTGTAACATTTTTTGCTTTGAAGGCAATTGCACAGACTGAAATAGATTCTACTTTATAATTATATCTTTCACTATTTGCAAAAATTGAAGCCGTAAAAAGTTCATCAGGATCAACTCTCACTTCTCTTCTATTTTTTGAACTTGTTTCTACTTCACTTAAGTTTATCAAGGTAATAATCTTATTTACTTCATCATACTCACTAAAAGTCCCTACTAAAATTTTATCTTCAAAATGTAAAGTAGTTTCTCCTTCATACTTAATTGCTTTAATTTGTACATTCTCAGTTTTTAATAGAACTTTATCTTTATGTATATTAATAATTTTTGCTTCATGAATGAAAGGTACTCCCTTATAATGATTTACCAATTCTAAAGGTTTATTCTCAAGTTTTACTTCATATAAAAATTTAAAAATATCATCAAAATCTTCTTCATCTTTATTTTCAAGTTTCATTAAAGAATTTAATAAAGAAGAGATTAACACATCATAATTCACAGGTTTTTGAATAAACTCATCTATTCCTAATTTTTTAAACTTTATAATATTTTCTTCATAAGCATGTGCAGAGATGATTATGATTCTTGTATTAGGGCTAAATAATAAAAGTTTTTCAATAAATTCATGCCCATTCATTAGTGGCATTGTTAAATCAGTAAGAACTAAATCAGGTAAATTCTTTTTGAAAAGTTCTAATCCCATAACACCATTATCAGCAACAAAAACCTCTTTAAATAGTTTTCCAAGAAAAGTTTTCATCTGTTTTTGAATATGTTTACTATCTTCTACAACTAAAACACTATATTGATTTGCTTTATTTTTTAATTTTATTAATTCAGACACTCTCTTTCCTTAATGTAATCTCGAAGCAGGCACCCTCTTCTTTATTATAAACTTTTAGTTTTCCAAGTAGGTGTTTTTCTACAATTATTTTTGACATATATAAACCTAAACCTGTACCTTCAAGTTCATTCTTTGTAGTAAAATATGGTTCAAAGATTTTGTCCAATAACTCCTCTTTTATTCCCCCTGCATTATCAGAAATCTTTATTATAACCCTATCTTTAAAAGATGACTCTTCTATTTTTATATATCTATTTTCTATCTCTTTTTGAACTAATACTTCTTTTGCATTTTTTAAAATATTTATTAAAACCTGTAATAGCTCTTTTCTAAAATTATTAATTTGACAAGTAGAACAATACTCTTCTAAAATATTAATATTATTGTTTTCTAAAGTCTTTCCAATTACTGAGAAGGCATCTTTAAATACCTCTTTTATATAAAAAAGCTCTTTTTGTTTATTTGGTTTAAAAAAATTCCTAAAATCTTCAATTGTTTGAGAAAGATATTGAGTTTGATTTATAATATCCTGTGCATTTTCTTTTAAGGCTTCAGCTTCTAAAGTATCAAGTTCGACATCCATCAAAATATTATTTGCACTCATAGCAACTACAGAAATTGGCTGTCTCCATTGATGGGCAATCATACTAATCATCTCTCCCATAGCAGCATGTCTTGATTGAGCTATCATTAACTCTTCTTTATCCTTTAGCTCTTCTTGAAGTTTAATCTCATTGGTAATTTCTTGTTTTATTGCCATATAATTTGTAATTTTCTGACTTTTCTTAGAAAAAATTGGAAAAATAATTGCTCTCTCCCAAAATTCATTTTTATCCTTAGCTAAATTTTTAAAAGTTCCCGTCCAAGTCTCACCACTACTTATTGTCTCCCAAAGTAGTTCATACTCTTTTTTATCTAGAAAATCTGCTTTTAAAATATTTGGATTTTTTCCAGCAACTTCTGAAAAACTATAACCACTTACTTTAGTAAAATGTGTATTTACATACTCTATTTCTCCTTGAGTATTTGTAATCACAAAAGAGATAGGAGCTTGTTCTACAGCTTGTCTTAAAATAGAGAGTTCATTTTGAATTAATGCAAACTCTGTTACATCTTGAATTGTACCAATAACTGAATATACATTTTTATTTTTATCTTTTTTTATCTCAATGTTGCAGTTTACATATCGAATTTCCCTATCTGATTGTCTAATTATTCGATATTCACTTTTATATGCTTTTCCTGTTTGTTTAGCTAAGAAAAATTTTCTAATTACTACTTCTCTATCCTCATCATGGGTAAAGTTTTTAATCAAATCTTCTAAAGTTATCTTATCTTCATCACCTAATCCAAATACAGCTTTTATATTTTTTGACAAAGTTAACTCATTATTTTTAAAGTTATATCTAAAATGTCCAAGATGTGACATTTTTTCTGCTTTTAAAAGATTTTTTTCACTTCTTTTTAAATCTATTTCTAACTCTTTTTGTTTTGAAACGTCTGTATGAAAACCAACCATTCTAATAGCTTTTTTATTTTCATTAAAAATCGTTTTTCCTCTATCTAAAATCCATACCCATTGTCCATCTTTATGTTTTAATCTATGAATATTTTCATAATGAGTTGTTTCTCCTCTATGATTTGCATTTATATCATGGGAAGCTTTTTCAAAATCATCAGGATGAACTAATTTTTCCCAAGTTTCCAAAGAGTTTGCTAACTCCTCATCTTTATAACCTAGCATTGTTTTCCAAATCTTTGAGAAGTATACTTCATTTGTAAGTAAATTCCAATCCCATAATCCATCATTTGAACCATTAATTGCATATTCATATCTTTGAGATAAAATCTTATATCTATTTGAGATTTCTATAATTGTTCTATGTTTTTTATAGATATTATTTACAAAATGAATTAAAACAAGTAAAACCAATAAAGATAAAAAGAAACTAAAAAGCATATAGTATTCTCTTTTTTTAGAAGAAATAAGATAAAAATCTCTGAATTCATTGGTATCAATAGTAACTCTTACACCACCTCGAATATCACCAATCTTATAACCTTGAGCACTGTGACATTCTAAACAAGCTCTTGTAACTGTTAAAGCTGCCATATAATTAAATTTCTTATAGTTTTTATTAAACTCATAACTCTCTGAAATCTCTTTTTTCTCAAATTTTTTCAATACTTTTGTTTCATAATAGTTTGGTTTATTATTTGGATTTAAAGGAAAAAGGCTTGTTATTTTATAACTTTTTACATTGTTATTATTAGACATGTCAAAAATCTGTTTTGTCATATCAATAGGATTTATTTTTTGATACTCTTCATCATGTTTTATAAAAACACCTTTATTGGTAGTGTTCCACATTTTTGTAACAAAAAAACTATTAAAACTTGTTCTAGCCTCTTTTAAGATATTATCTTCATAAATTTTAATCTGATTAGATATTGAAAAATTTATATAGTAAATTTGTAATAAAAATCCAATAAAAACGACTCCAACTGTTATTAAAATTGCTTTAAGATGACTCATTTGTTTCTCTTCATTTATAATAAAAATATTATTCTATTATAATGGATTTTTATT
The DNA here is from genome assembly GCF_003346815.1 of Halarcobacter bivalviorum. Lineage (NCBI taxonomy): Bacteria > Pseudomonadati > Campylobacterota > Epsilonproteobacteria > Campylobacterales > Arcobacteraceae > Halarcobacter > Halarcobacter bivalviorum. The sequence continues at coordinate 2,453,179 of NZ_CP031217.1, forward strand.
AATAATCCACCTACAAATATTAATTTATTTTTTATTTTATTGTCACTTTTGTAACACATAAAGTAAATTCTTTATAATAAATCAGATAAAATATTATTAATTAAGACAGAAGGAAATAATTTTGAAAAAAATTATCTATTTTTTCATTCCATTTATTGTGACATTTTTGACAGCAAACAATAATAATTTTGATACAAAATTAACTAAAGAAGAGTTATCTTTTTTAAAAAATAATAAAATCTTAAAAGTTTGTATTGACCCAAACTGGATGCCCTTTGAAAAAAATTTAAATGGTAAACATATTGGAATGACAGCTGATTATTTAAAACTTATTGAAAATAAACTTCAAATAAAAATAGAAATGATTCCAACAAAAACTTGGCTTGAATCATTAAACTTTGGAAAAGAAAAAAAATGTGATATTTTTTCTTTAGTTATGGAAACTCCAGAAAGAAAAAAGTTTCTTAATTTCACAAAAGCTTATTTAGAAATACCCCTTGTATTAGCTACTAAAACAAATGAACTATTTATAGATGATATTACAAAAGTAAACAGAAGTATGGGTATTGTTAAAGGTTATGCTTATGCTGAAATATTAAAAGAAGCCTACCCAAATCTAAATTTAATTTATGTGAAAGACATAAAAGAAGGATTAAAAAAAGTAAATGAAGAAGAGTTATTTGGTTTTATTGGAACTCTTTCTACAGTTGGTTATCATATTCAAAAAGAGTACATTGGCCATTTAAAGATAGTAGGAAAATTTGATCAAAAGTGGAATTTAGGAATTGGAGTTAGAAAAGATTATCCTTTATTACTCTCTATTTTAAATAAAGCAATTAAAGATATAAATTATGAAGACCATCAAAATATTTTAAATAAATGGCTCTCTATAAAATATGAAAAGATAAGTTATAAATATTTAGTTGAAGTCATTATTATCTTTTTTGTTGTTCTTACTAGTATCTTATTTATAAATAGAAAATTAAAAAATGAAATTGAAAAAAGAAAAAAAGTTGAAAACTACTTAAATAGAGTAATCAAAGGTGCAAAATTAGGTATTTGGACTTGGTATGTAAAAGAAAATACCAATATTATAAACGAAAGATGGGCAGAAATAATTGGTTACACAAAAGAAGAAATCAAAGATAAAAACCAATTTTCTTTTATTTTAAAAGAGGATTTAAAAATTGTAGAACAAGCTATTGATAATCATATCAGAGGGAAAAAAGATTATGAAGCTTGTTTTCGAATGAGAGCAAAAGATGGTTCAATAAAATGGATTTTATCTAATGGAAGTATTGTAAAAAAGGATAAAAATGGAAATCCTCTAATTATGGCTGGAATCCATCAAGATATAACAGAAAACAAAACTTTAGAGTTAGAATTAAAAAATCAAAATGAGTTTATAATACAACAATCAAGACAAGCTGCAATGGGAGAGATGCTTGAAAATATAGCTCATCAATGGAGACAACCTCTTTCTATAATAACAACATCAGCTAGTGGAGTAAAAATAAAAAGTGAACTATCTGATTTATCTCAAGAGCAACTATTTGAATTTATGGATCAAATTCTTACTAGTGGAATGTATCTGTCTCAAACAATTGAAGACTTTAGAAACTTTTTTAAAAGAGATAAAAATCCAACCACAGTAGATACTTATGAAATAATAAATAAATCTTTACAATTTTTAAAATCTAAAATTATAAATAGAGAGATTGTAATTGTACAAGATATCAAAATAGATACTATTTTTGTCTATGAAAATGAATTGATACAGGCTTTAATTAACATCTTTACAAATGCAATTGATGCTTTAGAAAAAATTGAAGAGAAAAGATTTATTTTTATAGTAATTAAAGATATAAAAGATAACTATATACTAAAAATAAAAGATAATGCAAAAGGAATAGACTCAAAGGTTTTACCAAGAGTTTTTGACCCTTATTTTACAACAAAACACCAAAGCCAAGGTACAGGAATCGGTCTTTATATGACAAAAGAGATAATTGAAAAGCATTTTTTAGGTAAAATAGAAGTATTAAATGAAGATTTTATCTACAACAATGTTCAATATACAGGAGCTTGTTTTAAAATCAAAATCCCAAAGAATGGTTAAAATAAATGAAAAAACTTTTTAAAACAACTTTAATAGCTGCTATTTTAGGTGCTTTATTTAGTTATGGTGCAATCAACTTTTTGTATTATAAAATGGAACAAGAACTAATTACTTATTTAGTTTTAAATGAAGAAGCTAAAAAATTACAAGATATTTATGCTTTATGTAGTGGCTTATTAAGTGTAAATCCAACTCAAGAGAATCTTTCAGGTTGTAATAATATTGTAACAGAAGTTGAACACTTATCAGTTAAGATAAAAGAACAGTGTCCTTATATAAGTTTTTATACTTCATACATAAATGAGCTACAATAAAAAAAGGAAGCCATAAGATAAACTTATAACTTCCTTTTAGATATGCATGAAATTAATCTTTGTAAGAATACTCCAATAATTCTGAAATAATACTTAATTTTTCATAAGTTAAACTTATAATACAGAATAGTATATATCTTAATATTAAATTTTTCATTTGTTTAAAATGTAATTTTGGTTATAATCCATCCATGAATTTAAAATATATAAATAAAGACTTAGCATTAAAATATTTAGATTATGATATTAAACTTTATAAAAATATTCTTGAAGGGTTTAAAGAGCAATATACAAATTTAAACTTCTTGAAACTAGAAGATAACTCTTTTTATAAAGAAGTTCATCAATTAAAATCACTTAGTAAAAATATTGGAGCAAATCAATTATATAAACTTGCTGAAGATATGAATAAAAATAAACATAGAGAATTAGAGACCGAACTTCAAGAAATATTAGCTAATGTTTTAAGTGAAATAGAAAGAGTCTCTATACAAGAAATCACTACTACAAATATTTTAAATACAAATGAAGAATCTAAAGAAGAACTTTTTGCACAAATTTTAAATGGAGCAATAAAAAATCGACCTAAAAAAGTTGAAGAACCTATTGAAAAATTAAAAACTCTTAAAAATCTAACTGAAGAAGAAAAAATCCTAATTGAAAAGCTAGATAAAGAAATTAAAGTATATAATTTTAAAAATATTGTAAATATTCTTTCATAATTAGGATACCCATGTCTAAACCTTTAATTCTAATTGTCGATGACAATCAAGCAAATATAAAAATACTTGTTGAATTTTTATCAAATGATTATGAAGTAGTTGTTTCAATTACAGGAAAAGACGCTTTAGAAATTATTGACAATGAGAAAATTGATTTAATTTTATTAGATATTTTCATGCCACATATGGATGGATTTGAGGTTTGTGAAAAAGTATATGAAAAACATGATAAACATGAAATCCCTATTATTTTTGTAACTGCTAGTAGTAATGATGATGATATTGAAAAAGGTTTTAATCTTGGAGCCGTTGATTATGTAACAAAACCTTTTAGAAAAGTAGAAATCCTATCAAGAGTAAAAACCCATATTTTGCTAAAAGATTATAAGAATAATCTTGAGTCTAAAGTAAAAGAAGAAATAGAAAAAAACAAAATAAAAGAAAAAATCATGTTTCACCAATCAAAACTTGTAAGTATAGGTGAAATGACAAATAGTATCGCACACCAATGGAGACAACCCTTAAACTCAATAAACTCGGCAGTTATGGGAATAGATACTTGCCTAATGAAAAATCATATTAACAATGAAGAGATTAATGAAAAACTTGAAGAAATAGAGATACAAACTCAATATATGTCTAAAACAATAGAAGATTTTAGTAACTTTTTAAATCCAAATAAACATAAAGGTTATAATAATTTAAAAGAAATAGTAAGAAAAACCCTAACTATTATTCATACTAAACTCTCAAAAAACAATATTTCTTGCAATCTTATAGAAAAAACAACTTCTACAGTTTTATGTACTGAAGGAGAAATTATTCAAGTATTAATAGTAATTTTAAATAATGCAGTAGATGCACTAAAAGAAAACTCTATAACAAATCCTAAAATAGATATTGAAATAGATACAAATAAAATAAGTATTACAGATAATGCAGGAGGAATAAAAAAAGATAATATTGATAATATTTTTCTGCCATACTTTACTACAAAAAAAGCAGATGAAGGACTAGGAATCGGACTTCACTTAGCAAAAGCAATAATCGAAGAATCAAATAATGGAAAACTTAGTGTTGAAAATGTTGATTGTGGTGCTAAGTTTGAGATTAAATTTAACTAATTAGTTTTGAAGTGGAGGAGGTAGCCGGACTTGAACCGACGAATATCTGATTTGCAATCAGGTGCATTACCAACTTTGCTATACCTCCGAAAAGTGAACGAAATTATATCAAAAATAGCTTAATTTTTATTTAAGATTTAATACTTCTTTCCACTTTGATTAAATAGACTCCTGAAAAGATTACAATCACTGCTCCAAGCATAGTTATACTATCTGGAATATCACTAAAAATAAGCCATCCAAGAAGTGTAGCACTTATAATCTCTAAATATTGGAATGAGGCTAATAAACTTGCATTTGCATAATATAAAGCCTTTGAGATTAAAAATTGAGTTACTACTGTTATTACAGTAAGAGAAAGCAATAACCACCAAGTTGAGATTTCAAAAGGCTGAAAAGCAATTACTTCTATCTCAAAAGGTTTTAATACTAAATAGATTATCCCTATAAATATTGAAGCTAAAAAACCTATCCAAAACTGCATAGAAACAATATCTTTAATATCTTTTGAAACTCTAATTGCCATAAGATATAGAGCATAAAAAACTGCTGCTAAAATAGGTAAAATAGCTGCTGTACCATAAGCAGACCAGTTTGGTCTAATAATTACTAAAGTTCCTATAAATCCAATAATTAAAACAAAAACTAACTCCTTTGAAACTTTCTCTTTTAAAAAGATTATTGATAATAGTGTTAAAATCAAAGGTTCAATAAAAAATAGTGCAATATTATTAGCTAAAGGCAAGTACATTAATCCCCAAAAAAGTAAAAACATACAAGAAGATATAAAAACTGCTAAGAAAAAATAAATCCATTTAAAACTTGCAATCTTTTTTCTTAAAATTTTTGCTATAAAATATATTAAAATTGCTTGTAAAAAAAATCTAAAAAAAGTGATTTGCATAGGAGAGTAAGTAGTTGAAAGCCATTTTCCTATTGCATCAGAAAAAGGGATAACTAAAACAGCTATAAGCATTAATAACATACCCTTTTGAGTATCTTTTTCTGCAATATTTTTGATGATATTTTCCTTATATATTTTAACTCATAAATTAGTAGCTCTAATTTTTGAGGTGGAATTCTATCTTTTTAATCTTAAAAAATAGTTCAATGTTACAATTTATAAAAATAAAAAAGAAGTTTTATTAACTACACTAAATTTAAACTGCAGAAATAAAACAACTAGATTTAAAAAATGATTTAATTTTAAAATAAATTTTAGATTGATTAAAGTTATAAAGTGGCAGAGAGCAAGGGATTCGAACCCTCGGAGGCGTGAACCTCGCCGGTTTTCAAAACCGGTCCATTCGACCAACTCTGGCAACTCTCTACGAACAAAAAAAAAGATGCTTTCGCATCATTTAAAAAAGTGGTGCGAATGGTGAGAATCGAACTCACACTCCGAAACCGGAATGGGATTTTAAGTCCCACGCGTCTACCTATTCCGCCACACTCGCACTCTTAAAGTAGAATTTGAAAAACCGTTTTTCGATGTTTGTTTCTCAAATTGGACTGGAATTATAATAGGTTTTTTTTTATTTGTCAAGGGTTTTTTCAAAAAATTTCAAAAAATTTCAAAATTTGCAAATTTTAATAAAAAATGAACAGCAATAAATGTATAATAATTACCATTAATAATAGCGCTATTAAAGGATATTAATTGAGAAGTAATGAGATAAAAAAAGGGTATGACAGAACGCCTCACAGGTCACTGCTAAGAGCTACAGGATTAAAAGACGAAGATTTTGATAAACCATTTATTGGAGTTGCAAACTCTTTTATAGAATTAATTCCAGGACATTTCTTTTTAGATAAAGTTTCACAAATCATAAAAGAAGAAATCAAAGCAAATGGATGTGTTCCATTTGAATTTAATACTATTGGAGTAGATGATGGTATTGCAATGGGACATGATGGTATGTTATTTTCACTTCCATCAAGAGAATTAATTGCAAACTCTATCGAAACAGTAATGAATGCACATAAATTAGATGCAATGATTGCTATTCCAAACTGTGATAAAATTGTACCAGGTATGATTATGGGTGCATTAAGAGTAAATGTTCCTACAATATTTGTTTCTGGTGGACCAATGCAAAAAGGTCACACTAAAGATGGTCAACCTATTGATTTAGCTACTGCATTTGAAGCTGTTGGTAAATTTGAAAAAGGTGATATGAATGAAGAAGAGTTAAAAGACATTGAATGTAATGCATGTCCAAGTGGTGGTTCATGTTCAGGAATGTTTACTGCTAACTCTATGAATACATTAATGGAAGCAATGGGAATTGCCTTACCAGGAAATGGAACAATCTTAGCCCTTACTCCAGAAAGAGAAGAGTTATATAGAAAAGCTGCAAGAAGAATTTGTGAGATTGCAAAAGATGAAAAAGCAAGACAAGATTATAAATTAACAAATATCTTAAATGAAAATGCAGTTAGAAATGCTTTTGCTGTTGATATGGCAATGGGTGGTTCTTCAAATACTGTTTTACATATGTTAGCAATTGCAAAAGAAGCAAAAGTTAATTTTAACCTTGAAGATATTAACTCTATTTCTAAAAGAGTTTCTCATATTGCAAAAATTTCTCCATCTTTATCTACTGTTCACATGGAAGATATTAATAAAGCTGGTGGTGTAAATGCAGTTATGAAAGAGATGACAAAAAGAGGTGATGATATTTTAATAGATAACCCAACAATCTCGGGAGAAACTATTTTAGAAAAAATCAAAGATGCTTACATCAAAGATACAAATATTATCCACACAATTGATAATCCTTATTCTCAAGTTGGTGGATTAGCTATTTTATACGGTAACCTAGCAGAACAAGGTGCAGTTATTAAAACAGCTGGTATTACAGGAGATAGAGTATTTACTGGACGTGCTGTATGTTTTGATGGACAACCAGAAGCTATTAAAGGTATTGTTGAAGGTAAAGTTCAAGCTGGAGATGTAGTTGTTATTAGATACGAAGGTCCTAAAGGTGGTCCAGGTATGCAAGAGATGTTAGCACCTACTTCACTTATTATGGGAATGGGACTTGGAGATAAAGTTGCATTAATTACTGATGGAAGATTTTCAGGGGCAACTAGAGGAGCTTCAATTGGACACGTTTCTCCAGAAGCAGCTGAAGGTGGAATGATTGGTTTATTAAAAGATGGAGATGAGATTCACATCGATGTTGACCAATATATTTTATCTGTAAATCTAACTGATGAGGAAATAGCAAGTAGAAAAGCTGAGTTTAAACCTCTTAAAAAACCTCTTAACTCTTCTTGGTTAGGACAATATAGAGCACTTGTAACAAATGCAAGCTCAGGAGCAGTTTTAAAAACTGATTTATAAAAAAGAGTATGAGTTTTCTCATACTTCTTTTCCACAATTATTTTACATTGTATTAATTTTTTATTTACGATTTATTCAAAAATAGTTTACATTTAGCTATTATAATTCTTTTAAATATAATTAAAAAAGGATGAAAATGTTAAAGAAACTATATTTCACAGTAATATTCATTGCCACATGTTCATTTGCACAATCAATTGATTTTCAAATGGCAGAAAAAAACCCACAAAGAGTAGCTCCAAGTAATCCAAATCAAATTTTATCTTTCAATGAAAGTATTAAAGACCCTATGAAATCGGTTGTAAATATTGCTGCAAAAAGAAGAGTATCTTCAAATGCAGGAAATATTCCATTTCAAATGTTTAATGACCCTTTCTTAAAAAGATTTTTTGGGGATCAATTTAATGAACAATTTGGACAAAATAGAATTCAAAGATCATTAGGTTCTGGTGTAATCATCTCAAAAGATGGATATATTGTTACAAACAACCATGTTATTGAAAATGCAGATGAAATTATTATCACAATTGCAGATAACCCAAAAGAGTATAATGCAAGAGTTATAGGAAAAGATTCAGATAGTGATCTAGCTGTAATTAAAATCGAAGGAAATAACTTTGATGCTATAAGATTTGGTTATTCTGAAAACCTACAAGTTGGTGATTTAATTTTTGCTATTGGTAACCCTTTTGGTATTGGTACAACTGTAACTCAAGGTATTATCTCTGCACTAAATAAAGATCATGTTGGGATTAATAGATATGAAAACTTTATTCAAACAGATGCTTCTATTAACCCAGGAAACTCTGGTGGAGCTTTAGTTGATAGTAGAGGTGCTTTAATTGGTATTAATAGTGCAATTATTACTAAATCTGGGGGAAACAATGGTATTGGATTTGCAATTCCTGTTTCAATGGTAAAAGATGTTGTAAAGAAACTAATTGAAGATGGAAAAGTTACAAGAGGTTATTTAGGTGTTGTTATTGGAGATTTAGACCAAAGAGTATCTAAACTTTATAAAAAACAAAGAGGTGCTTTAATTTTAGATGTTGCAAATGATACGCCTGCTGCAAAAGGTGGATTAAAAAGAGGTGACTTAATCTACTCTATCAATAATATTCCTATTGAAGATAGAAAAGATTTACAAAATGTGATTGCATCATTTAAACCAAATCAAACAATCAATGTAAAACTTGAAAGAAATAAAAAAGAGTTAAAATTAAATGTTACTCTAGGAAATAGAGCTGGTCTTGTTACTTCAGAAGCAAATAATGGAAAGTTTTTAGGTGGCCTATTATTATCTGAACTAAACTCAAATGTGATTAAAAGATTTAGATTGAGTTCAAATGCAAAAGGTGTTTTAGTAGTAAATGTTGAGCCAGACTCAGATGCTGAAAAAGTTGGATTTGAACCAGGAGATGTTATTATACAAATTGAAGAGATTGAAGTAAAAAGCTTTCCTGATATGCAACAAGCAATAAGAAAGTATAATAATAAACTAAAAAGAATCTATATAGATAGATATGGACAAACTATAGTTCTAGCTATAAAATAAAGGATTTACTATAATACAAGTACTTATGATAGAAGATGATTTAGAATTAGCTCAAATCATCACAGAATATTTAGCTTCACAAGATATTGAAGTTACTAATACAGATAGCCCTTATAACGGGCTATCTATGCTTAATCTAAAAAAATATGAACTTATCATTTTAGATTTAACTCTTCCTGAGATTGATGGTCTTGAAGTTATCCCTAAAATTAGAGAGAAATCAGATATTCCTATTATTATTTCAAGTGCAAGAGATGATATTCTTGATAAAGTTATGGGCTTAGAAAGAGGAGCTGATGATTATCTTCCAAAACCTTATAATCCAAGAGAACTACAAGCAAGAATCAAAGCTATTTTAAAAAGAACTACAAATATCGATAAAAAGAAAGAGGATGAGAAAAAGAGTGATTTCATTTTAAAAGAAGATGATATGCAAATTACTTTTAAAAATGAGATTTTAAATCTTACTCTAGCAGAATATGATATTTTAAAACTTCTTATCCAAAGAAATGGAGCTGTTATTGCTAGAGAAGATTTTATCTATGCAAGTGACCACATCGAAGATGATAGTAGTTTAAAAAATATTGATGTAATGATTTCAAGAATTAGAACAAAGATTTCTAAAGTTGATGATAGTAAAACCTACATAAAATCAGTAAGAGGAATTGGTTATCAATTAGTATGATTCGTAATATTTCTATCTCTGCTTTTATTAATACTATTTTTATTTTAGCTTTAATTGCTGTTTCTATTACTTTTGCAATTTTTATAAAGCTAGATAAGCAAAGATATAATATTACTATGCAAAAAAAGTATGAACTTGTAGCAGAAAACATACTAAAATCACTTGAAGGTAAACCTAATAATGCTGGTATAAAATTTATAGTTGACCAGTTTAAAATGGTTCAATTAACAGAACAAGAACAAAAATTAAGAATTATTAATAATGGTAAAACTCTTATCCTAAGAGATACTCTTGATGGAGTATATAGAATCTTTATTTTAGATGATATTTTATATATTTATATTCAAAGAGATGGGTATAACCTAATGATAAAAGATACTCAAAGTTATACTCATAATTTAATGATTATAGCTCTAGCAATTGCTATTTCTCTTGGGGTACTCTTTTCACTATATTACATTTTAAAAAGAAAACTAAAACCACTTAGACGATTAAATAAAGAGATAAAAAAATTCTCTGAGGGCAATTTTAATGTAAAAATTAAATTTAATAGTACTGATGAGATAGGAACTATTGCTAAAACTTTTGATGAAGCCCTAACACATATAAATAATCAAAGAAAGTCAAAAGATTTATTTATGCGAAATATGATGCATGAATTAAAAACACCTATTACAAAAGCAATGTTTATTGCAGAGACATTAGAAGATGAGAAAAAAAGAGATATGCTTCAAAAAGCTTTCCATCGTATGGATGATATTATTAAAGAACTTGCAATGGTTGAAAAACTTACTTCAAGTAATACTTTTGTATACAAAGAATTAACTTCATTTTTTAAAATCTATACAAGAACCTTGGATATTGCTCTTTTAAGTCCAGATAAATTAACTTCTAAAATAAAAGATTTTAAATTAAACGCAGATATTGCAATGTTCTCTGTAGCACTTAAAAATCTAATTGATAATGCAATAAAATTTTCTCCAAACTCTCATGCTACACTAAATGCAGATAAACATAGAATAGATATTATCTCAGAAGGTGAACCTTTAAAAGAGAGTTTAGAATACTATACAGAACCATTTTCTCAAGAAGAGAAAAGAAGTGATGGTTTTGGTTTAGGTTTATATATTGTAAAAACTATTGCAAATCTACATGGCTTTAAACTAGTTTATAATCACAATAAAGGTAAAAATATTTTCTCTATTTTGATAGATTAACGTTTTTCATAACCTCAAACCAATCTCTTTTAAAATGCTTTTTAATATATCTTTCTTTATGTGGTACTAAACATCCTGCACAGTTTTGATGAATATAGTCTTCTCCAATATATTGTGCACCATCTTTTGAATCAATACTACAATAAGAGTATAGAGTCTTATCATCTTGTTTCTTTACACCAGCATCATCAAATCTAAAATTTGGACAGGCACAAAGATAACAGTTTAACTCTTCATAATCATGGCACTTTCTATTATCTTTATATAAAGGACAGAAATCATTCTCTTCTTTAACCATATTATCAAATCTAAAATACTCAATTACCTCATCTACACTTTTATCTTTTAACTTTTCCATTATCTTTGCATGTTTTTTCCCATGCTCTAAATACCATTCATTATATGTCATTTTCTCTTCTTAAATATATATCATTTTTTTGGTCATTCCACCATCAATAGTTAGATTGCTACCCGTAATAAAACCTCTATTTTCTAATAAAAATTTTACTGCATCAACTATATCTTTAGTAGTTCCAACTCTTCCACTCAAATGTTGTTCTTTATCCTCTTTTGTAGGGATATACTCTTTATTAGTATTTATCCACCCTGGACTAATAGAATTTACTTTTATCTCTTTTGATAAAGAGTTTGCTAAAGCATGAGTCAAGGAGCTAATACCTCCTTTTGAAGCACTATAAGCTTCTGTTCCCTTCTCAGACATAATAGCTCTTGTAGAAGAGATATTTATAATATGTCCTTTTGATTTTTTTAATCTTTTTGCAAACTTTTTTGATAGTATATATGGTGCTCTTAAATTTATATTTAAGATTTTATTCCACTCTTTAATAGTTTGCTCTTCTAAAGGTTTGTGTGTGAATATTGCTGCATTATTAATAAGTGCATAGATAGTATGATGCTCTTCTTTTATCTTTTTTATTGTTTCTAAAAGCTCTTTTCTTGAACTTAAATCACAAGAATAGAAGCTCACATCTTTTATATCTTCTTTTACAACATCAATATTTATTATCTTATATTTTTTTCTCAAAGCTTTTGCTATGGCTCTTCCAATACCATTTGAAGCTCCAGTTATTATTATAGTTTTCAATTTAACTCTTTACTATCTACTATAAAAGTAACTGGACCATCATTTTGAATACTTACTTCCATATTTGCACCAAAGATTCCACTTTGAACATGAACTCCATGACTTGCTACAAAAGTTTTAAACTCTTCATAATACTCATTTGCTATTCGTGGTTCTTCACTTGAATCAAAACTAGGTCTTCGCCCTTTTTTGATATTTCCAGCAAGGGTAAATTGAGAGATAATCAAAGCTTCTCCTCCTACATCAAGAAGAGATAAATTCATCTTGTCATTTTCATCTTGAAAAATTCTAAGGTTTACTATTTTATTTACTAATCTTTGAATATCCTCTTTTGTATCACCTTTTTTAACTCCAAGTAAAATATTTAACCCCTGCCCTATTTGACCTACTATTTTCTCATCTACTTTTACAGATGAAGATTTTACTCTTTGAATAACTGCTATCATTTATACTTCTTTTCCTAAAATTTCTACGACTTTTTTATAATTTTCTTCATCACCATAAAAATACTCTTCTAAAAGTGGTTTAATTTTATACTCTTTTATAAACTCTAAATCCAAACCACACATAAAATAACTATGTCCTAACATAAACTCTTCACCTCTAGTTTTTTCAATAAATTCATTTATTTTTATCATTAAATTTCGTGCAGCAATATTTGTTACCCGTTCAGGTTTTGGAGTCATCTTTAAAAATGTAAACCTACGTCTAAGTGCTATATCTATAGTAGCAATAGATTTATCAGTAGAATTCATAGTAGCTATGATGTATAAGTTTTTAGGGATTAAAAACTTTTCTTTTGAGTATGGTAAAGTCACTTCATACTCTTTTTTACCTCTTTTGTCCTCTTCTATTAATGTAATAAGCTCACCAAAAATCTTAGAAATATTTCCTCTATTTATTTCATCTATTACTATGTAGAAGTTTTTTTGTTTTTCTTTTTTTATATGTTTCTTTCTTTTTATCTTTAATAGCTCATCTAAAATTGCATTATAATAAGGTGCTAATCCACCTTTAATAATTGTATTTGCCTCTTCATAATACATTTTCTCTAAAGTTATTAAAGATAAAGTGTGACTTCTATCTTGGTTCTTTTTTTCAAAATAAATTGTTTTTTCATTATAATCATATATATAAAAGTAGCTATCTTTTCTTTTTAAATTAACTTTTAAAAGTTCTTCATTTTCAATAGAATCAGATAAAAACTCTTCAAGTGCTTCTTTAAAAATAGCTTGAGTTATTTCTGATTTTGATTTTAAAAGATTTGTTTCTGCTTCATTTACTAACCTTTTAAGTATTCCATCTTCAAGCTTTATATTTCCACTTTCAGTTGGTCTAAAACCTTCTATAAAGTCTTCATAAGAATAGCTTTGATGAAAAGTTACAAATTCCATTCTTTTCTCTTTTTTTATATCTTTATATAATTCTTCAATACTATCTTTTTTTATTTCATCATCTTTATCATTTACAATAAAATCAAAAATCTCACTTTCACTAAAATCTCCACCTTCAACTAAAGAAATTAACTTTTTATAATTGTATGTTTTCCCAACTCCTGGAGCACCATAAAGCATTATGTTTTTTGTTTTAATATTATTATTTTCATTGTAAAGTTCTTCAACTACCAAACTATCATTACTTTTCTCAATTTTATAGCCAAGTTCATTTTTAACATAATTTAAAAATCTATCAAAACGTTCTCCACCCCATTGACTCGAAACATATAATTTTTTGTTATCAAAATATATTACTTCATCATGATTTGAGAAAAAACGTTTTTCTCTTTTTTCTAATCTACCATCTTCTTCCCATTTTATTATTTCATCTTCATTTTTTATAATTCCAAGGTTAGCCTTACCAAAACTATCAGGAAAAACCTTTTTTAACTCTTCATAACTAATATTTGGGTGTTCATTTACATATTTGCATACAACTTCTAAAACTAATCTATTTTTAGATAATTCTTTTTTCTCATTGAAATCATATTTAGTATAATCTGGCATACTCCCATCCTTTCTCTTCCAATATCTTTTTCATCTTCTTTTTTATATCTTCAATATATTCTCTATACTTACCATTAAAACTCAAATCTATCTTTTTAATTTGGAGTTCTACTTTTTTATCATTATTTCCAAGATTATGTACTACACTTTCATTTAGTTCAATATCTTTATTTAAATTTTTTGGATACAAAAGCATTGTTTTTTTAATACCTTGAAAATTATTACCATATGCATACATTTGGTACTTATCATTTCTATCTATTTTTTGCATATCTATTCTTTTGTATTTACAATCAATAATAAGATTTTTACTATTTACTATAATATCAGGCTTTAGTTTTAAGCTTCCAAACTCTTTATATTTTTTTGGGATAAATACATCTTCTTCTATCTCATTTATAATTTTTCCTACAAACTTTTCAAACAATATATTCATATCAAAAAGAAAAGCAAAGGATTTCTTACCTTTTGAAAAAAGTGGTATTGTCTTTTGCAAAAGTAAAAGTGCCATTTCAAAACTAGTCTTATATCTTTGATTAATTCTATTAAAATAGATATTTAATCTATCTATATCCATTTTAAAAGATTCTACTTCATCAAAAATAAGTTCACATTGTTTTAAAATTTTCTTATTTTTTACATATTTCTGTAACTCTTTTATTGCATATAAAAAGAACTGATTTAAAGTATTGTTTTCACTAAATTCATCATATTCACAATATATCTTATTTTTTGTAAAATTATATTTCAAATTTTCATTTATTAGATATTTACCTTTTAAAGTAGTAAGATTTTCCTGTTCTGTTATGTACTCTTTATAAAGCCCTTTTTTTAGTTCACTTAAAAGGTTTTGAGCAAACAGTTGTACCAAAACTTCAATAATTGTATGCTTTTCATTTTCGCAAGAAGCTATTTGTTCATTTGAAAGTTTTATATCATAAACATACATCAACATATAAATAAAAATATCTAAGTTTTTACTCTCCTCATCTGCTATTTTAGGGAGGACATAATAATCATTATCTTCAAAATTTAATATACCACAATATTGGCGTGTCTTTATTTTCCCCCAATCCTCTTTAAAATACTTATGCAAGGATTTGTTTTCTTTAATATGATTGATTAACTTCTCATTTAATGATGATATTTCTTTGTATTCATATAAGTATTTTTGCATAGGGTTAAAATTTATTTATACTCCAAACTTTCAACTACTAATTTCTTATTCCTAAACGGGTCTATAATCGCTTCAATCTCTTCTAACTTATATTTCAAAGGAAATCCTATTTTAGAATTTGTTGCTGTTGTTTCTAGTTTATAAAAGGCTTGCCCATTTACATAAAGAGCTTTTTTATTTGCTAACTTTTCTTTTAATTTTACTATCACAAAAACATGTTTTGGCACAAATACAAAGTAAGCTTCATACCCTTTTGTTTTAAGTAGTGAGATAAGCAAGTTTGATTTATCATCACAATCTCCAAAATTTTGTTCTACTACATGTTTAGGACTTCTTGCAACACTTTTATTTACTTTATAAGGTATTCTTGTTACAAAATCAAGCATTGATTGCACTTCACAAAGTTCATCTTTTAAACAATTTTTTGTTAGAAAATTTCCTAATCTAAAAGTATAGTCATCTTGCCTAACTTGATTTACATAGGTTGCCCCATCTATATTTATAAATTGATTTTTAACGATAAAAAAAGATTTAAACAAAAAACTTATCAATATAGCAAAAAAAATTACAGTAACAATAAGTGCAATCTTATTTACTAACTTACTTTCAAAAAGCATCTAAGGCCTTTTTTAATCCCTTTATATTACTTAGTGAACCCACATAAAAACTTACGAAATACTCATCTATAAAATCATACTCTAAACAAGAGTTTATAATAACCCCATGTTTTTGAATCTGACTTTTAAACTCTTTTGCATCTATATTTTTAAGCCTAATTAAAAGTGAGTTTGAATTACTTTGAAACATCGATTCTACATATTTATGTTCTTGTAATATTTTCTCTAGTTCTATTCTATTTTTTATATAGATTGAGTTTGTAATTGAAGAGAACTTATTATCTTTTAATGCCTCTTCTAAATATTTTATTTCAAAATTTGAGATTTTATTTTGAGGTTCAAATTTTCGCAAGTTTTTTATATTTTCATTATTTGCGAAAACAGTTGCAATATTTAAATTTTTTCTTGAGTAAAATTTACTTAAATCCTTTAAAATAAAAAGATTTTCATATTCACTTAAATACTCTACACTCGATTGTTTTCCACAAAAATCAATAAGAGTCTCATCAATAATTACTTTAGCTTCTTTACTTTTCCAATACTCAAAAAGCTTATCTAATTCATAAAAGGTGCCATCTAAAAAAGAGGGATTCATAAAAACTACAACACTTTGTTCTTTTATTGGTAAAAAGATATTTTCAAATCTATTAATTAATCTAGTTTCATAGCCTAGATTATTTGCAGCCTCTTTATACTCTAAATTACAAGGAGAATAGATATAACAATATTTTGAGTTTAAATATTTTAGAAGTGAATAAATAGAAGAAGAAAAACCATTAAAAAGTTCAATATTCTCTTTTTTTATTCTGTATCTGGTTTCAAGTAAGCATAAAAGAGATTTATAGCAAGAACTCTCATCACATACTTTATTGAAGTCAATCTCTATATTTGGCTTTAAAAAATTAACTTCACTTCTAAAATCAAACATCTACAACCCTAAAAAGTTTTTAATCCCTGTAAATACAATTTGTGCAGATAAAGCAGCTAAAAAAAGCCCTGTAATCTTTGAAATCACAAGTAAACCTTGTTTTCCAACTAATCTATCAATTATTGAAGAAGAGTAAAGCATAATACCTATTACTAAAATTGCACAAACAAGAGCTAAACTACCTAATAACATTGAACCATTTGAATCAAAGTTTGCACCCATTACAAGTAAAACCCCTATCGTACCTGGTCCGATTGTGATTGGAATAGAAAGAGGTACAACTGCTAATTCAGAGATATCTTTTTGCTCTACTTTTTGAGTATCCTTATTTCCTTTGATTAACTCAACTGCTGATAAAAATAGTAAAGAACCAGCTCCAATTCTAAAAGCATCTAAAGTTATTCCAAATACTGCAAAAATATGCTTTCCAAAATAGAGTAAAATTAAACTAATAACAACTACTGAAATAGTTACTTTTATAGCTAGTGCTTTTTTTTGATTTGAGGTAGCATCAGTTGTTACTGTTAAAAAAACTGATAATACAAAAAAAGGTGTCATGATAAAAAACATTTTTAAAAATGTTGAAAAGAATAATTCCATTATACTTCCTAAAAACTATTGAGGAAGTATAACAAAATATAGTTGTAGATTTATTTTATTGTTATTTAAAATTTTTGTTTATAACTTCTAAAAACTCTTGTGGATTTTTATAGCCAATTATCTTAGCTGCTTTCATCTCTTGATTATTTTCATCAAAGAAGATTAAAGCAGGAGGTCCAAATACTTGGAATTTTTTCATTAAAGCTTTATCTTCATCTGTATTTTTTGTAACATCAGCTTTTAAAATTGTAAATCTTTCAAGTACTTTTTTTACCTCTTCATCTTGGAATGTAATATTATCTAACTCTTTACAAGATACACACCACTCAGCCCAAAAGTCAAGCATAACTGGTTTAGATGAAGCTTTTATTGCTTGGTCTAACTCTTCAAGATTTTTAACCTTTACAAACTTCACATCACTAGAACTTGTTGCTACAACTTTTGAAGAAGTAAACTTTTCAAGTGGTTTTAGTACATTTGTTGCACCACTTATAGCACCTATAAAAGTTGCAGTACCATAGATTAAAAGAACTGTTGCAAGTAGTTTTACTAAAACATGCTCGAAAGTTTTGATAAATAATCCAGCTCCTAGGAATAATAGTGCCCATAAATACATGATTAATGTAGGGTCTAATACTCTATCTAACATCCAAACGGCAATTGCAAGCATTACAATACCAAATACTTTTGTAACTTGCTCCATCCAACCACCAGGTTTTGGCATAAACTTACCAGCACCAAGCCCAATAAGAAGTAAAGGAACACCCATACCTAAACTCATCACAAATAAAGCAGCTCCACCTAAGATGGCATCACCTGTTTGTCCAATATAAACTAAAGCTCCTGCAAGAGGTGGTGCAACACAAGGACCAACAACAAGTGCAGATAAGAATCCCATTACAGCAACTCCAAATACACCTTGTTTCTCTTTCCCTTCAGTCGTTTTATTTAGTTTTGTTTGTAAACTTTGTGGTAATTCTAATTTAAAATATCCAAACATAGAGAAAGCCAATACTACAAAGATAAATGCAAAAGAAACCAATACATACGGATTTTGTAAAGCTACTTGTAAATTAGCTCCAAATAGACCTGCTATAACTCCTGCTATTGTGTATGCTAAAGCCATTGCTAAAACATAAACTAAAGATAAGAAAAAACCTTTTGAAGCTGTTAGTTTTTCATTATCCCCTGCTTTTACAATAATAGATGAAAGAATTGGAATCATAGGGAAAACACAAGGAGTTAGAGATAATAAAAGTCCAAATCCAAAGAAAGTTGCAAGAACTAAAATTGCACTTTTATCCTTAAGTGTATTTACAATTGAATCACTCTCTGAAATATTTTCATTAGCTATTGTTTCATTTATAGTTACATCTTTTTTAGTTTCAATAATTTTTGAAGCATCTAAGTTTGAAGCTAAATTTACAGAAATAGTTTCACTCATAGGTGCATAACAAAGTCCTGCTTTTGAACATCCTTGAAAAAGTAATTGAACTTCATAACTATCAGCTTTTAATTCCTCTTTTAAAAGTGAAAAAGGAATATCTATAGAGATTTCATTAAAGTGAACAATAAACTCATCATATGGCTCAGGTTTTGGCATCTGAAGTTTAGATGTAATCTCTTTTTTCTCTGGCTTTGTAATAAAAACTTTTAATTGTTCATCATAAAGATAAATATCTTTACCTAGTTTTATACTAGCAACAATCTTATCTTGCTGCTCTTCTAGTTTTACTTGAAATGCTTCATGTGGCTCTAAAAATGACCTTTGTATAGAAAAAGCATATACAACCATTAACATTAGCAATAATATTTTTTTCATTTATATATCTATCCTTTAAAAATCTTAATTGATATTATAATCAATTAATGTGAAGTCTTTGTTTACATTAATTAAGAATTATAAATTTCTTAGTTTTGAGAATTATAATTAATTGTTATATAATTTTTGATAAAAACTTGTTATTATTTTAAATAATTAATTATAAGGGTAACTAATGCATAGAGTTATTGATTTATCACCAAATGAGGTTGAAAAATTAATAGATGAAGATATTGTAATGATTGATGTTAGAAGAGATGATGAATTCAGACATACAGGAATTATTAAAAATGCTCATAAGATGACTTTTTTTGACATGTTTGGAAATTGTGATATAGCAACTTGGATGAGAGATTTTGAAAAATTAGTAAAATCAAAAGACCAACTTGTAGTATTAATTTGCGCACATGCAAATAGAACAAGAACTATTTCAGACTTTTTAATACAAAATCATGGATATACAAATATTGCTCATTTAGAAGGTGGAATGGCAAATTGGTTAGAAGAGGGAAAACAGACAATATTTAGCTAAGAGAAGAGCTATTATTGCTCCTCTTTCTTCTTAGCACTAGCTTCTTGTAAAATTGCAATTACATCATCAAGATTTGCATATGGAATATGAGATTTCCACTCAATATCTTTTCCATTTAATGAAATTCCAATACTTACAACATCTGGTGTTCCTTTTCCATATGGTTCAGAAACATTTGAAATAGAAATAATACCCTTTTTTGTCCCACTTAAAGGAAGAGTTCCTAATTCTGTTGTTGCCATGTGTAATCCTTTTTTTATTTATTTAAATTTTACTAAAAATAACTTTTAATTAGTTAAAAAAGTGGTGCTGGTTCACCTAAATAAAACCCTTGATACTCATCTGCACCTAAATCTTGAAGAATTTTATAAACTGTTTCATTATGAATAAACTCTACAACTACAATTATTTTTAATGATTTACAAAAATCAATAATTGATTTAACCATTTCATATGAAGTTTGATTTTTATCTATATCTTTAATTAAAGAACCATCAATTTTTATATATTCTGGTTTAATATTTAAAACGTGAGTAAAGTTTGAATATCCTGTTCCAAAGTCATCAATTGCAAACTTAATACCTTTTTTTCTATATGTTAATATAAACTCATCTAATACTTTATGGTCAGAAATAAAATCACTTTCAAGTATTTCAAAAACAATTTTTTCTCTTTGTTCTTTTGTTAGAACTCTTACTTCTCTTTCAATAAAATCCATAAAATCTAAATTTAAAATATCAGAAAAGCTAATATTGACAGAAACCATTTTTCCTATAGTATCAATATTGTCAAAAGCTTTTTTAATAACTATTTGATTTAATTTAAAATATTGTTTTGTTTTAATTGCCACATCAAAAAAGTTTCCAGGAGAAAGATAATGAACTTTTCCATCTACATCATCTTTTATTCTCATTAATGTTTCATATTTAATTAGGTTCTCATTTTTATCAAAAATTGGTTGGAAAAAAGGTACCACTTTATCATTATCAATTGCATATTTAATTTTATCTTTCCAATGCATCATTTTTTTGATATTCTCTTTAGTATCAATCTCTTTGTTATAAACCATAGTTTTATAACCCATTTGTTTTGCTTTTTTTAAAGCAATATTCGCACTTTTTATTGAGTCATTTTGAGAGATTGAAACTCCTAAAGATACTGATAAAAATAGATCAATGCCTAAACTATCTACAGTAAACTCTTTACCAAAAATTTCATGTATTTCAGAAAGCAACTGCTCATATCTTATAAAGTTTCCAATATTTGTATCTTTTAAAGCAAAGATATCCCCTGCTACACGATATAATTCAAGCTCATTTTCTAAAGAAAAATCTTTTAATACTTCCATTACTTTTATTAAAACTTCATTTCCTATTTCAAAACCATAAAGTTCATTAATGTCATCAAAGTTATTAATATCAATAAAAGTTAAAGCTACCATATCATCTTTTCTAAGATCTTGAGTTAATGATTCTCTATTTTTTAATCCTGTTAACTCATCATAATAGAGCTTAGTTCTTATTTGCATTGTTCTTTCAGTAATTTTTTCTTCTAAACTTCTTGTATTTTCTTGAATATAATCAAGCATTCTATTAAAGTGACTTGCTAAAACTCCTAGCTCATCGTCACTATTAATATCTGCTCTTGCATTTAAATTACCATTTTTTACTAATTCTGCATTTTTAGTTAATACTTCAATTGGCCGTAAAAGTTTTTGTACAAAAAGTATAGCAATTGACATAAGAACCAACAGTAAAATAACTGATAAATTGATAATTAAAGAATCAATTTCATCTGCTTTTTTTTCTAAATCTTTTTTATAAACAGAAGAGACTATATACCACTCAAAGAAATCATTATATTTAATCCAAGCTAGCTTTTTATCATCTATATTGTTTTTATTCCAAGAATACTCCCAAACTTTTCCATTTTTATAAGCATTTTCAAAACTCTTAAAAGAAATAGCTTTTTCAAAACTTTCTGAACTATCTTTTAGTAACTCTTTATTGGGATGCATGATGATATTGTAGTTTTTATCTAAAATATAAATATAACTATTTTCTTTAGATAATAAAGAATCTATAAGAGGTCTAAGTTTTTTGATTGTTTTATCTTTTTGAGCTTCAATTTCTATTTCTATATGTGAATCATAAACTGCAGAAGAAATAATCATATCAAATGGTTCAAAATAAATACTATGAACTAACTTATCAGAAGTAGCTTTACTATTTGGTTTTTCCCAGCTATATCTTGTATATGTCTCTTTTTCTTCAATAGAGTTTTTAATCACTGTAGGAATAAAGATTTTACCTTTTGAGTCTTTTAGATTATAAATATTTTGACCAATATACTCTTTAGTAGGATGATATAAAACCTCACCTTTTGTATTTATTACATAAATATAATCATCATGTCCATACTCTATTTTAGAGATAATAGATAAAGCACTATTAGTAGCCTTCTCTTTTGTATAAAGTCCTTCTTTGAACATTTCATTATATGATGAAGCAATATTATAAGCAAGATAAGAGATTTCTCTTATTTTTTGACGATAGTCTCTCTCTTTTAAAGTTTTAAATTCATTTAATTGTTCTTCTCGTGAAGCAATAATAGTTGAAACCTTGTCAAGTTGTTGTTTAACTTGATTGGTTTCAAAATCAACTAAATATTTTGTAACTTTTGGAGATATTACAAAGATTATAAAAGATAAATATACACAGACAATAAAAACAAAAACTGCTCCTATTTTAAGAAAAATTTTGTTTTTCATATAATTAATTTAGCTTTTTACAAATACTTTGCCCATATTTAACAGATTGACCAGTTAATTCTTCTAACTGAACAAAATCTTTTTCCCAGAACATTACAACGGTAGAACCCATTTTAAAGTAACCAAGACAGTCACCTTTTTTAATTTTCATATCTTCATACTCATAAATTTGAATATCTCTAATCTTAGTATTTGTTTCAACTCTTGGTTCAAAGTCAAATACCATTTGACCAACATTTAATGCTCCAACAAAAACCATATAAAAGATTTTATCTTCATGAGTACACTCTAAAATTACTCTTTCATTTTCAGCAAAAAGGTCAATTTGTTTATTTAAATATTTTAGATTTACAGGATATAACTTTCCTGGAACATGAAGTAATCTTTTTATTTCAAAATCACTAGGTGCATGGTATCTATGATAATCCTTTGGAGATAGATAGAAGTTCATATATTCTCCATCTACTAACTTTGAAAAATTATCTGCACAATTATAAGTTAACAACTCTTCGAATGAGTATTCCATACCTTTTATTTGTAAAGCTAAATCTCCATCAACTTGTCCACATTGTGTAATTAAACTATCTGTTGGAGAAATAAATACTTTCTCATCTTTATTAATTTCTCTTGCAATTGCTAACTCTCTTGTAAAAAGGTCATTCAGTGATTTGTAGAATTTTTCATTTCTAAACTCACTCATATCAAGCTTTAAACTCTTTACATATATTTTATTAATAAATTTCTGTATAAATGCTGGAAATTCTGTTTTTGCAAACTTTCCAAAGTATTGAGAGATAATATTTGTAATATGCATCTTTCCCCTTAATTTTTGTACTAAATATATATTTTATCTAAATATTACTTGATTTTATTAAAGCTATTACATAAATTATTATTATAAGTCTATTTAAATTTTTTTTTGATAATCTTCGAAAAAAAATTATTATAGGAGAAATTTTTAATGCATAAAGTTATTGTAGAAACAGAATGTGGTTGTTTTAGAAGAAGTGATTTAGAAAACAACTTAGAATTTAACTCAAAAGATGATGCTTTAAGTAAAGCAATTCAAATGAAAAATCAAATGAACTTAGAGTTCTGTAAAAAACATGAATTCGATTTAGTAGAGCATGGAAATAATTTTGTTATCAATTTTAGACAAGAAGCTCCATCTTCATGTTGTGGAACAGGATGCTGTAGTTAAGAAGCACAGTAATTTATTACTACTGTGCAAACTCTTTAGGAACAAGTATTGTTAACTTTCCTTGTTCCTTCATCCCTCCAGCATAAAGCTCTGCATCTTCTCCATTTCCATAGAAAAAATCTGCTCTTATTTCCCCTTTAATTGCTCCACCAACATCAGCTGCAACCATTAATCTATCTATCTTATCTTGCGTAACAGAATTTTTTGTATTGATAAAAACTGGCATTCCTAGTGGAATATATCTTCTATCAACAGCAAGATTTCTTTCTGCTGTTAAAGCTGTTCCTAAAGCCCCCGTTGCACCTTGACCTCTTTTTGAGAAAAAGATATAACTTTCATTTTCATGTAAAACTTCATCTACTCTATTAGGATTTGCTTCTAAATAGGCTTTAATTCCTTGCATTGAAGCTCCATAACCTTTTAGAACACCTTCATCTAAAAGCATTCTTCCTATTCCTTTATATTTATGTCCATTTTGATTTGCATAACCTACATTTATTGTTTCACCAGTATCTAATAATACTTTTCCTGAACCTTGAATATGTAAGAAAAATAGATCAAATCTATCATCTACATAACAAATAGCTTCTAAATCATCTCTTTTATTAATTGCTTCTCTATCATCATAAGGGATAATTTTATTTCCCTCAATTTTTCCTCTTAACCTATATTTTTTCAGTTCTGGATAAATAGAAGATAAGTCAACAATATACATATCTTTTGGAGTCTTATAAATTGGATACTTATATTTTGAAGTTTTTGTTAAGCTACCTCTTAATAACGGTTCATAATAACCTGTGATAACACCTTTATTTGTACCATTTTTATTATATAGTTCATAAGCAACAAAATTTTCTGTAAAAAATTTAGAACCATTTGTAGCCACTTGTGCTTTTTCACATACATTTTTAAATAGATTAAATCTCTTTGACCGTTTACAGTCTTTTTTAAAAACTTCTAAGGCATAGTTTAAGTTATCTTCATAAAAACCTTCAATTGTATTTAAATCAACTTTTAATACTTGTGCTTGTGATATTTTTTCTAATTTTTGTAAATTTAAAGGCTCTTTTTGAGAACAGCCTGTAAAAAATAAAATAAAAAGAAGTGTAGATGAAATAATCAGCTTCATTTTTTGTCCTTCAAACTTTTTGGAATTCTAACATTTGAAAGTTAATAGAAGATTACATAGAACAATTAGATAGTGAGCTTTGAGAATAAACCTCTTTTAATCCACAAGTTTTGCAAGAGTATTCAATATCAATAACTCCAGAACAACCATGATTTTTTAATACTCTTGTAGTAATTATTTCTACTTTAAAAGTAGTTTTTGTTTTTTCATCATAAAAAGTTTTTGCTTTATCACCACAGGCAGGGCAAATACCTTTATTTAATTTATCAACTCTTGAATGTTTATTTTTGTAGTAAAGTAAGATAGAGAAGACTACTATTAAAAAAGTTAATAGTAAAAAAATTAGAGTTTGCATGAAGTAGAGATTACTCTACTTCAGCATCGATAACATCGTCATCGTCTTTTTTTGCTTTTTGATTTGGTTGTGCACCAGCACCTGCTTGGTCACCACCTTCTTTTTTATACATTGCTTCTGCCAACTTGTGAGAAACCTCAGTTAAAGCTTTTACTTTCTCTTCAATTTGCTCTTTAGTTGCATTTTCATCTTTTAGAACTTCTTCTAAAGCTGCAGCTGCATCAATAATTGCAGTTTTTTCTTCAGCAGAAACTGCATTTTCATTCTCTTCTAAAGTCTTTTTAGTTGAGTGTAATAATGCATCAGCTTGGTTTCTAATTTCAATTACCTCTTTTTTCTTAGCATCTGCTTCTTTATTAGCTTCTGCTTCTTGAACCATTTTTTCAATCTCTTCATCAGATAATCCAGATGAACCAGAGATAGTAATTTTATTCTCTTTTCCAGTTCCTTTATCTTTTGCAGATACATTTAAAACACCATTTGCATCAATATCAAATGTTACTTCAATTTGAGGAACACCTCTTGGAGCTGCTGGGATATCTGATAATTCAAACATACCTAAAGATTTATTATCCTTAGCAAACTCTCTTTCTCCTTGAGAAACATGAATTGATACTGCTGGTTGATTATCTTCAGCTGTAGAGAATACTTGAGACTTTTTAACTGGAATTGTAGTTCCTTTATCAATTAACTTAGTCATAACTCCACCAAGAGTTTCAATACCAAGTGATAATGGAGTTACATCAAGTAATAATACGTCTTTAACATCTCCTCTTAATACACCAGCTTGAACAGCAGCACCTGCAGCAACAACTTCATCTGGGTTTACACCTTTATTTAAATCTTTTCCAAAATACTCTCTAACTACTTGGTTAGCTTTTGGTAATCTTGTAGAACCACCAACCATAATTACTTCTTGAATCTCACCTTTATCTAATCCAGCATCTTTTAATGCTACTTTGATATGGTCTAAAGTTTCATTAATTAAATTCTCAGTCATAGACTCAAATTTTGCTCTTGTTAATGATTTAACTAAGTGAACTGGTCCTGCATTACCCATAGAAATAAATGGTAAGTTAATCTCTGTTGATTCAGCAGAAGATAACTCTTTTTTAGCATTTTCAGCTGCATCTTTTAATCTTTGTAATGCCATTTTGTCATTTTTAATATCAAAACCATTTTCAGATTCGAACTCTTTTGCTAACCAATCAATAATTGCGTTATCAAAATCATCTCCACCTAAGAATGCATTACCATCAGTTGAAAGTACTTCAAATGTTCCATCACCAATCTCTAATACAGTAACGTCAAATGTACCACCACCTAAATCGTATACTAATACTTTCTCTTCACCTTTTTTATCAAGTCCATAAGCTAATGAAGCAGCTGTTGGCTCATTGATAATTCTTAATACATTAAGACCTGCAATTGTTCCCGCTTCTTGAGTTGCTTTTCTTTGTGCATCATTGAAGTATGCTGGAACTGTAATAACTGCATCAGTTACAGGAGCACCTAAATACTCTTCCGCATCTGCTTTTAATTTTCCTAAAATTTTTGCAGAGATTTCTTGAGGAGTATAAACTTTTCCTGCAATATCAACTGCTGCTGCACCATTTCTATCAACGATTTTATATCCTACTTTAGATTGTGCTTCTTTAGCATTCTCTTCATCCATCATAAGACCCATAATTCTTTTTACAGAATAGATTGTCTTTTCAGGGTTTGTAATAGCTTGTCTTTTTGCTGGATCACCAACTAAAACTTCACCTTTATCTGTAAATGCTACGATAGATGGAGTTGTATTTTTTCCTTCTTTATTAGGAATAACTTTTGCTTCACCATTTTCATAAACTGCCATACAAGAATTTGTTGTACCTAAGTCAATACCAATTACTTTACTCATAACTATATCCTTATCATTTTTTTATTATCAAATTTTTATTTTTATATTCAATAGTTTAAAGACTTTCCGGTCGCTTTTTATTTTTTACAAATAGAAACCATTGCTGGTCTTAATAACCTATCTTTAAATAGATAACCTTTTTGTAAAGCCTGAACAATTTGTCCATCTTCATGCTCTGTACTATCCACTTGCATAACTGCATTATGGAAATTTGGATCAAATTCTCCTTCAGTTTCAACAATTGAAATATCATGTTTTTCAAATGCTGTATAGAAGTTTTTGATTGTTAATTCAACACCCTCTTTTAGTTTTGCTAAAAGTTCTTCAGCTGGAACTTCTTTTGCTGCTTCTTCAGCTGCAAGTGCCATCTCTAAAGTATCAATTGGTGCTAATAAATCTTTTGCAAACTTCTCAGAAGCATAATCAATTGCTTGATACTTCTCTTTTTCTAACCTTTTTTTAATATTTTCAAAATCAGCATGAACTCTAAAATATTTATCTTCACTCTCTTTTAATTTAGCTTCAAGTTCTGCTATTTTTTCTTCTAAAGTTAATTCTTTAGGTTCATTTGTCTCTTCATGAACTTCTTGTGTTTCAACATTTTGTTCAACTTCTTCTTGATTTATTTGTTCTTCTTTTAATTCTTCTTTATTTTCACTCAAAATATCTCTCCTAAACCATACTTATTTTATTATAAAAATATTCGTAGTCTTTAGATAACTCTCCAACTACTAACATTTTAATCTCTTTATTTTCAATCTTACAATTATGACAAATGGCAATATAACCTTCAGGAATTAAATCCTCAAAATATAAACCCTCTTCTAAAGAGTCTAAAATATTCCCTTTAAGAAATGCATTTATACTATTTTCATCATAATTATATTTTAGTGCTAAAGAGAAAAACTCTTTAGTATTATAAATATGAAAATTTTTATTTTGTAAATGCTGACTCACTTTTTCATAGATTTCATATGCTCCAACTTGTTTTGAAATATTTACAATATGTACTAATTCAAGTCCTTGCATATCACTTAAAAATCTATATAGTGCATCAGAATATTTAACAGTAATTGCAAAAGTGCTAAACTCTAAAATCATATATCTATTTTCAACATTTAAAATATCTTTTAAAACATCTGATTTTTGCTCTTGCACAAATACTGCCACACCTAGGTCTTTAGAAAAATATTCTATTGCCCTTCTATCAACAAAATCAAGTTTGAAATTTAATTTATTACTCCAATATAGTTTTAAA
This sequence comes from Halarcobacter bivalviorum, assembly GCF_003346815.1. Lineage (NCBI taxonomy): Bacteria > Pseudomonadati > Campylobacterota > Epsilonproteobacteria > Campylobacterales > Arcobacteraceae > Halarcobacter > Halarcobacter bivalviorum. The sequence goes on from NZ_CP031217.1 coordinate 2,481,664, forward strand.
GCTTCTGTTGTAGGAGTTCTTCCTGAACTAACATGTTCTTGTGCTAAAAATCCTTCATCTCCCAACTTCTTAAAATATCCTCTAATAGTTGCTGGAGAGTATGCAATATCATACATAGACTTTAGCTGTGTAGAACCTATTGGCTCTAAATGTTCAATATAGGCTTTAATAATCGAATGTAATAAAAACTCTTTTTTATCAATCATAATTTCTCACTTTTAGCACTTGTAATCTCAAACTGCTAAAAACATTATACTATATGAGTGTATAAATGTCAAGTTGTTTTTAGCAAAAGATAAAGAAAAGTGCTAATTTCTTTTAAAGTGCCCTTTTTTAAATGCTTTAGTTTGATATAAAGTTAAAGTAACTATAATTAATAAAATATAATCAAAGAGCTTAAAATGAAAAAATTTACTGCTATTTTTGTTCTATTATCTTTAAAAGTATCTCTTTTTGCTGCTGCAGAATTTGTTACTATTGGAACAGGAAGTGTTACAGGAACTTACTACCCAACAGGTGGTGCAATTTGTAGATTAGTTAATAAATATAAAAAAGAGACAAGAATAAGATGCTCAGTTGAATCAACTGGTGGTTCTATTTACAATATAAATGCTATAAATATAGGAGAACTAGATTTTGGTATAGCACAATCAGATGCTGTTTATCAAGCAATTAAAGGTGAAAAAAACTTTAAAAATACTCCAGTTAAAAAATTAAGATCTGTTATGTCTATTTATCCAGAGCTTTTAACTTTAGTTACTAGAAGCGATGCCAATATAAATTCTATTGATGATATAAAAGGAAAAAGAATAAATATAGGAAATTTAGGTAGTGGAAATGAGACTACAGTTTCTAATTTATTAACACATTTAAATATTCAGAAATCTGAACTATCACAAGTTGGAAGATTAAAAGTTGGGGAAGCACCTGATGCATTAAGAGATGGAAAACTTGATGGATATTTTTATATGGTGGGACACCCAACAGCAAATATTAAAGATGCTTCAAGTTCTACAAATATCAAACTTGTACCTATAAGAGGAGAAAAGATTGATAGCTTTATTGAAAAAAATCCTTTTTATGTAAAAGGAGAAATTCCAGCTGCTATTTATAATGGAGTATCTACCACTATTCCTACTTTTGGAGCAAAAGCTGTATTAATTACGAGTTCAGATGTAAGTGATAAAGCAGTATATACTTTAGTAAAAGCTATTTTAGAGAACTTTGAAAAATTTAAACAATTACATCCAGTGTATAAATATATTACAAAAGACTCTTTACTTGAGGGGTTAAATGCTCCTTTACATGATGGAGCAGTGAAGTATTATAAAGAAAATAACTTTATTAAATAAAGTTATTCTTTCTTATTTTTTTAATTGCTTTTCGATTATGTATCCATAACCTTTATGTGAGATAATAAAGTCATCTTCTTTAACTTTATCTTTTAATCTTTTCATTACTGTTCTAAATGCAGAATCATTTGTGTTTACATCATTCCAAACATCTTGTTTGAATTTCTCTACAGGAACAACTTCTCCTAAATTATCTATTAATACTTTTAAAATATCTAACTCTTTTTTAGATAGTTTTACAATAGATTCTTGATTATAAAGTTTGTCATTTTCCACATCATATGTATATCTTCTATTTAGAGCAATTAAAACTTCATGGGTATTTTCTGAAGCAAAATCAGATAATACTTCCTCTTTTGCTTTTTTAAGCATATCCATCATATTATCAATATTTAATGGTTTTACAAAATATCCTAATACTCTTAAGTTGATTAATTTAAGTAAATCATCTTCATTTTTATGTGCACTTACAATAATAAATCTCTGATTTGGAACTAACTCTCTAATATCATCAATCATTGAGATACCATCTTTATTTGGCATTTTTAAATCAGTTAATACTAAATCAAAGTTTTTATTCTCTTTAAAATCTCTTTTAAAGATATTGCTAGCCTCTTGTCCATCACAAGCAACAACAACTTCATCAAAAATTGTATTAAGATAAAAAGATAAGGTTTTTCTTGCTACGTCTTCATCTTCAACTAATAATACTCTAGTTTTATAGTTTTTCATCACTCTTCCCATTATGATTTCATTATTTTATTATATACTTAAAGTGGTAAAATAATAGTAAAAACTATACCATCTTTAATATTTTTAGCAGTAATGCTACCATTCATATTCTTTTCAATAATTGTTTTTGCCATATATAGCCCTATTCCCGTACCTTGGTCTTCAAACTTAGTTGTAAAGTATGGTTCAAACATTCTTTCCATAACCTCTTTATTTACTTCACCACAATTGTTTTCTAAAGAAATATAGACATTATTTTCTTCTCTTTGAATTTTTATTTTTGTTTCTGCTTTAAATTTTTTGTCTTTACTTTTTACTAAAGCTGCATCATTTGCATTGTTTAGAATATTTAAAATAACTTGTTGAAATTCATTTTTATAACTTAGTATTTCAATACTATCTCCACTAACTTCAACTCGCATATTTGTTTTTTCAAGCTGAGTATCTACAATTTTTATACAAGACTCAATAGACTCTTTTAAATTAAATTTAACTTTATCTTTTGTTGGTTGATAAAAATTTCTAAAATCATCAATAGTTTGAGACATATAATCAATTTGAAGTTTTGTATCTGAAATAATGTCTTCAATATCCTCTTTTTTTAGATTTTCATAATTGTCTCTAATAAAATGAGTTAATAGATTGATATTATTTAAAGGTTGTCTCCATTGGTGTGCTATATTTCCAAGCATCTCTCCCATTGCAGCAAGTTTACTTTGATGAACTAAGATTCTATCTTTTTCAATATTTTTAGCTAACTCTTCTTCTACTTTTAGTTTTAACTCTTCTTCTGTTAGCTTCATTTTTGTAATATCTGTTATATAACCATAAAGATGAGTCACATTTCCAAAATCATCTTTTAAGAAGATAGTTCTATTAAATACCCATCTAATAGTTCCATCTTTTTCAATAACTCTATATACTTTTGTAAAAGACTTTTCATCTTTTATAAGTGCTTTTCCTAAATCCTCTTGTAACTCTTTAGAGTCATCTTTATGTACAAAGTTTAAGAAACTTTCTCTTTTATTTTCAAAATCTTTTGTTGCATAACCAAAAGAACTTATTGATTTAGAAACATATTCAGGAGTTAACGTCTCATCATTTTTCCATTTAAAAATAACTATTCTTCCATATTCAACTAAAAGATCAACATATTGAAGCTCTTTTGAAAGCCTCTTTCTTCTTTCAATGTCCATTGACATCATTAACATTCTTTTAGGTCTTTTTTCTTTATCTCTAAAAGCTTTTCCTCGAACTAAAATCCATTTATATTCATTCCACTTATTTTTAATTCTATATTCACTAATAAAGTGTTCAGTTTTCCCTTCAAGATGTGTTCTAAGCCTATTTTCTACGATTGGTCTATCTTCTTGATGAATTAAATTTAACCACTCTTGTAAATTTCTTATTTCACCTTTTTGATAACCAAACATATCCAGCCATTTTCTTGAAAAAAAGATATTTTTTGTATCTAAATCAATATCCCATAAGCCATCATTTGAGGCAATAATAGCTAACTCATATCTATCTTTCCATTTTTTATACATATTATTTTTTGTCTCTAATCTTTTATTGTATCTATAGAAAATAGAGTTAATAAATTTTGTAAAAACTGTTGAGGCTAAGATTAAAAAAAGTGCAATTAAAATAACTATTGCAATAGAAACAGAGAGTTTAGAATTATATTTATACTCTAAATTTGATAATTTACTAGGTAGAGTATAACTTTTTATTGATACTAAAAAATTATATTTTGTAAAATTGTAAGTTTTATGGCTTTTACTAATTTCATGTTGAGTCATATATTTTCGTAAAATTTCACTTGAACTATCAAGTCTATCTTGCTCTAAAATATATTTAGCGTTTAACTTTTGACCTTTATTATAATAGTTGTATACATAGCCTTGATTATAATCATAAAACCAAAAATAACTATCACTATAATATTTACTTTTTTGAACAATTGAATCAAGGATGACTCTTCTAATAGAATCTTCCATATCATCTATTTTAGAAAAAGCTCCTAAATACCAATTCTTATTTGTAATATCTTTAAAATAACTAAGTCTAATTTTATGGTGTGTTTTATCAATCCAATAGATTAGATTATCTTTTCCAATATAAAGTATATTTTCTAACATGTGTCGTTGAAATCTTCGAAGTTCTATTTTTGAGTCAGTTATTACCCTTAGATAATTGATTACATTTTCACCATAGATAATGTTTAATTTCTCTTTATCAAAAATTACAAATTCAAAATTACTATCTTTTTCAAGCTCTTTTATAAATTTTTTAATATCTTTTAAACTAGCTTCACTCTTTGAATATTTTAAAAATCCACTTAATGAAGTTACTGCATCATTTAAAGCAACCTCTTCCCCATCAAAAGAGGAGTTTGCTTTAAACTTAATATCATTTACATATTGTTCTAAAATATTTCTTTTTTCAAACTGTTCTTTTTGAGTTAAAAGTTTTTCTTCATTTTTCTGTTTTACTTCAAGAACTGATACTATAACTACCATTGAGATAATTGCAGTTACAAAAACAAAGATTAAAGGGGTATAGATTAGATGTTTTTTTATATCACTAAGAGTATAAAACTTTCTTTTCTTTAACATTAGTAGTAAACCTTAGCTAAATAAAGACCATAAGGACTAGCAGGTGTTCTAAACTTGTTTTGCTTTTTTTCTAACTGTTTTTTTAAATCCTCTAAAGATAGTTTTCCATCAGAAATTTTTAGTAAAATACCTACCATAAGTCTAATTTGTGATCTTAAATAAGAGTTAGCACAAAAATGAAAAACATAAATATCTTTATACTTATAAAACTTTGTAGAAAAAACTTCCCTTACAGTATTCTCTTTATCACTTCCTTTTTTATGGAAATACTCAAAATCATGAACACCTTCAAAAAGTTTAATTGCCTCTTTTATTTTTGCTTCATCTATTTTTTCATGATAAGAGATATAATCTGCATTAAAAACTGTAGGTTTATTTGTAGAGACTAAATATCTATAAACTCTTTTTTTTGCATGAAATCTTGAGTGAAAATCCTTTTCTACTTCTTGAATAGTTTTAATATTTATTGAGTTGGGTAGATGCTTATTAAGTATTTTTTTTAACTTTTTTAAATCATTCCAAAAAGAGGGAAGAAAAGCATTAAATACTTGACCTGTAGCATGAACATCTTTATCTGTTCTTCCACTTAAAACAATTTTAGTATCTATATTAATTGATTTAAATGCTTCTTGAAGCCTATCCTCAACACTTAATCCATTAGGTTGAGTTTGACTTCCTTGAAATTTAGTTCCATCATATGAAATTGTAAATTTAGCATTCATATTAATATTGTTGTTTTACCATCTTTGAATAAACAAAATAAGTAAGAATTGTCCAAGAAATAGGAACAATATATAAAGAGTGAAGAAGTAAATTTTCTGTTAAAATTTCCATAAAAATATAAAAAACAACAACTGAAACCATTGCATAAGAAACAGCTTTATTTTTCTCATACCTTGGATTATAATAACCAAAAGCAACTACTAAAAATAGTGAGATTAAAGGAAATAAAGAAGTTAAAATATAAAAAGAGAATTTATCCACTTGATAATCTTCTGCTATTGATTGCTTCCAAAAAGTATAACTATCTGTAAAAATATTTTGTTTGTTTTTATTCACAGAATCATTTATATCTAATTGAGCATAATTGATTTGATTTAACTCTTCTCTATCTATAAAAAAAGATTTTCCTTCATATAATTTAAAACTTAATTCACCTTGCTCATTTACCAATTTTGCACTTTTTGAGATAATGAATTGATCTTTATTATTTTCAGTTTTAAAAAGTTTAACCTCTTCATATGTTTTATCTTTTTTTCCATCAATATAAATTAGCCAATCTCCAAATTTTTGTCCAAATTCTGAGGCTCTAATATTGAAGTTTGCTTCTTTTTGTTTCTGATCTAAAAACCGTTCATTTAGGAATTTAGCTTTTGGAATTAAACCAACAGAAATAAATAGTAAAGCAAGTGATAAAATAAAAGTTATAGGTAAAAATATTTTTAAAATCTTTAAAGGATTTAATCCAAATGAAGTAATAACTATAAGCTCATATTCACTTGATAATTTACCTAAAGTAATAACTAAAGAGATAAAAAAAGAAATAGGTAGAGTATAAAAAATAATTGTAGGAATAACATACATATAAAGTCTTAATAATTCTAGAACATTCATAGTAATTACAGAAGTTAAAGCTGCTATTTTTACTAAAAATATAATTGAAGTAATAAAATAAAGACCTAAAAATATAGGTAAAAATGTATGTGTAAACTGATTAAGTAAATATTGTTTTAATTTCAAAAAATGACCTTTGTAATTTCTAAAAAGTATTCAACTATAAAACCTAAAGATAAAAAGGGAATAAAAGGTATTTCAATATCTTTATTTTTATATGTATTGTATATTGATGGAATTATAGCAAAAAGTGCCGCAAAAAATATAGCTATTAAAGAAGCATTGATTCCAAGGACTATTGCGAAACTTGCTAAAACAGGAATATCTCCTTCTCCTAAAGCCTCTTGTGTTTTTAAACTCTCGTCTTTTAATATCTTTGCTTTTATATTTTGAATATAAAAAGAGATTAAAAAATTTAATAAAACAAATGCTCCTGCAATAATACAAGCTGCTTTAATTGCTTCTAAAAAAGAGTGTTCTGTCATAAAAAAAGAGAAAATAAAAAGTATTAACAACAGATAATCAGGAACTGCTTTATATTTTAAATCAATAAAAGATAAAACAATCAAAATATAAAAAAATATAAGAGAGAAGAAAAAACTATAACTTATTTCTAATTTTATAAATAAAAAAAGAGTTATCAAAGCAGTTAATAACTCAACAAAAGGATAATGAAAAGAGATTTTTTCTTTACAGCAAGAAGAAGTCCCTTTTAATAAAAGAAAAGAGATAAGAGGAATATTATTGTACCAAGAAATTTTTTGATTACAATTAGGACAAGAACTTGGCTTTAAAATGGATTCATTTTTTGGCAATCTTAAAATTAAAACATTTAAAAAAGAGCCAAAAGCTAATCCAAAAATAAAACTAAATAGCGCCAAATCGTCTTTCTCTATTTATAAAATCACTAATCATATCATCAAGTTCATTTGTTGTAAACTCGGGCCAATATGTATTTGTAAAAAAAAGTTCTGCATATGCATTTTGCCAAAGTAAGTAGTTTGATAATCTAATTTCACCACTTGTTCTTATAAGCATATCAACATCAGGTATTCCAGCTGTATCAAGACATGATTCAAAATTCTCTTTTGTAACTTCTAAGTTTTTTTCATTTAACTTTTTTATAGCTCTTAAAATCTCATCTTGTGAACCATAATTTAATGCTAAAATTTGAGTAAGATTTTTTCCATTAGCTGTTAGCTCTTCTGTTTGTTTGATAATTTTTTGTAAAGAGTTTGAAAATTTTGATAAATCTCCAATTGCTTTAAAACAAATTGAATTCTCTAAATAAACCTCTAATTCACTTTTTAAATATTTTTCTAAAAGTTTCATTAGAAATTCTACTTCAAGTTTTGGTCTTGCCCAGTTTTCTGTTGAAAAAGCATATAAAGTAAGATACTTAACTCCAAGTTTAGAACAGTGTTTTGTTACTCTTCTAACTGTTTTTGCACCCTCTTCATGTCCTGCAGTTCTTTTTAAACCTTTCTCTTTTGCCCATCTTCCATTACCATCCATAATCATAGCAATATGTGTAGGTACTATTTGATTAAGATTACTCATCAGCAAACTTTTGTGCTAGCTTTTCAATAAGCTGTAATGAAAGTTCACCTTTTTCTCCAGAAAAAGAGAAACTCTCTTCTTTTAAAATTAACTCAATTTCATTATCATTTGTACCAAAAGAGGATTTATCTTTTAAGATATTTAAACAAACTCCATCCAGAGATTTTTCTTGAAGCATTTTACAAGCATTCTCTTCTGCAACAACTTCATCCATTTCAGCTTTAAAACCAATTGAGATTAAACCCTCTTTATCTATTGAGTTTAAAATATCCATATTTTGTTTTAAATTTAATTTCCAAGAATTTCCTATCATCTCTTTTTTCATTTTTCCTAAGAAGTCATTTTCAGGAAGATAATCACTAACAGCAGCTACCATAAAAAGATAAGGTTTTTTATTCTCTTTTTTTGCTTTATTAGTAAGAATTACTAAGTCCTCATACATCTGTTGAGAGCTTTGAACACTGATTTTTTCTATGCCTAAAGGAAGATTTTCATGTCCTCGTGTACTTACAATACTTACTTTTGCACCTTTTAAATATAAAGCAAGAGCTAATGAAGCTGCCATTTTTCCAGATGAATAATTTGAGATATATCTCACATCATCAATCTTTTCAATAGTACCACCACCACTTAAAATAGCACTTCTATTTGACCAATAATTAGTTTTTAATAACTCTCTTGCTGTTTCATAAAAAATAGTTTCTGGCTCTGCCATTGCACCATTTCCCACATCTTTACAAGCTAACTCTTTTATTTGAGAATCAATAATTTTAAAATCTAAAGTTTTTAACTTTTTTAAGCTCTCTAAAGTAACTGGATTTTCAATCATATTTGTATTAGCTGCAGGAGAGATAAGTTTTTTACCCTTAAAAGCTAATACTGTTTGAGTTAATAAATTATCAGCTATTCCATTTGCTATTTTATTTATTGTATTTGCACTACAAGGAGCAAGAACTAAAACTTCTGCCCATTTTCCAATATCAATATGATTTAATTCTTGATTCTTTTCCCAAGATTCAGAACTCTCATCTAAGACTCTATTTTGAGAGATTGCTTCAAAAGATAGTTTAGTTACAAAACGTTGAGAAGCTTCTGTCATAAGAACTTTTACATTTGCTCCTGCTTTTACATATAATCTTATTAACTCTAAACTTTTATATACTGCAATTGAACCTGTTACGCAAACTAAAATATTCTTATCTTTTAAAAGCATGATTCCTACTTTTTTGCCTCAAAGTGTTTATAGAAATAACCTTCTACAACTCTTTTTTTAGCTCTTGTTGTATAAAGTTGACCTTTTTTTAGATCACTTGTTACTGTACTTCCAGCACCAATAATTACATCATCTTCAACATTAATTGGAGCTACAAATTGTGTATCACTACCTACAAATACATTTTTACCAATAATTGTTTTATATTTATTGATTCCATCATAATTGCAAGTAATTGTTCCACAACCAATGTTTGTACCCTCATCAATTTCACAATCCCCAAGGTATGTTAAATGCCCTGCTTTTACACCAGTTAGTTTTGCTTTTTTTGTTTCTACGAAATTTCCAATATGAGTAGCATTTAATTCACTTCCTGGTCTAATTCTTGCCATTGGTCCAGCATCTGAATCTATTAAAATAGAGTCTTCTATCACTGTATTTGTTTTAATATGAGAGTTTACTATTTTAGTATTTCCAAGAAGAGTAACTCCATTTTCTAAAATCGATTCACCCTCAATTTGAACACCCTCTTCTATATAAATAGTATCAGGTAGTCTCATTATCACACCCTCTTGAAGAAAAGCTTTTTTAATTCTATTTTGGTGAATTACTTCTGCATCTGCTAACTCTACTTTTGAATTAACACCTTTAAAATTCTCTTCACTTACAACAATTGGTTTTAAAGCTTTCCCTTCATTAATTGCCATCTCTACTAAGTCAGTAATGTAGTACTCTTTTTGAGCATTATTATTTGATAATTTTGGTAAGTTTTCTAATAAGAATTCTGTATCAAACTGGTAAATACCTGCATTTGCACTTGTAATTTTAAGTTCTTCTTCTGAAGCATCTTTTTGTTCTACTATTTTTTTTACATTCCCATTTTCAATAACAACTCTTCCATATCCAGAAGCATCATCTAATTGTAATACAGACATAACTATTGTTGCATCCATATCAAATTTCTCTAATTCACTTGCTTGAATTAATGGCATATCCCCATTTAAAACTAGTGTTTTTTCATATTTTGGTGTAATACCCATAACTGCTCCACCAGTTCCTGGATAATTTTCATGGTCTTGTATTACAAAATTTATATTTTGAAAATATTTTTCAATCTCTTCTTTAACTCTTTGTGCTTGATGATATAAAACAACTGTTACATCATCACTTAATTTTAAAGCCTCTTTTATAGAGTAATATAACATTGGTTTACCAGAGATTTTATGTAAAACCTTTGGTGTTGTTGATTTCATTCTTGTTCCTGCACCTGCAGCTAAAATTATTATTGATTTATTTGTCATAAAATATTATCCCTTTAAAGAATCATCTATCTCTTTTTTTAAATTTGTCACAACTTCTTGTAAAGCTTTTTTCATTTTTTCATCAGTTATATTTGAATTAACTAATTTATCTAAATTGCTTTCTCTTTCTTTGAAAAACTTTGCAACTGACTTACTCTTTTTATTGTGGTTATACATTAATACCCCAGAAGCAATTAGAACAATTACTAATCTTGCATGCCCTAAAATTGCAGCATAATTTAAAATAGTAAAACCTGCATAATCAGCAGCATTAATATCAGCTCCTGCTGCAATTAAAAGCCTCGCAATTTTATAATTACCTTTCCACTGAGTATGATGTAAAGCTGTTCTTCCTTGCTTATCTCTTATTTCTAAACTTGTTTTTTTTGTAAGAAGTTTTTCTACTACTTCAATATCATCAGCCATAACTGCTTTATGGAAAATTGTTCTTCCATCTTTATCTACAGTATTAATATCAACTCTAAATTTTAATAAGAAAACTAATCTTTCTAAGAAATGTTCTTTTTCTCTTTGATTTACAATTTTTAAACCATTATCAATCATGAAAGATAAAGGAGTATTCCCTTCCTTGTCTTCTACATTTAAATCTGCACCAGCATTAACTACATGCTTAATTAAGTCTAAATTATTCTCATTTACTAAATCAAAAATTAATGTTTTTCCATCAGCTCTTGGCAGATTGATTTTTGGTTTAAACAGAAGCATCTTCTTTAATAAACCAAAATAATCCTCTTCTTCTCGTAACTCTAAAAATCTTTTTAAACTTGGTTTTTTATTATTACTTGTAATTAAAACTGCTTCACATAAATCATCAATAACTGTTCTCTCAGAAAAATCTCTATGATCAATATCTACTCCATTTGCAATTAAATGGTCTATCATATTCATATTTCTAGGACCTTTTAAAACAGCATCAAAAAGAACTGTTCTTCCTTCATTATCCTGAGCATTAATATCTGCACCAGAAGCTAAAAGAAAATCTATTGTGTCATAATTCTCTCTTTCAACTTCTTTGTATAAAACTGTTTTTCCTTGTGAATCTGTTCTATTAATCGCAAGTCCACTATCAATTAGAAATCCTGTTAGTTTTAAATAGTTTCTAGTAGGGTCTACAAATCTATATTTACCTTCTACTTTTATTTCATCTAATTTAGAGATTGCTAAAATTTTTAAAATTTCGTCAAGAAGAGTTTTATCTGCATAATCTTTAATATTTAGTTTTACCCCAGCTTCTAATAAAAGCTCAATTGTAGAAATTGCTTGAGAACCTAAAACAACAGCATTAAACAAAACATTTTGTCTTTTTTTATCTAAAATATTTACATCTATTCCGTTTGTAATTAAATATTTTGTTATATTATCGTCATCTTTTAAAACAGAATGAAATAGTACTGTTTGTCCATTATTATCAACAGTATTTATATCTTCAATATTATTTACTACTTCTTTTATGATTTCTAAATTTCCACCCTCGACAGCATCAAAAAGAACTGTTCTTCCATAGTGGTCAGTAATAGAAAGGTCTGGATTATGAGCCATTAAGATTTTAAATACTTTATCATTCTCTTCTAATGCGGCATCTTGAAGTACTGTTCTTCCTGAAGAGTTAATATGATTTACGCTAGCTCCATTATCAAGAAGGAATCTTATCATCATTCCATCCATCTTATCAGCAGCTTCACTTAATACTGTTTTCCCGTAATTATCCTCAGCATTAATATCAATACCATTTTTAATTAATATTTTAATTGATTCAATTCTTCTTTTTGCAGCTAATTCAAATAATAAAGTTCTACCTTTTGCATCTTTTTTATTAATATCAACACCGCTGCTTATTAACGATTGGATTTTCTTTTCATCAATATAGTTTTTAAGAAGCTCTTTATGTAAAGCCTCTGCACTATCACCTTTGAACATACCTAACATATACGTTTCCTCAAGTTTTGCCTTTTACCTAAATCTTATATTCTACCAAAAAAATAATTAATTATCTTCGTCTGGGTCTTCTTGGTTTAAAAAACTTTTTTTTCTCTTCAATATTATTTACTTTTAAATTACTTTTTAAACTTTTTTCAATAAATGAATTAAAAGAATTTCTTAGAATTAAAGCCTTTTCATAATCAACGAAAATATTTGGAAATTTATAAGAAAGCCAAAGATATAAAGAGATTTTTTTTACTTCATCTTCAACTAATAATAAATCCTTTTGAGTAACTGCTTTTTTTGGTAAAGTAATTGAAGGTTTATATCTACAAATTTTATTTTTAATAACTGCTACAATATAAGCTTCATAAGCTTGTAAAATAATTTTTGATTTAGTTGTAATTGGAGCTTGTGCTAATAAATATTTTTCTTCCAAATCTAATTTATCTCTTTTGTCTACAATAGTAGAAGCCTCTATTAAAGAGGAGATATTTGAAGCAATAAAAGGACCATCAAACTTCATATTTGTTTTAAAAAACTTTAAAATTTTTACTAAAGATTTTGTTTTTATATGATTACTTAACTCAAGTAATTGTTCTGTAGAAATTTTAACTTTATATGGAGGTTTAATAGTCTTAACAGGTTGCTCAAACTCCTCTTTTATATAAGATAAAACATCTCTTCTTGTTGCACCTAAAAAACCTACATCAAAAAGTTTGTATCTTCCTGCACGACCAGCTATTTGAACAATCTCGTTTACTGTGATTTTTCTTCTACTAACCCCATCAAATTTTGTATCTGTTGTAAAAAGTATATTCTTAATTGGTAAATTTAACCCCATTGCAATAGCATCTGTTGCAATTAATATATCACTTTTTCTTTCCCTAAATCTCCTTGCTTCATCTCGTCTAACTTCAGGAGATAAATTTCCATAAATTACAGATACTCTATACTTTTTTTGTAGTTTTTGTTTTAACTTTAAAACATCTGTTCTTGAAAAAGCAATAAGAGCAGTCGCTGGTTCTAAATTATCTAAAGAAACATGTCTTGCCATTACTTTTAATGGTGTTTTTCTTTGATGTTTTACTACTTCAAGCTCTTCATTTAAATAAGAAGCTATTTTTTTTACTGCATCAAGGGCATTTACACTTCCAGTCATAATAACTGTTTTTGCAGGACAACCAATAATAGCATTTACCCAAGCCCAACCTCGTTCATCATCATCTAACATTTGAACTTCATCTATTATTGCCACATCTACATCAAGGTTAAAATCTAACATCTCAATTGTTGAGCAAACATGAGCGGCATCTTCATTTATTTGTTGTTCTTCACCAGTAATTAAAGAGTTCTCTATTCCTGACTCTTTTAACTCTTCATGTCCTTCTAAAGCAAGTAATCTTAAAGGAGCTAAATAAAGACCAGAGTTTGCTTCTTTTAGCTCTTTCATTGCATTATAAGTTTTCCCAGAATTTGTAGGTCCTACAAAAAACTTAAGTTTTCTATTCATACTTCGAGCAAGAGGAAAAAGTTCTTTTAAATCACAGTTTAAAAGTGTTTGTAATTGTTGTTGGAAAGTTTCTTTCATGGGCGTATTATAGTAAATAGAATATAATATCAGATTAAAAGAATAATCTAATATAAATAAATTTAAGAAGTAGGTAAAAATGGATTGTAAATATTTTGGAAAATGTGCAAGTTGTACTCTTTATGATAAAACATATGAAGAACAACTTGAATATAAAAAACAAAGAGAAAAAAATAGATTTAGTGATTTTGAAATTCCAAATATTGAGATAATTAAAAGTGAAGAAAAACATTTCCGTACAAGAGCAGAATTTAGAATTTGGAAAAATTTTGATGATGAGAATAATCCTACTATCTCTTATGCCATGAATGATTTTAATAAAAATAGTTTAGAAATAGATTCATGTCAAATCGTATCTGAATCAATTTTTAATTTAATGCCAAAACTTTTAGAAAGAATTAAAAATAATGAAGAATTAAAGTTTAAACTTTTTGCAGTTGAGTTTTTAAATTCTACAATAGATGATATGTTAGTAACACTTATTTACCATAAAAAATTAGAAGAAAGCTGGCTACAAGAGGCTAAAGAACTTGAAAAAGAGTTGAATATAAAAATTATTGGAAGAAGTAGAAAACAAAAAGAGGTATTAAGTGAAGACTTTATAAATGAAACCTTGATAATCCAAGATAAACCTTTTTATTTTCAATATAAAGAGGGTGGTTTTACACAACCAAATACAAACGTAAATGTAAAAATGATTGAATGGGTTTTAAGAAATATAGAAAAAAGTGAAAAAGATCTTTGTGAACTTTATTGTGGAGGAGGAAATTTTACAATACCTTTAAGTCAAAAATTCAATAAAGTACTTGCAACAGAAATTTCAAAAACTTCTATAAAATCAGCCTTGACAAACTGTTCACTAAATAATATTTCAAATATAGATTTTATCCGTATGAGTGCAGAAGAGTTTGTAGAAGCTTTAGAAAGTAAAAGAGAGTTTAGAAGATTAAAAGATATTGATTTAAAGATGTACAACTTTGATACAATATTTGTTGATCCTCCAAGAGCTGGTTTAGATGATACTACAAGAGCCTTAAGCAAGCAGTTTGAGACAATTATTTATATCTCATGTAATCCAGAAACTTTACATAGAGACTTAAAAGAGTTAACAAAAACACATAAGATAATTAATTATGCACTTTTTGATCAGTTTTCATATACAGAACATATTGAAAGCGGGGTTATTTTAAACAAAATTTAATTTTAGCTTAGATAATATTAAGTAATATACAAAATGTAAAGGCTACATTATGAGAATCAACACAAATATATCATCTCTTACAGCTCAAGAATCATCAGTTAACACAAATAATAACTTAAAAAGTTCATTAGAAAAGTTATCTTCTGGTCTTAAAATTAATAAAGCTTCAGATGATGCTTCTGGTTTAGCGATTGCTGATAAATTAAGAACTCAAGCTACAGCAATCAACCAAGCAGTTGATAATGGTAACTCTGCAGTTACTTTATTACAAATTGCTGATAAATCGATGGCTGAGCAATCTAATATTCTAGATACTATCAAAGCTAAACTTATCCAAGCTAACACAGATACTACTTCTGCAGCTGGTAGAGTTTCTATTGCTAAAGATATTGATAAATTATTAGGACAGTTAGATAATATCTCAAGATCTACTAACTATAATGGTACTCAACTTATTGGTAACACTACAGGAAGTTCAAGTTCAACTGCTTTATCTTTCCAAGTTGGTGAAAGTTATACTAATGGTGGTACTATTGATTTAGGTGCTATTACTTCTAATAGTACTGGTCTTGGTTTAACATCTTTAGCTAGTTCTGTTTCTGCAGCTGGTGCTTTAAGTGCTGGTTCTACTTTAGGAAACTTGTCAGGTGCAAACTTTGGTGGTGTTGCTATTGAAGGTTTCCAAGATGCTATTGGTAATGCTATTACAAAACTAAATGGATATAGAGGGGACATCGGTTCTACTCAAAACCAAATTGAATCTGCAGTTAGAAACTTAATGACTCAAGCTACAAACGTTAAAGCTGCTGAGTCTATTATTAGAGACGTTGACTATGCAAAAGAGTCTGCGAACTTTAATAAACAAAACATTATTTCGCAAGCTGGTTCTTATGCTATGTCTCAAGCAAATAATGTTCAACAAAACGTATTAAGATTATTACAATAGTTTTCTACATACCCTTTATATAGGTTACTTCTTCTAGAAGTAACCTTTTTTTTTCTCTTTTTTATTTTTCCATTTTATTTATTTTAGAATAAGACTCGAAAAAAATCTTTAAATATTTTCAATTTAATCTAACTTTAAGAATTGGTGTGTCATAATTTCAGTATAAGTTTATTAGGGATCAATGGATTCCGAAGGTTTAAGTCCTATGCTTGGTAAAACAAGAAGGTTTTAAAGTTGTAAACATTTGTTTACTTTTGTATCATAATATTGAAAGGATCTATTATGAGAATCAATACAAATATATCTTCGATTAACGCACAAGAATCAGCAGTAAATACTAACAGAAACTTACAAAACTCGTTAGAAAAATTATCTTCTGGTCTTAAAATTAATAAAGCTTCAGATGATGCTTCTGGTTTAGCGATTGCTGATAAATTAAGAACTCAAGCTACTTCAATCAATCAAGGTATTGATAATGGTAACTCTGCAGTTACTTTATTACAAATTGCTGATAAATCGATGGCTGAGCAATCTAATATTCTAGATACTATCAAAGCTAAACTTATCCAAGCTAACACAGATACTACTTCTGCAGCTGGTAGAGTTTCTATTGCTAAAGATATTGATAAATTATTAGGACAGTTAGATAATATTTCAAAATCTACTAACTATAATGGTACTCAACTTATTGGTAACACTACAGGAAGTTCAAGTTCAACTGCTTTATCTTTCCAAGTTGGTGAAAGTTATACTAATGGTGGTACTATTGATTTAGGTGCTATTACTTCTAATAGTACTGGTCTTGGATTAAGTTCTTTAGCTAGTTCTGTTTCTGCAGCTGGTGCTTTAAGTGCTGGTTCTACTTTAGGAAACTTATCGAACTCAAACTTTGGTGGAACTGATATTGAAGGTTTCCAAGATGCAATTAATGATGCGATTTCAAAACTGAATGGATATAGAGGGGACATCGGTTCTACTCAAAACCAAGTTGAATCTGCAGTTAGAAACTTAATGACTCAAGCTACAAACGTTAAAGCTGCTGAGTCTATTATTAGAGACGTTGACTATGCAAAAGAGTCTGCGAACTTTAATAAACAAAACATTATTTCTCAAGCTGGTTCATATGCTATTTCTCAAGCAAATGCAACTCAGCAAAACGTATTAAGATTATTACAATAATAATCTCATACATAAATACAGTAACCGAAAGGTTGCTGTATTTTTTTAATTAACAATTATTTTTAACTCTTTTACTATATTTTAAATAATCATTTATCATTTTATTTACTTGTTTTTCATATACAATTAAAGTTTTTTCTATTTTCTTAATATCTTTTTTAATACTCTTATCATTTAAACAATAATTAATATACATAAATACTGTATCAGTATATATTGATAAAAATCGTTTTGATGCAACTAATCTTGATACTTGTTTATTATAGAATTTGTATAAATCAATAACATACCCTTTGAATTCATCATAGTTTGCTATTTTTCTACTTTTTTGTTCAGCTATAAAAGTTAAAATCTCATGAAGAGCAACTTCTTCATCTTTTAATTTAGCCATATCCTCTTCTGTTAAGCTTTTTCTTGTAACTTCATCTAATTTTTCTTTTAATAAAACAATATCTTTATCAATCTTTTTTAATTTTATTTCATCAGCAGAAAGAGTAATTGCCTTATTAATTTTTGCACCATGCTTTGATAAATTATATAGTTTTTGTTCTTCTTTAAGTAATACTTCTGTTATATTATTTAAAGCTTTAAGTGAAAGTTGAAATACTCTTGTTGTATAAACTTTTTCTAAAAAGTTTCCTGCAACTTCCATTGTATCACTATTTAAAAAGCCACCTTTTTCTACAAAGAATTCATCACTATCTAATTTTAATTTTTTAGAAAGAGCATGTTCAGAAATATGAGTTTCTCCTGTATCTTGATTTAAAGCTAAATCTAATCCTAAAAGATAAATCTCTTTACAATCTAAAGATAGAAGCCAACTTAAAGTCATTTCTCCAACACTATAAGCATTATAAAAAACTGTTTCAGAATAAAAACTACTCATTACATCAAAAGTAAATACATTTTCTTGTTTAAAGTTCTCAAGAATATTATATGAAGTCATAGAAGAGGCAAGAACAATTTTATCTTTTATATACTCTAAAGTATTTTCAAAATCAAATTGTTTTAAAACATCCACTTCACTACTATCAACAGTAGTAATAATATCTGGAATAATATCATGATTAATTAACTTTTTTAAAGAGGCTGCCATTGCAATAATTATAAAATTATCTTTATTTTTATGTAACCAATCAATCTCTTCAGATAAAGAAGGTCCCGCGCCTACAAAAATTATGGGTTTTTTTGTTAACTCAATATCAATATCTTTAATATTTACTCTTTTATATTTACTAATAAGCTTACTATCATTGTTTACTAGATTGTATAAAGAAGAGATATAACTATAAGCAAATGGATTATTTGAAGAAAAAGCAGTTGCAACTTTATCAAATAAATTAGAAACATTATAATCACTTGTAAAAAATTTCACACAATAATTTGAATAAGCTTTATAAAGTAAAAAAGATGTGATTTTACTATCAAAATGACTTTCATCATCCATCACTGAGAAAATAATACCACTTCCTTGCCTCAAAAATTGAGAGTAATCTAATACAAATAGTGATAATCTAAATATCTCTAAATTCTCTTCACAAATAAAATAAAGGTCTGGTTTAAACTTTTTATGTATATCCAGTATATGTCTACCTAATAAAGTTCCCATAATAATAAACTTATTAAATTCCTTATACTTTTTTGTACTATAAGTTTCAACTCTATCATTATAAATATCTACATATTCAGAAGTATTATTAAATATCATTTGTACTGCATCTGTAAGAGAAACAGGATTTTCTAAATCTATGTCTAAATCAAATTTATGTCCAGTAAAAACTTTTTTATTTAAATTTGAAAAACTTCCTTTAGAAGTAAAGTCTAGACTTTTAGCTTTTTTTATTAATTTATTTGGCTTTCTATCATAAATATAACTATTCTCTTTTTCATCAAAAATATCAAACTCACCCTCTTCTTTAATAAATTCTAAAAAATATCTCTCTTTATATTCTCCATTATTTATAGCCTGAGATAAACCATCAATTCTTAAATAAAGCTCTTTATCATAATCACTTAAAAAAGCAAGGTTTGTCAAAAAAGTATTTGTCAATGCAGTTTGTAATTGAATCTCTGTTTCTGTCATTTTTAGCCTTATCAATTAATTTAAAATTTGATCTACTATCTTATCTATTTCTAGATTCATAGTTGAAAAAATATTATTTCTATTTTCTTTTTTCTTTGTTAATAATAATTCTACTGTTTCCAATAAATCTTTTTTTGTATTCACCCAATACATCAAATTATTATCTATTTGAAATTTATCATAATGACAAATAAAACTTCTTGTTGAGATAGTAGGTGTGTTAAAAAAGCATGCTTCGGTATTCAATGTTCCTCCACCACCAATAAATAAATCAGCATAAGCTAAAAGATGTTGAATTACTATTTTTTCTTCAAGTACAGTAGCAAAAGGAAATTCTTCTTTTAAATATGCACTTTCATATCTTGGGATAATAATAATATTTGAATTTGTTGTATTGTAAATCTCTTCTAATGCTTCATATAAAATAGGATACTTTTTATCAACATAAGAAGATTTATACTCTTCTTCTCTAATAATAATCATCTTTTTTGATAAATCAAGATTATATGATTTAAGAACATCTTTAACATATTCAAAATCTGGTTCGAAATTTTTTAACCAAATTACAGGATCAATAAAATTGTAATCAAAGATTTGTTCTTCATCTAAAGAAAATCTTAGAAAAATCTCATCAGGAACAACAAAAGGTTTAAATACTTTACTTGATAAAGGTAAAGTAAGTCTTGCTTGAGGAAGTGCTTTTTTAAAATTTGTATTATGGTCTGATAAAGGAATATCATAAAAATTGATTACTGGAATTCCTAGCCCAAATGCCACTCTATTTGCATCAACAGAACATAGGCAGACAAGCCTATCAATATCATAGATAGTTACAAACTCCATAAGTGCTTTTTGTCTCTCAATTGAAGCATGGAGTTTATCTTTTAAACAAGCTCCACCAAACTCTCCTCTATTTACAAAATCTATATTATAAAGTTTTAATAGCTCTACTACTTCAGAGTAATCCTTCCCCTCCCTAGCAGTTATTAAAACTTTTTTACCTCTTTTTTCAATCTCTTTAACAATAGGGATAAAAAATAAAACAGATTTTGGAGTAACTAAATCAAACCAAATCATAATCAACCTTTATTTATATAACAAATGCCAAGTTTCTGTAAATCTTCAACTCTTTCAATTGAGCTATCTTTTTTTATAATTTCCCAAGCCTCTTTCATACCTTCAGACCATGAAATATCATCAAAAACTACAATTGCATTTTCTGTTAAAAAAGGTTTAATTTGATGAAAGTATTTAATTGTTGCATCTTTATCATGATGCCCATCAATAAAAGCAAAATCAATAAAAGCTATCTCTTCTAATACGTCAGCTAAAATATCTTGAAATTTTCCTATATATTGTTTTATATTTGAACAGTTGGCTTTTTTAATATTATTTGAAGCAAGCTTAGCAACATTACAATCACCTTCAACAGTAAAAATAGTTGAATTTTTATTTGCTTTTGACATATAAATACTAGAAAAACCACAACAAGTTCCAAGCTCTAAAAGTCTTTTTGGTTTATTTTCTTTTACTAAAAAATAAAGTTTTTGTGCCCACTCATTTTTTAATCCAATAGAACATAAATCAAAAGAATTTGTACTCTTTTCAACACCTTCATACATCTGCTTTTCATCTCTATTATCTTCAGGGTCTCCAGCACCATAATCTTTAAGAATTATAGGTAATCTTTGAGCTTTTATCTCTTCTCTTATTTTTTCTATCTCATTAAATATAGTTAAATCTTCTTTTGATAATTGCATTTACTCCCTTAATAGTGCTTGTTAAACCATCTTGCAAAAATATATAAATTCCATAAATATTGTTTAAATTTATTTTCTTTTGATTCATTATATATAAATTTTACAAAGTCTTTATTGAAAATCTCTTCTTTCTCATTAACCTTTAAAATAGTATCTAAAATCTCTTCTTTATACTCTTCATGCAACCACTCAATAAAGGGGAAGGAAAAACCTTTTTTTTGTCTATGAACTATCTCTTTAGGTAAGTATTTTGAAGCAACTATTTTAAGTAAATACTTATTTGTATTACCCTTTTTAATTTTTTCATCTACACCTAGAAGATATTCTACTAATTTATGGTCTAAAAAAGGTGCTCTTAATTCTAAAGAGTTAGCCATTGACATTCTGTCAATTTTTGTCATTAAAACCTCAGCAATCCAAATTTTAAAATCTATATAAGTTAACCATCTGGTTGGATCATAATCAACTTTATATTTTTCTATTAGATTTTTTTCTTGATAAGTAGATAAAAGTCTTTTTTTCTGTTCCTCAGAAAAAGTTTCACCACACATTCTATATATAGGTTCATTAAAATAGGCTCGCTTATTATATTCCCATTCTTTTGTAAATTCAAACTCTTGTGGTTTCTCAAAATTTTTATAATATTCTAACACTTTAAAATAGTTATCATACCCTAAAAAGCTCTCATCACTTCCTTCTCCTGATAAAGCAACCTTTATTCCTTGTTTGTTTATATACTGACTTATTAAATAAGTAGGAATTGCTGCACTATCTGCAAAAGGTTCATCTACAAAGTCTAACATTTTATCTATAGTCTCAATAAAATCTTTTCTTCCTATAATCAGTTCATGGTGATTTGAATTTATATGTTTTGATACTAGTTTAGCAAAAGGTAACTCACTATAGTGGGTATGTTCATCATATCCTATACAAAAAGTATTTATTTTTTTATCACTATATTTTGAATACAAAGCAGAGACTAAAGAAGAGTCTAATCCTCCCGAAAGTAAAGTTGCTACTTCTACATCAGAAACTAATCTTTGTTTAACAGAATTAATAAGTAAGTCTTCTATTTTATCTACAATGTCTTTTTCATTTTGTTCTGATACTTCTATCTTATCAATATCATAATATTTTTCTTTTATAAATGTAGTAGAGTCTAAATATATAAAATAGCCAGCTTCAAGTTTTTCTATTCCTTCATAGAAAGTATTTCCATTAATAGGTGTAGAAAAAGTAAGATATTCGGAAAATGCATTTTGATTAAAAATAGGAGTAGAATCTAAAAGTTTTAAAATAGATTTAATTTCACTTGCATAAATAAATTTTTTTTCTTTGAAGTAGAAATAAAAAGGTTTTTTTCCAAACCTATCTCTAGCACAAAAAAAAGATTTTTTCTTTTTATCAAAAATACAAAAAGAAAACATTCCTTCTAATTTATTTAAAAATGCTCTCTCATATTTTTGATAAAGACGAATTATAACCTCTGTATCTGATTTTGTAATACAATTTAAATTCTCTTCTTTTATAAGTTCTTGATAATTATAAATTTCTCCGTTAAAAGTAATAATTAAATCATCAAAAGACATTGGTTGATTTGCCTCTTCATTTAAATCTATTATTGCAAGTCTTGTATGTCCAAAAGAAAAATTTTCAAAATTAACATAACCTAAATTATCTGGACCACGATGATTTATTAATTCAACTGCTTTTATAAATTTATCTGTATTAAAATTACAACCTACTATTCCACACATAAAACTTCCTATTTAGAAATACTCATAAGTTTCTTTTCCCAATTTAAAGCTGTTTTACAGATTAGCTCTAAATCATTATATTTAGGACTCCATGCAAATTTATTTTTAATTTTATTACTATTTGCTACTAAAACTGTAGGCTCACCCTCTCTTTTTTCAACTACTTCTATATTAAATCTCACATTACTAACTTTTTGCATCATTTCAATAATTTGTTTTACACTAAAACCATACCCATATCCACAATTGAAAATATCACTATCATTTCCTTCTTTTAAATATTCTAAGGCTTGAATATGTGCAGAGGCAAGATCTTCTATATGAATATAATCTCTTATACAAGTACCATCTTCGGTAGGATATGTATCCCCATAAATTTGAACTTTCTCTCTTTTTCCTAAAACAGTTTGTGCCACTAAGGGAATCAAATGTGTTTCTGGTTCATGAATTTCACCCAGACTATTATCTAAACTAGCCCCTGCTACATTAAAATATCTAAGAATAATAAATTTAAAATCTTTATTAGCTTTTGCACTATCTCTTATTATCTCTTCACTTAATAATTTACTCTTTCCATAAACATTAATTGGATTACAAACTTCATTCTCTTCTATTAATTGTTTATGTACATTTCCATAAACAGCAGCAGTTGAACTAAAGATAAATTTATTTACTTTATATTTTAAACTTAGTTTTACTAAATTCAAAGTATTCAAAGTATTATTCTCATAATATTTTATAGGCTCTTTCATCGATTCAATAACTTGTGTATATGCAGCAAAATGGAAAATAGCAAAGAAGGAATACTTTTTAAAGATTTTTTCCACCTCTTCAAAATCATTTAAATTAAGTTTTATAAACTCAAAATTCTCTTTTAAAAATAGTTTTTCTAAAGTATTAACTGTAGAAAAGTTATTGTTAATCAAATCATCTATAACTACTATTTTTAAATCTTTATTCTCTGAAAGTTGCTTTACTACATGACTTCCTATATAACCTATTCCACCTGTTACTAAAATATTCATTTATCCTACTTTTCTATAACAATATTCCACTTATTTAACATATTATCCAAACTATAGTCCATAGCTCTTTCAAAAGATAAAAGCCTCATTTTTTCTTCAAGACTATTATTAGTGATAACTTCCAAAAGCTTACTACCTAAAGTCTGTATATCACCTCTTTTTACTAAAGGGAAATAATAACCATCTTTTGATAATTCATTACTCGAAGGTTCAAAGTCATAACTTACTAATGCAGCACTTACAGCTAATGACTCTAAAATTGTATTTGGTAAACCTTCATAATATGAAGGAAAGGCAACAACTCTTGCATTTTTCATATATTTAAATGGATTTTTTTCAAATGTCAAGATTTTAACTTGATTCATTAAATTAAACTCTAAAATCATCTTTTCCAATTTTTCTTTATCTTTCCCATCCCCAATAAAAAGTAATGGAACATCAGTTTCTTTAGATATTAGCTTAAAAGCTTTTAATAAATCATCTTGTCCTTTTTGAACAAATTCAATCCTTCCTATGCATAAAATAAAATTTTTCTCTTGGCACTCTTCTTCTGCTTGTTTTCGTGCCTCTTTTATATTAACTCCATTTTCAATACAATAGGTTTCTAAATTATAATTATTATAAAAATAATCATGAACACCTTTACTTACAGTTATAATTTTATAATTTCTATAATAAATAGGTATTGATTGATAATAAAAATCTGCATCTAATAGATGAATAAGATTTCTTTTATAAGAGTCTTGTTGTATATGAGAAGTTAAAATTAAATTTGTTTTGTAATTCAAAATTTCTACTGTTTTTGTTGCAATAAGATTATTATAATCTTCATGGGAAATAATAGTGTCAAATTGTTTATCTTTTAAAATAGAAACTAAAGAATTAACTCTAAAGTCAAATAACTCTTTTCCAAAACTTACAATAGTATTTTTATTTTCTTGAATTAGTTTTTTATAATCAAATACTCTTTCATCTAAAAATATTATTTCAATCTCTTCAGGAAGTTTAAAATCTATCTTCTTTTCAAAAAGTATTAATGTGATTTTATAGTTATCTTTAAAGTACTCAATATGGTTTTTTACAACTCTTTGCACTCCACCAAAAGACATATTATGGGTTATTATTGCAAGAGTTTTCATACTAACTTTTTTGACAGCAGGCATAAAGTTCTGCACAGTTTTTATTAGCAATAGATGATATTTTATTTAAAGCTTCTTTATATTCATTAGGTAAAGTACTTAATTGAGTATCAGTTAGAAACTTTAATTGTATACCTTCTAGTTTTGAAACAACTAAGTTAGCAGCTTTTATATCTTGAATAAGAGTATCATAATCATAAACTCGTTTATGTTCTGCTCTTATATCATTCTCATTAAAATCATAAGGTGTATTTAAATAGCCCATTTCAACACCAATAAGTCTATGAAAAGAAAGAGCATTTGGAACAATTATATGTATCTTCCCATCTTTTGTAAGCCATTGTTTAATTAAAGTAAGAATCTCTACAGGATTATCTACATGCTCTAAAGAATCTGTTAAAATAATATCTGTAAATTGTTCTTGAGGGATAAACTCTTCCCATTTTGACTTTATAAATATAGCTTCTTTTAAAAGAGAATCTTCTTTTATCAAAGAAGTAAATTTATCAATCATATCTACTATTGTTAATCTCTTTGACCATCTCACTAAAATAGAACTTGTTGCTGCACCATCACTTCCTAGTTCTAATACATTTTCTCCTGAAAAGTTTTCTAATATTTTTTGATAACCAAATTTTTTAGTTCTTAGATATTCAACATAATAACTTTTTGTTTCATACTTTTTCATATATTTTTGTATTTGTTCTTCTAGTATTTCTAACTTAACCAAGGTTTACTCCACTTAAATATTATAATTCTTTTATCTTTTCTATTAATACAACTCTATTCTTAGTATATTTATATAAAAAAGCATGTATTTTTAAATATATTTTAACAACTATTCCTAACGATTGCGAACTACCTGTCTTCTTAAATATTTTATACTTTATTAACTCAATAAACGTACCTATTCCATCTTTTTGTAAACGATGTTCTCTTCGTTTATAAGTAATGTCAGATACATAAAAACCATATTTTTTAAAAATACTATTTACTTCTTTATAACTACGATAATATAAATAACGTCGATAATATAAGTAAACTTTTGTAAAATTTTTTCTATCCCATCTTTTTAATTTTTTTAAAATTAAAAAACAAATATAAATCACTTTCTTATTTTTTAATAAATGTAAAGGAGGCAATCCTGTATGAGAATCAATAAAAGGATATGTTGCTGCATATTCACTGTATATAAGTCCATTTAACTTCATCACTCTATTTAATTCAGAAGCAACTTGTTCCATATCTTCAATATGTTCAAAAACTTGATTTGAAAATACTGCATTTATTGAATTGTTACTATTATTTAATATAAATTTTTTTGAATTTGCTAATTGAAGTTTTTCTGCATCAATACCTAATTCTTTTAACTTTCTTTCTGTCTCTTTATATTTAAAATCTAAGACTTCAACTCCATATGTAATAAATCCATTTTGATGAAGCTCTATTAAATCATTACCTTCCCCAAAACCTAACTCTAAAATAGAAGAACCTTTAAAAATTCCTCTATTTATAAATCTTTCACAAGCAAAATCTAAAATTATATTTTGAAAACTACACTCATGTTTTTGAATATAATGATGTAAATCTTTTATTTTATGTTTCCAATCTAGATTTGAAGAAGAAAAGTCTCTCATCTTTTGAAAATGCTCTTCTGTAATATTATTTAAATAATTTATTATGCTTTGAATATCAACTTTATTTAAATATAAAGCTAAATCACTATCTAAAAAATCTTCATCTATATAAGAATATATAAAAGGTATTCCTCTACTCATATATTCTCTACTTTTTAAAACTGAAGCACTTTTTAAACCTAGTCTTTCTAAACCTAAAGAAGATACTCCTATATTCATTTTCATAAAGAGATTATCTAATTCTTTACCTTGTAAAAATCCATGTGAGATAATATTAATATCTTCATATCTTGTTGTATCAAAACCTCCAACAATATGAAGTTCTATTTTTACAGTACCTTTATATTCTCTTATTGCTAATACTAGTTTATCTAATCCATGCCAAGAAGCTTCATTACTTGCGATAAAGATTACTTTTAATACTTTATTATCAAATTCTTTTGCAGGAGTAAAAGGAATTATTTCATTATTTATTCCATTTGAAAAAGTAAAAGAAGATTTTTTTCCACTTTTTTTTAGTTCAATATCTACAATTTCTTTAGTTACTCCAATAATTCCTTTTACATATTTTAAATTTCTTTTAGAACAATAACTTTCAAGTCCAAATTTAATCCAGTTTATAAAACCTTTTCTATATTCTTTGTATTCAATATCTTCATTTGTATGGTGTTCGGAAAAAATTTTATTTCCATATTTATAAAAAAAATAAGAACTCCCTAGAGAACAAGCTCCTACATATCTTAAAACAATATATTCATATTTATTAAAATCTACATTTTTAGAAATTAAAAGATGCGTAAAAAGTTGTTGTTGTAACTTAAGAGAAAAAGGAATATTAAATATATCAAATTTTTTGTATATTAAATTGTCTTCTACATTATCAAGATTATTATTTAATATATAAAAATCTATATCATAATCTTTTGAAGCTTTTACCATTTGTATAATTTTCTTTTCTACTCCATTAATAGGATTTGGCATAAATGAGATATATGCTATTTTCATTATTTTTTTACCTCTTCTATTATCTCACTATAAAGCTCTTGAAACTTTTCCCACTTATCTACTTCAAAAGAGCTATTATGCCAAAGAATTACCATTTGTCCATTATATTTTTTTACTTCATCCATAACTTCAAATATCTCTTTTTTTGCCTTCTCTTTATTCATTTCTATAATAACCCCATCCATTACAATTAAAGGATGTTCATATAGATTCAAAGTTTTTTTATTTATAAAATCAAATATTTTATATGAATAACAACATCCTGTTCTAAATCCAACTCTATCAGTAAAACCAAAAGAGCTATCATTTAAAATACCAATTGATTCTAAATCAATAAATGTATGAGGTACATTAAATCTTAGATAATGCTGTCGTGAAAAAGTAATTTTGTTTTGGCTAATATTTTCAAGAATCTCTTTATCATTTTTTAAAATATTAATATCTTCACAGCTTAAAAAGCTAGGATGTAGTCCAATAACATGCCCTTTTTCTTTTATTTTTTCTAAATATCTTTTTAACTTTTTCAAGTCAAAATCTGCATCTTTGTCACAATGTTGCCCAACAAGAAAATAAAAAATTGATTTAACTCCTATTTCTTCTGACTTATTAATAAAATAATCAATTTTATCGTATGGGTCTTTTTTTAATTTTATTCTTACTAAAAAATAAGAACATATTTCTTTATATGCTTGTTTGAAATTCTTATATTTAAATAAACATTTTTTTAATCGAGTTATAAAAAAATTATAATCTTTCCAAAAATATAAATGATCAATATCATGGGTAGGAATAAATTTAAACTTGTGATCTTTTTTTGAAAAAGAAGAATCTAAATTTAATATTAAATTCCATAATATCTCTAAATATTCATGAACTACAGCTTTTTTTTCAAAACCAAACTTTATTGAAAGCATATTTTGACTCGTTACTCGATTAAATTGATCATAAGAAGAGATTAAAAACTCTTCAAATCGACTTAGCATAAAAAAGATACTTCCAAATATATCTAACCCACAATATATATTTTCATTAATTCCTACTTTTATTTTCTTATAACAATTCTTTTCTTCAATTATATTGTTATCAGAAATTATTTCCCAATAGTTTTTCCCGTATATTATAGGTGTTTCTTCAATATAATCAATTTCTTTAGGAATAGATTCAGAGACTAAATAACTTTCATAGTTTTTAAATAAAACATTCTCTAAAATAAAGTACTTATCATTAAAAGAAATTTTATAGTTTCCTCTTTTTTCAAAAAATAAGTTATACTCTATCCCTAAAAAGTCTTTAAAAATAGTTTCACACAAATATCTAATTTCTTCTTTATGAGTATTAGGAGCTACTATTTTTATCATTTTTTCTTTGCTACAATAACACTATGATAAGAGAGTTCAGAACGAACTAAAGATAAAAAATGATTTTTAGTTACAGTTGAAGGAATCTTTGGCAAATTCAACTTAAATCTATTAGCAAACTTTCTATACCAGGGATAAAGAAAATAAGAAGTATTAAACCCATCCATATGCACTATTTCAAATCCATTTTCTTCAAGAAGTTTTTTATAATAGTTGGCACTATAAAAATTAACCCCCTCCAGATGTTTTAATTTTTTACCTTTTAAAACTCTTTCTAAAGTAAAAAAAGAATATTTTGTATGAGCAGTTATCATTAAAATACCATTTTTCTTTAATATTCGATGGAACTCTTTTATTCCTTGGTCTATATCTTTAAGATAATAGATAACAGAAAAAGAGTAAATAAAATCAAAGAAATCATTATTAAAAGTCATTTTATCAATTGATTCTTTTTTATAATAAAAACCATGCTCTAATTTAAGTTCTTCAAATAAATCTACTGCATACGAATTTAAATATCCAGACTTATATAAATTATCAATATATTTACCACTACCACATCCAGCATCTAAAATATTTATCTCTTTTTCACTTGGTAAAAAATAATTTAAAAAAATATATTGAGGGTCTAAAGCAGATACATTAAAGTTAGAAAGTTCTTTTTCATAGATTGTTTTAATGTTCTTGTACATAAAAAGGAACTCCCCAAAATAGATCAATTACTTTTATATTTTCTAACTCTTCTTTAATAACTTTATCTACTATTTTTTCAAATATATTTTTTTTTAAAATAGTAATAAGTAAAAAAGCTTGTTTATCTGATTTTCTATTTTTAAAATCTTCAAAACTTATCCTACCAGGCTCTTCACTAAAATCATCAATTATTCCTGCCAAAGTTATTTTATGGTTACTAAATAGTTTATTAAATAGTTGTCCTGCTTGTCCTGAGCCATATAGATAAATTTCCCCTTCTTTAGATAAATTTTTTATATATGATAGATAATTTAGATATGTATTGTGATATTTAAAAAATGCTGACTTAATTGGTTTAGTTTTTAAAAAAAACTTCTTTTTTCTTTTTTCCTTTTTTATCAAAATATTAAGAGATACTGAATATTTATACTCAGACTTATAGAAGCTACTATTATAAAAAAGAATATCATAACCAAATTTATTGCATAAATATTTCATAGTTTCAAGTGAAAAATGTAATTTATGGTCAATATTTAATGTCTCAGTACCAAAAATATTATTTGAAAATTCATAAAAAGCATCAGGGAAAGATAACAATAAATACTTACTATTTTCCAATAATAAATCTACTTTCTTGAAAAACTTCAAAGGATATAATAAATGCTCAATTACATGAGTTGAAATCACTAAATCAAACTTTTGAGTAATATTAAAATCTAAAAAATCTCCTTCAAAATATTTAATATTAGAATAATCTTTATGTACTTTAAAATCTACTCCTACTAACTCATTAGTATTTAGAATATTTCCTAATTCATGCAAAAGTTTTCCATCTCTACATCCAATATCTAGAATAGAATTTATCTCATTACTATCAATAGTTTTAGCTATACTTATATAGTCATCTAAACGATTATTCAACTCTATCTTAGAATTATTATCTAGGAAAAGCTCTTTTTGTATATATTTAAAAAATAATCTTTGATATTTTTCCTTATTGGTAAAAATATCTCTATTAAAAATAATAGTACACTTATTACAAAAACCATATTTTATATTTTTTATTAATTTGTCATGAGTGTAAATAGTTGGTAATTTTTTATATTTATCTATTTTTTTGCTATTACATATTGGACATTTCATATTTTTACTGCTAATCTACCTAATAAATCAATTCTATTTAAAAAAATAGACAATTTTTCTTCTTCAATATATTCATCAACTGCTTTTTTAGAACCTTGCCAATACCCATAATCATCAACAAGTAATATACCCTTTTGAGTTAGTTTTGGATATAAATATGTCAATTCATGTTTTGTAGACTCATACCAATCAGTATCTAGTCTTAATAAAGAAATAGCATCAGGTAATACATTAGGTATTGTGTCTTCTACTTTTCCTTTAATATAATGAATTTTATTTTTATCATAACCAATTTTAGACATATTTTCTTTTACTTCTTCTAATGAACTATAACACCAACTACTGCTATTCTTTTCTTTCATTTTTTCAAATTGTTCTATTGCATTAAGTCCATCTATTCCTACGTCTGTACAAGTAGGCTCACTCATCCCTTCAAAAGTATCAAAAAGATATAAGTCTCTAGTTTCATCACCTAATTCTTTAAGAACTTTAGCCGCCAGCATCATATTTCCAGCTTTCCAGACACCACACTCTACAATGGCACCTTTTATATTATTTTTAATAATATATTCTATTGAATGTATCATTGTATATAATTTATATTGACTTGTCATTGTATAAGGTTTTACAAAATTACATAATTCTTTTTCTCTTTCAGTAAACTCTGCACTATACATTTACTATATCCTTTACAATATTAAGTATTTTATTTTGATAAATACTAATTGAATATTTTTTATAATAATATTTAATTGAATCTTCTGAAATCTTTTTTCTTATATTCTGATAATTTAAAATTTCTTCTAGATTTTCTAAATATATTCCACAGCCTTTTTCTATTTTTTCTTTTGTAGGAATTCTTCTATTACCTATAATAGGAATTCCTAATGCCATATAATCCATATCTTTATTTATTTCTTGCATTGCATTACTTAAATTTATTGACTTTGTAAGAGAAAACCCTAGCAAATAATATTTATCTAATAATTTTTTTATTTCTAGATTTAATTCAGTAGAATTCATTCTCATTTTATGAATAATATTTTTATTTGAAAAAACTCTTTCTCTTAATTCTCTATCACTAATTGTTCCATATATATAAAAGTTATATAATGGATATTTTTCAACTAAATCTAAAATTTCTTTAGAACCTTTCATTGGAGTAAACCAGCCTAAATATAAAAAAGCAATATCCTTATTTGAATCATTTCTCTGTTTCATTTTTTCCAAAGGAGATGCATAATATATTACTTCTGTTTTATTTTTAAAATACTCATTCAAAGCATCAGAATTTACAATTATTTTATCAGTAAAATTAAAAACTATCATTCTTTCAAGAAAAGAAAAAATATTTAATAAAATAGGCAATCTTTTAAAAAAAGTAACTCTCTGTGCTAAATGATAATAATTTAAATGAACATTATTGTCTAATGTTTCATAAATAACTTTTTTACCACAAAGTTTTGCAAAGAACACTATCCATAAATATAACATGTCTTGGACATAAATAATATCATATTTAAAAATCTTAGGAATTTTAGAAAAACTAAAAAGGTCATAAAACCCTAAAGTAAAAAAATTATTAATTTTTGTTTTCAATCTAATGTTTTTTATATCTCTTGAGATGATATCTACATCATATTCTTCTACTTCTGATAGAGTATTATATAATAACTCTAATCGTGGATGAATAGGATTTATAGAATATGGAGAAAAAATACCTATTTTCATTCAAATAAAAAGAGAGGAAGTGTTTTTACTTCTATCTTTAGACTCTCTCTCCCTGCAATTTCACCTTTTTGTAAAGGACCTTTTATGATAATATCGACATCTTGATTTTTGATAAATGTTTTATAATTTAAAATCTTTATTCCCTCAATAAGCTCATCATTTTTAAAATCATCTATAAAATATTTAACATTTATATAAGACTCTTTTAAAAAATTATAAACCCTATTTCCTTCTTTCTCTGATCCAAAAATTGCTATATTTTTTATGTTTTTTCCTAAAAAATATTCTAAAATAGAGTTTATTGCAATAATAGATTTATCTCTATATCTATATATATCTCCTTGATTTGGTAATATAAATTTCTTATTAGTTTTTCTATAAATCACACCTGCTAATACATTTTTATCTTTTTTTATAATATATTCAAACTTCAATAATTCATAATTATTTGCAGCAGCTAATTCAAAAAAGAATCTTTCATGGTAATTAAAGAATGAATGATTTTTCCATTTATCAATTGGTAAAATATTAATTAATAAACCACCTTCTTTACATAAATTATGTAAATTTTCAAATACTATATTTTGTGAAAAAATATGTTCACTTGTTCCGCAATTAGTTACTAAATCAAACTGTTTATAAAAGGAATATTTCTCTTGTATATTATAATTTAAATCAAAATCATGAGCATTGTGTTCTTTATCAATATCAATACATTCATACTCAGAAAAGCCTA
Source organism: Halarcobacter bivalviorum (assembly GCF_003346815.1). Lineage (NCBI taxonomy): Bacteria > Pseudomonadati > Campylobacterota > Epsilonproteobacteria > Campylobacterales > Arcobacteraceae > Halarcobacter > Halarcobacter bivalviorum. The sequence goes on from NZ_CP031217.1 coordinate 2,514,979, forward strand.
ATTTTTCATAAATTTTTTTAGCAGAATTTCTTCTTTTCTCACTTAATTCTATATTCAAATTTGTTAATTCATTTATTTCCAAACAATCAATATCTTGAGATCCAAGTTCAATCACACTATCACAGTGAATTAAAATATCTTTGCTACCATTAAAGAACTTTATTACTTCACAACTATATCCCATTAGTTCCCTTTTTTATTATATTGAGAAAATTGCTTTCATCTTCTTTTTCTTTTGAATAAAAACTTAATATTGCACTTTCTCTTAGCTTTATGTCTTTAATTAATAAAGATACATATTCAACATACTTTTCTAAAGTATTAGGATAAAAATATTTTCTAGCTTCATTAACAATTGAATCTAATTGTTCCTTTGTAGAATGAGGTACATAACAAACAAAAGGCTTCTGTTTTGCAATATATTCTTGAAAAGATTCTCCTCCTCTAAAAGGGAAAGAGTCTAAATATAAATCAATAACACTACCATAAAGATGCGGATCAACATACCCTACAAAATAAAATCTATCTTTTATTCCTAGTTCTTCTATCTTTTCTTGAATACCTTTTTGATCTCCACTTCCACAAGCAATAAAAATTGTATTAGGATTATTGTGCATAATTTTAGCTATTGTTTCAAGATAATCATAATTATCAATCTTTACTAATCTTCCTATTGAGCCCAAGATAAAGGTATTTAAAGGAAAACATTCTCTAATCTCTTTTATCTTTATATTATCAAATGAGGAATTATTTTTTTTATCTAAAGGAATAGTAATTTGTTCAAAATCTAACTCTTTTTCAAAAATACAATGAGTTATCTTTTTATCTATTTCCTCTATATTATAAGCATGATTTCCATGACTCCAATAAATTTGTAAAGGAGCTGTTCTAGTAGTAAATAAAAAGTTATATTCTGGTCTAGCATTCATTCCTATTAAAACATCAATATCTTCTGCTATTATGTATTCACGAAGTTTTAAACTTTTTTGAACAGTTGAATAAAATACAGAATCATTTTGAGCAAACTCTTTATTGCAATCTATTACTTTACAACCTAAAAGTTTCAACTCATTTTGCTTTTCAGGAAAAGAGCCTCCCAATTCTTTAAAATTTAAATCAAAAACAATAATCTCTACTTCTGTATTTACTAAACTCTTTAACAATCTATATAAAACTTGATAAATTGAATATTCTATCAATCTCTCTTGAATAAAGGCAATTTTTAATTTTTTATTATTACTTTTTTTTCTATTTGGTTTTATTTCATATTTTTGTATTAAATGATTTTTAATATAAGATTCAAGTTTTTTTTCTACTAAATTATTAAAATATGAACACTCTTCAAAGCTTGTAGAAACACCATTATAAGAAAATGATAGCGGAGAGTATAAATAAAAAACAAGTTCATCGTCTTTTTTCTCTATTGCTGTTTCAAATATTTTAAATAAATAGTCAAACATTTTATGAAATGACTCTTTATTCTTTTCATAAATCAACATTGTTATGTAATGAAATTTGAAAATAACTTGTTGTTTTTCAGTAACTGTTTTATTCCAAAAACTCTTATCATTAAGAAACTCTAAATTAAAACATTCTAAATACTCTTCAAGCTTTTCTTGAGGGAATATTAATAAGATAAAATCTTTATTATCTAAAATATTTTGAAAATTATCAAAGTTATAATAGCTTTCAAAAAATTTACTTTTAATCTCTTTAGTCTCTTTTTGAGCTTCTATAGTCTGAAGAAGATATAAAACAATAGCAAACCTAATATCTTTTAAATTATCACTTAATAATGAAATAGCTTTTTTTAGAAGTATTATATTTTCTGATGAAAGAGAATGGCCATTTTCTATATATTTACAAATATAATAAAGTCCAACAATTACTTCATCTTCAAAATTTTTATTTTCTATATTATTAATAGCTAAAGTAATTACTTCTTCTGCAATATTATTTAAATCTTCCACCTTAACTCCTTATAGATTTTTTTATAAATTCACTTGCTATAATAAAATCTATTTCTTCATCTATATCTATTGAATCTTTTCGATCCATTATATAAGCATATATATTCTCTTCTAGAAAAAATCCCTTATTCTCCAAGAATTTATCTGTACGGCAAATATATATTGCTCCATTTAATCTATAATATTTCTCTAAATCTTGACTTCTTTTATTTTTTATTTCATCTTTTAAAAAGAGTTTCATATTATTATCACTAGGTAAAGTATTACTCCATAAAGGACTATGTTCCATTTCACACACACTTATTATTGCATCAGCTTTTTTTTCTTCTAAAAGTTTTATTGCTTCATCAATATGTGATGATTTTCGAAGAGGACTTGTTGCTTGCAATAAAACAATATATTCATATTCTTCAGATATATTTTCAACAACATGTTTTAATGTATCAAATGTAGTAGTTGTATCTTCTGCTAGATTTGCAGGTCTTTTTATTATCTCTGCCCCATAATCTTTTGATATTGAAAGTATTTCATCGTCATCACTAGAAACAATTAATTTATCAATATATTTACTATTTAATCCTGCTTCTATACTATATGCAATTAATGGTTTATCAAGAATTTTCAATATATTTTTTCTTGGAAGTCTTTTGCTTCCTCCTCTTGCAGGAATAATACTAAGAAATGATTTTTTATTCATCAAATACTCTAAAATACTCACTTTGAGCTTGTTCAAAATCACTCATTCTTCCAATATCTAACCAATATTCATGTAAAGGGAATGAAATTGTTTTAAGTTCTTTTTCTATTAATTTTTCAAATAGTGTTGGCATATCAAAAAATTCATTATTTGGGATATATTCAAAAACTTGAGGAGATAAAGCATATATTCCTGCATTTACAAAAAACTTTTCTATGGGTTTTTCTTTAATTGAGATTATTTTACTTTCATCAGTTTCAATAACACCATAAGGAACTTGGTAATTATACTCTCGTACACACATTGTTGCTATTGCATTTTCAAAAGAATGAAAATCTAAAAGGTGTGTAAAGTTAATATTTGTAAGTAAATCTGCATTCATTACAAAAAAAGGTTCAATAGGTTTCTCTTTTAATAGACTTAAAGCACCTGCTGTTCCTAATCTTTTTGTCTCTTCTATATAATCAATATTTACTCCAAAATTAGAACCATCTCCAAAATATTCTTTTATCATATCTGCTTTATAATTTACACTTATTGTAATATTTACAAAACCATATTTTGCAAAGTTTTCAATAATTGTTTCAAGTATTGGTTTATTTCCCACTTTTAAAAGAGGTTTAGGAATTCCTTCTGTTAAAGGTCTAAGTCTTGTTCCTAGTCCACCTGCCATTAAGATTACTCTATTTCTTCTTTTTGTTACTCTAATAAGACTTGCTAAATCTTCAATATCTACTAATCTACCCTTATCATCAACAATAGGAATCTGATAAAGCTTTTTTGATAAAGCTTTTTGAATAATAGACTCTTTTGAATCATTTATATTTGCCAAAGTAGGTTTTTTAAAGTATAAATCTTTTATAGAAGAAGTTAAATCTAGTCCTCTTAAAAAACCTCTTCTTATATCTCCATCAGTTATTGTTCCAAGTACTTTTTCATTATCATCAACTACAATAGCAATTCTAATAGCTCCTGTATCAATAATCTCTAAAGCCTCTTTTATTGAAGCATTAACACTTAGCTTTAAATTCTCTATTTTTTTCATAATATTTCCTTCAACAATACAAAGCTTTCAGCATATTCACACCCAGAAGTTGCACCTCTTAAAGTAGCCAAAGCTCTAAGATTTCTTTCACTTCGTGGAAAAGGATGTTCTTCTATTTCACTCTTAAAGATTTTCATAATCTCAATTTTAGTTTCAAAATAATCACTTATATCTACAAAAACATTAGGAGTAAAACTATCTTCCTTTACACTTGGAGCAAATTCTGTTTCACTTAATGTTTCCATCATATATATTTTTTTTACAAATGGATATCTAAATGATTTTGTACAAGAAAAAGCTGCTTCAAATATTTTTCTATGATCACTATGAACATCTCCTTTAAAAGGTAAATAAATTATATTTGGTTTAACTTCATTTATTACTTTTGAAATTTTGCTTATTAATTCACTCATACTATATTCATCTACTTGCATAGTTTTAAGTTCTAAATTATGTACCTTATCGAAATTATACATTTCTGATACTTTGATAAGCTCTATTTCTCTTTTTTTATAATAGCTATTCTCTTTATCAAGAGTAGTACAAATTAACCAATGAGTTTCATCTTTATTTGCTTTATGTTTTAGTAAGGTTCCTCCACATCCTAAAGTTTCATCATCAGGATGAACTGCTACGACTAGAACTCTATTTTTCATAAATATTCTCCTACTTTAGGAACTTCTTTAAATTCATGTTCCAAAATTTCAATAGCTGCATCATAAGTTTTTACAATAAGCTTTTCTTCATTAGATTCTATTACTTTTCCACTCTCTATATTAGTATCATTATTTTCAATTATTTTAACTTTCCAAATAGAAATATCGTTTTCCTTATACTCTATGTGTGCTCCAACATAAGGTTTAGTTAAAGCTCGTACTAAATTATAAATAGCTTTACTACTCATACGAAAATCAATTTTACCATCTGCTTTATTTCTCTTTCTCCAAATATTTGAAAGAGCTTGGTCTTGCTTTATTCTAGTATACGTATTATCTTTCAATTGAGGAACAAACTCCTCTATTTGGATAAGTGAAAGTTGTATAATTTTATCATAAAGAGTTTTTGCATCATCACTATCTAATATTTCAAACTCTTTTTGAGAAATAATATCTCCACTATCTGCTTTTTCATCCATAAAGAAAAATGTAGAAGCACTTCTTTTTAAACCTAAAGCTAAAGCCCAAATAATTGGATGTCTTCCTCTATTTTGAGGTAATTTTGCAGGATGATATCCAACTACTCCCATAGGAGCTAAAGATAACAATTCATTTTTGATTAAACTTGACCAACCAAAACAAAATATAATATCTGGATTTAAATCTTTAATCCAGTTAATACTCTCTTTTGAATTAATATCCTCTACAAAATTAAAAGGTATTTTATTCTCTTTACAAATAGGTGTTAAATCTGCAAAATCACTATTAAAACTTGATTTTTCCTTAGTACATACTCCTACAAGCTCAACATCAATATCTACAAGCTTCTGAAGTGCTTTCTTTGAAAATTCAACTGTTCCAATAAAAACAATTTTCATAAAGTAAATCCTATATCATAAAAAGATTTCTTTAAAAGATTATCATATTTTATACTCTTTAAAATCTTTACTATCTTTTGACTTGAACATCCATCTCCATAAGGGTTTTGTACTTTTTCTAATAATTTTTTAAACTCTTTTGAATATAGTTGTTTAAATGCTTTATTTATCTCTTCTTTTGTCTCTTTACAATTAATTACACTTTCAGAAGAGATTCTTCCTTTTTGCCTATCTCCAATATTTATTGTTCCTATTTTAAAACTAGGAGCTTCAAGAAGACCACTTGAACTATTTCCAACTACTGCATCAATATATTGTAAAGCACTTAAATATCTTAATTGACCTAAAGAAGTAAAACATACTGCTTTTTCAGAGTTCTTTGAAACATATTCATCAATCATTTGATTAATAACTCTTCCATCTGTATCACTATTTGCTTTTGTAAATATAATATTTGTTTCTTCTAGTTCATCAATTGCAAACAGAAGTTCTTGAAACTGTTTTTTAGCAGTTGCTTTTTCTAAAGTAACTGGATGAAAAGTTACAAGTATATTTTTCTTATTTAAGTTAAAATCAATAGATTTTTCAAACTCTTCTCTTGATAAAAGTTTTAGTCTTTTAATATTTTCTATTCCTAGTCCACCTACAGTAAAGACTCTACTTGGGTCTTCTCCTAATTGAACTACTCTTTTTCTATATTCCTCTATTGATGTAAAATGAAGCTGGCTCATTTTTGTAATACTATGCCGAATTGATTCATCTATTAAGCCTTCAGTTGTTTCTCCCCCATGAATATGAGCAATAGGAATATTTGATATCATTGCACTACTTACTGCACTAAAAATCTCATATCTATCTCCTAAAACAACTACTAAATTAGGCTTTAATTCTCCATAAGCTTCAGCAAAAGATATTTGAGCTAAGCCCATTGATTTACAAATACCTATATGCGTATCAGAAGATAAGAGCATTTCAATTTTTCTATCTATTTTAAACTCTTGCTCTATTTCTTTAAAAGTTAATCCAAATTCTGAACTTAAATGCATTCCTGTAACAATAACTTGAAGCTCTAAATCTTTATCTGCTTCTATCTCTTTCATAAGCCAATAAAGTAAGCCATACTCAGCTCTTGTTCCTGTTACAATACATATTTTCATATTAACTCATCTTCTTTATAGTCTTTTTGTGCAAATGTACCTATAATTTCATCCCACTGCATAGGACTAATTCCATTTCCTGGTCTTTTAATAGCAAGTTTATCTTCAGTAAAAACTTCCCCTACTTTTATTTCAGTTTTTGCAACTATACTTTTTCTTACTATCTCTTTATTTTTAGCTTCACTCTTTGATGGTTTTTTTAAAGTACTTCCTAAAGCTTTTTCTATATTTCTAATTGCCCTTACCATGGCTTTTAACTCATCTGGTTCTAAAGAAGCTTTATGGTCTGGCCCTTCCATTGTTTTATCTAATGTAAAATGTTTCTCAATACAATAAGCTCCCATAGCTACTGCTGCAGTAGGTACTTCAATTCCTAAAGTATGATCACTATAACCAAACTTAATATCAAAAGTATTTCCAATAGTTACCATAGCCTTTAAATTAACATCTTCCATAGGAGTTGGATATTCTGTATTTGCATGTAAAACTATTATATTCTCTTTTTTAGTGCCATAAGAGATTAAAATATCTAAAGCATCCTCAATTTCCCCAATATCAGCCATTCCAGTTGAAAGAATAACCTTCTTATTTAGCTTACCTATTTGTCTTAAGTATGGAAGATTTGTTATCTCTCCACTTGGAATTTTAAATATTTCAAGTCCTAAATCATCTAAAAGCTCTATACTATCATGATCAAAAGGAGTAGATAAAAACATAATATTTTTTTCTTGAGCATAAGAGATAAGTTCTTTATGAGTATCAACATCAAGTTCTAATTTTTTGATCATTTCAAATTGAGACTCTTCTTTATTGGTAGTCTGTTTTTGATACTCTGCTTTTTGTGCATTCTTTGAAACTAAATTTTCTGTTTTAAAAGTTTGAAACTTAACAGCATCAGCCCCTGCTTCACTTGCAACATCAATAAGCTTTTTTGCAAGTTCTTTTTTACCATTATGATTTACACCAGCTTCAGCAATTATAAATACTTTATTCATTTTACTAAACTCCCTGCTTTTATAAAACCTTCTACTATAATACCTTGTTTAGAAACAGCATTACTTCCAAAAAAAGTATTCTCTTTTACATAAACTTGCCCATTTAGTATACTTGCAGTTGAGATATGGCAATTATCTTCTATTATTACATCATGTTCAATAAGTGCTTTTGTATTAATAATACAATTTTTACCAATTTTTGTATTAGAATTAATAATTGCATGATGCATAATCACACTACCTTCATCAATTGTTGAATACTTTGAAACATAAGCTAAAGAAGAGATTATAACAGGTAGCTTAAATCCTATTTCTTTTAGTCTATGAAATATCTTAATTCTTATACTATTTGACTCTATATGTCCTATTGTAATAACTGCATTGTGACACTCTTTAAAAAGTTCTTCTAAATCATCATCACAAGCTATAACCTCATAATTTAAAACTTTTTTACCAATATTCTCTTTTATATCTACAATTCCAATTATTTCATACTTATTTTCTTGTTCAATTACATCAATAACACTATGGCAATGACCACCGCCACCAATTAAAATTATCTTTTCTTTTTTCATAGTCTCACCGAACTTGGAATATTTACAACTCTCTCTTCCAAATATTTTGCATTTTTCAATTCATCTTTTTGACACTTCTCAAACATTTCAAGCTCACTACAAAGCCTCCAAATAGGTCTTGTCATAACTTTATTACTATTAGAAAATTCTAAAAACTCATCTCTTTGTTTTTTATTCTCTAACTTTATTGCTTGAAGCCAATAATTTGAACTACAATCATTTGGTTCTTCTACAAAATCAATATTTATACTTGAAAAATACTCTTTATATATTGTTGCTAAATCTTTTTTAGAAGATAAAAATTTATCAAGGTTTTCCATTTGAGCAACTAATAATGCAGCATTTAAATTAGGAAGTCTATAGTTATATCCTACTTCATCATGTACATATTCATAAGAGTGAGGTATTTTTGCTGTTGTTGTAATATGTTTGGCTCTTTTTGCTAAAGCTTCATCATCTGTAACTATTACTCCACCACCACCTGATGTAATTATTTTATTTCCATTAAAAGAAAAAGCTGAAATCTTTCCAAATGTTCCTGTATGTTTCCCTTTATAATAAGAACCTAAACTCTCTGCAGCATCTTCAACTAAAGATATTTTCCACTTTTCACAGATATTTTTGATTTCATCTATTTTACAAGGATGTCCAAAAGTGTGCATTGGAACACAAGCCTTGATAACTTTTTTGGTAGTTTTATTTATACATTTATCATCAATTATTTCACAGTTTTTTTCCAAAAACTCTTTTAAAGAAGTAGGAGACATACCCATAGTATCTATATCTACATCAATAAAAATAGGCTTTGCTTTACAATAACTAATAGCATTACAAGTAGCTATAAAAGTAAGAGGTTGAGTAATTACTTCATCATCATCTTTTACACCTGCTAATATTAAAGAAATATGTAAAGCTGCTGTTCCATTTACTGTTGCTATTGCATATTTACTCCCTACATAAGAAGCAAAATCTTTTTCAAATTTATCTACAAACTTTCCAACACTAGATACAAAGGTAGAATCAATACACTCATTTAAATATTTCTTTTCATTACCAATAAATTTTGGTTCATGTAAAGGTATAAAGTCATCTGTGTTAAATATATTTTTTATAAAATCTACTATATCTTTCATTTTACATCTTTGAATCTAAATATTTTCCAATCTCTTTATGCCCGAAATCTGGGATAAGTTTAAAAAACTCTTTAACTATATCCTCTTTTGTCCAACTTAAATTTTCTTTGAACTTATTTATATTTTTTTCAAACTCATTTAAAAGTTTTTCATCATAAATTGCTTCATTTTTAATAATTCCTAAGTTATCAAACTTACTCATATCTAAAACTTCTTTGTCTGTAAAAAACTCTTCAAAATCTTTCTCTCCTGTTGTATCACTAGGAGTAAAAAGACATGGCCATTTACCTTGAGAAGGTAGAGTTTTTGCCAAGCTTCTAGCCTCTTCTTCGTCTTTACAAAGATAAGGTTCATACCCAAGATTATTTAAATATTTGACTGCAATCTCAGAGAAAGTTATTAAATGCAAGCTTTCACTTAATTTTGGAAAGAAAATATCTCTATTTTCACCAAAAATACATGACATAAGACAAAGTTCCCCACTTTCTTGAGGAGTTACAAAATATCTTTTTATATCATTTGGTGCAACTATTGGTTGATTTTTCTCTATTCTTTGATTAAAACCATGAAGCAAACTTCCATCACTAAAAGCCACATTTGCAAATCTTGCCATCGAAACATCTATTTGTTTTGATTTTCTCATTACAAACATTTCCATTATTCGTTTACTTGCACCCATCATGTTTACTGGATTTGCAGCTTTATCTGTACTTACACAAAAATATTTTTTAGTTCCATTTTCAATTGATTGTTGAAGGGTTTTATCCGTATTAAAAATATTTGTTTCACACATTCGCATAAGAGTAAAGGGATCTTTTTCACTTCTTACATGCTTTAGTGCCGACAAATTTAATACATAATCATACTGCCCATCATTTTTTATAAAAGCATCATATTCAATACTTCCTATATCAAGTGCAAAAGTGGCAAACTCTCCATCAATATATCCAAAACTACTTCTTATATCTCGAACTAGCTCTACCATGTTATTTTCACTTATATCTACAACATGCAGTTTTTTAGGATTTCGTTTAAATATCTCTTTTGTTACGGCTTGTCCAATTGAGCCAGCACCACCAATTACAAGAAAAGATGAGTTTTTAACAATTGTTATTAGTTTATTATTATAATTACCTATATCATCAATAAATAATTCTTTTGTTCTGCCAATTAAACTTAATTTATTCATTTTAACAATATACCTAAATTATTATTTATCTTTAATTTTTAAGAGTAGATATGCAATAATTTATTATAATAATATTTATAGGTGAAGAATGGCAAATAATATTCCAGATGATATTTTAAAAATACAAAAGAAACTTGCTACCTTTGAAAAAGGAAGTAGGAACTACAAAAAATACACCAAAATCTTAGCAAAGCATATTAAGAAATATAATATGAAAAAAAGAGTTACTTCTCACATTAAAACAATTGAGACAATTGAAAAAATAACTCAAGAAGATAAAAAAGAAGATTAGTAATATTACAAATTGCAATAAAATTTATAACTTTAAAAAAATTGTGTTAAAATTCCAACATAATTAAAACAGAGACCAACAATTTAGGAAAAAAAATGGATGAAAATCAAAAAAAATCACTTGAATTAGCGATTAAACAAATTGATAAAACTTTTGGGAAAGGGACTCTTATTAGACTAGGGGATAAAGAAGTTGTTCCTGTTGAGGCTATTTCTACTGGTTCATTAGGACTTGATTTAGCTTTAGGTGTAGGAGGACTTCCAAAAGGTAGAGTAATTGAGATTTATGGACCAGAATCATCTGGTAAAACAACTCTAACTTTACATGCAATTGCAGAATGTCAAAAAGCTGGTGGAGTTTGTGCTTTTATTGATGCAGAACATGCTCTTGATACAATTTATGCAAAAAATCTAGGAGTTGATATTGATAACTTACTTGTTTCTCAACCAGATTATGGAGAGCAAGCTTTAGAGATTTTAGAAACAGTTATTAGATCAGGAGCTGTAAATCTTGTAGTAGTTGACTCTGTTGCAGCACTTACTCCTAAAGTAGAGATTGATGGTGATATGGATGACCAACAAGTTGGTGTTCAAGCTAGACTTATGTCTAAAGCACTTAGAAAAATAACTGGTCTATTAAATAAAATGAACTGTACAGTAATTTTTATTAACCAAATCAGAATGAAAATTGGTATGACAGGATATGGAAGCCCAGAGACTACAACAGGTGGAAATGCTCTTAAATTTTACTCTTCTGTAAGACTTGATATTAGAAGAATTGCAACTTTAAAACAAGCAGAGAACTCTATTGGAAATAGAGTAAAAGTTAAAGTTGTAAAAAATAAAGTAGCACCTCCATTTAAACAAGCAGAATTTGATATTATGTTTGGAGAAGGTATCTCTAAAACAGGAGAACTTATTGATTATGGTGTAAAACTTGATATTGTAGATAAAGCAGGTGCTTGGTTTAGCTATGACAATACTAAAATTGGTCAAGGAAAAGAGAACTCAAAAGTATTCTTAAAAGACAATCCTGAAATTGCAAAAGAGATTGAAGATAAAATCCTTGCAGCTATGGGAGTTAATGATACTTTAATTCAAGGTGAACCTGAATTAGATGAAGATGACGAATAAAAACAAGAGTACTTCAAAGCTATTTTGAAGTACTTTTCTCTCAATTAAACTGACTATATCCCCTACTTCAAAATATATTTTTTTATCATTATTATTTATCAAAGCAACACAAAATAAAATTTTTTGTATAATATTTAGATTTAATAAATTTAGGAGACCTAAATGGTATTTATTGATAATGTTTATGCAGATGAAGTTTTAGACTCAAGAGGTAATCCAACTGTTAGAGCAACAGTTGTATTAAGTGATGGTACTAAAGAGAGTGCTATTGTTCCAAGTGGAGCAAGTACAGGGAAAAGAGAAGCCTTAGAATTAAGAGATGGTGATGATAGATTTTTAGGAAAAGGTGTTCTTAAAGCTGTAGAAAATGTAAACACAGTTATTGCAAATGAGTTAATTGGATTAAGTCCTTATAATCAAGCAGAAGTTGATGCTACTATGAAAGATATTGATGGTACACACAACTATTCAAACCTAGGTGCAAATGCAGTACTTGGTGTATCTATGGCAGTTGCTAGAGCAGCAGCAGCTTCTTTAAATATTCCTTTATACAGATACTTAGGTGGAGCAAATGCAATGGTTATGCCTGTTCCTATGTTTAACATCATTAATGGTGGAGAACATGCAAATAATTCTGTTGATTTCCAAGAGTATATGGTTATGCCAGTTGGATTTGATGATTTCAATGAAGGATTAAGAGCAGTTGCAGAGATTTACCAACACTTAAAAAAAGTTATTGATACTATGGGTGAATCAACTGCAGTTGGTGATGAGGGTGGATTTGCACCAAACTTAAAATCAAATGAAGAACCTATTACAGTTATTATGGAAGCTATTGAAAAAGCTGGATATAAAGCTGGTGAACAAATTGCAATCGCATTAGATGTTGCAGCTTCTGAATTAATCAATGAAGAAGGTAAATATGTTCTTAAAGGTGAAAATAGAGAATTAACATCTGAAGAGTTAGTTTCTTATTATGAAGAGTTATGTAACAAATATCCAATCGTATCAATTGAAGATGGTTTATCAGAAGATGATTGGGATGGATGGAAAATCTTAACTGACAGAATTGGAAATAAAGTACAATTAGTTGGAGATGATTTATTCGTTACAAATGCAAATATTTTAGCTGAAGGTATCCAAAAAGGAATTGGTAACGCTATTTTAATTAAGCCAAATCAAATTGGTTCAGTTTCAGAAACTATGTTAACAATTAGATTAGCACAAAGAAATAACTATAATTGTGTAATGTCTCATAGATCTGGTGAATCAGAAGATGCATTTATTGCTGATTTTGCAGTTGCGTTAAATTGTGGTCAAATCAAAACAGGTTCTACTGCTAGATCTGATAGAATCGCTAAATATAATAGATTATTAGAAATTGGTGCAGAAATTGGTTATGCTGAATACTTAGGGAAGCAACCTTTTTCTAAATAATTTATGAGAGAAAACCTTCATGAAGTAAAGAAATTTTCGTTAATAGCAATAGGTTCTATTGCTATAACGATGCTTCTTAGTTATCATGTAGCAAATATTCTTTTTGGAGATAACTCTTTAGAGGTTTATACCTCTTTAAAAAATAAAAAAGAGTATCTTCAAAGCGAAATAAAAAGATTACAGCTTGACAATGCTCATTTACAAAAAGAGTATTTTGAACTTAAAAATTTGGAGCCAGAAGAATGAAAACTTTATTAACCTTGTTACTACTTTTACAAGTAGCTTTATTTGCTAGAGAAAATCCTTTTCAACCAACTGCTGCTTATGAAGAAGAAGCAGCAAGAATGGTTGAACTTAATGAGATGGATGAAGATTATGCAATTGAGTATCAAAGGGAGCAATCTTACATCAATGATGTGTATGAGAAGATGAATAATCCTGCTGTTGAAGAGAAACCAAAAGAAGTAAAACCTGTATTAACAGAAGAGAAAGTTAAAAAGTTAATAGAAAAGGCAAAGAAAGAGACAGAAAACAAAACAAAAGAGATTGTTAAAAAAGCTGTTGAAGAGAAACCTAAAGAGATTGAGCAAGTTGTATATGTAAAACCTAGACTTGATGTATCATACGAAAAAGAGATTTTACCTTTTGTAAAAGTTGAATATGATAATGATAAGATTGATATCTACTCAGATTACAAAGTTTCTAAAAAACTTACACTACCAGGTAAAAAGAAAATTATTTTAGATTATACTGCTAAGAAAAATTTCTATACAGTAAGAGAAGATTTAGAATCAACAAACTTCCCAAAAATTGCAGTAGGGAATCATAAAAAAGATAACTACTTTAGAATTGTAATTGAATTAGCTCAACTTCCAGAAAACTACGAAGTATCTTATAACGACAATAAAGTAACTATCGTAAAGTTATACGATAACTAAAAACTACTTTTTTATTAAGCCACTTTTTTTGTTGGCTTAATAAAATTTGATAAAACCCTAATTGCTACCATTACAATTAATACTTCCATAATAGCTGATAGAATAAAAGCATAATAATAAAACTGTGTAATAGAATGATTATGATAAGCAATCGTTGCTACTGCAATTAAAAGTGTTAATGGCATAGAGTGTGAAAGCCCTATCATATAAAACTTATTCCATCCCATCTCTTTTACAAACAGCAATGAAGCAATAAATCTAATAATTATCATAGCTATTGCAATTAAAAAGGCAGTTTTAACTAAACCATCTTCAGTCAATGATGTTAAATCAAATGAAGAACCAATATAGATAAAGAAGATTGGAACTAACCACCCAAATCCAAAGTGTTCTAATTTATGAGATAAACCTTTATTATGCTCATCAAAGAAAGTGGTAATAAATGTACCTGCAATGAATGCTCCAAATGCTACTTCTAAGTGTAAATAAAGCATTACAGAAATCATTAAGAAAAAGATTGCCATTGATACACGAATATCTTGTTCTTGATGGTCTCTTTCTGGCATTAAATAAGTTTTAATTTCAGGATACCACCAAACAAGATTATGAAATAATTTATATAAAACAAGCATTGCTACTAAAAAGATTGTAAATAGAATCATTGTTTTATAAAACTCTGAGTTAATACCAAACTCTAATGCAGCAGCAACTGTTGTAAGTGCAAAGATAGATACAATCTCACCTATAAGACCAACTGTAATTGAAAGTTTAATCCAATCAACATCGCCATACTCTTTTTTTAAAGCAGCTAATACACCAATGGAAATAAGAGGTAAGATTACTATAAATATATATCCAATATCTAAATAGAAGCTAATAACAGCAGCTAGTGAAAACAAAATCACATTATACATAAGTGATTTTTTTAGTATTGTTGCAGAGGTATTTATAATCTTCTTTAAATCAACTTCAAGTCCAGCAAGGAACATCAAATAAAGAAATCCTAACTCAGCAACAAGCTCTAAAATAGAGTGTTCTGCAATAAGAGCAAAATATCCAGCAACTGCACCAAGAATAATCTCTACTGTAATAGTTGGAAGTTTTAAAATCTTCGAAATTAATGGTGAAGTAAAGATTATTAGGGAGATTGATATTATTATTAAAATTTCTTCACTCATTAATTACCCTAATTTTAGTTTCTTTCTCTAATAACTTTAATACCTTGTCTTTCAAGCTCAGCAATATCTTCAGCTGGAGTTCTACCTGCTGTTGTTAAATAATCTCCAATAACAAAAGCATTAGCACCCTTTTCAAAGATTTTATATTGCTCCTCTCCAAACATTAGTTCTCTTCCACCTGCAACCATAATTTTCATTGCATTTGGAACCATCTTTCTAGCTAAAGAAATTAATTCAAAAGCCTCTTCTCTTGTTACAGAGTTTTCAACTATTGGTAAAGCAGAATTTGGATGGAAGAAGTTTAATGGTACATTCATAGGCTCTAAAGAAGCAATTGACTCAAGCATTGAAACTCTTTGCTCTTGTGTTTCTCCTAAACCAAAAATTCCTCCACATACAAGTCTTAATCCAACCTCTTTTACATTTTTACATGTTTGGTATCTTTCATCCCAAGTGTGAGTTGTAACAATCTCAGGATAAAAGTCTCTTGCTGTTTCAAGGTTATGATTATATGCATCAACACCTGCTTCTTTTAGTGTTTGTAGCTGCTCAACAGAAGCTGTACCATTACATGCAATTAAGATTAAACCTAAGTTCTCTTTTTTAACTGCTCTTGCTGCTTCACAAACAAATTCTAATCTTTTGTCATTTAGACCTTTTCCTGCCGTTACAAGACAAAAACCATTTGCATTATTTGCTCTTGCTCTTTTTGCTTCTTCTACAATTTGTTCAATTGCTTTTTTCTTATATCTTTGAATATCAGCTTTATACTTTACACTTTGTGTACAAAACTTACAATCTTCATTACATGTACCACTTTCAATATTACAAATAGCACATAAAAAAATCTCTTTATTTTCGCTCATATTTTATCTCTTTTTCTAAAAAACTGTTTTTATTTATATCTTTAGAGTAATAGTTGATTATATACTCATTTTCATTAATTTCTAACATCACACACTCTATTAAAGGTTTCTCTCTAGCACAAACCTCACCGGGGTTTATAAATAGTGTTCCATTATTATATTCTGTCTCAAACATATGAGTATGACCAAAAATAATAATATCACTATCATTTGCATTTAAATAAAAAGGTAAATGCATTAACTTGAATTTTATATCTTCTATCTTAAAAAGATATGGCTCTTGTTTTATATTATATTTATTAGCAAAAGATAATAAAGAGGCATCATTATTCCCAAAAACTGATATATATTTAAGTTTTGATTGCTCCAAAAGTTTCAAGTTTTCTTCAATACATAAGTCTCCTGCATGAATTAAATATTCACACTCTTTTTGCTTTAAAAACTCTATTACTTCTTTGGTATAGTCACTTTTATAGTGACTATCCGATAAGATTCCTATTTTCATCTATTTTGTTGTTTTTTTAGTAGTGCTCTTTTTAGTTGTTGTAGCTTTTTTTCTTGTAGTTGTCTTTTTTGCTGTAGTTTTTTTAGCAGTAGTTTTTGATTTTGGGTCTTTTTCAATAATCTCTACTGTTTGCTCTAAAGTTAAATCTTCAGCCTCTACACCTTTTGGAATTTTGAAGTTTTTTCTTCCTTTTTTAATATAAGGACCATATTGTCCTGTTAAAATTTGGATTTTTTCTTCAGGAAACTCTTTAATTAATGCTTTTGCTTTTGCTTCATCAAGCTCTTTAATAACCTCTTTTGCTCTTGCTTCTTCAATTGTATAAGGGTCATCTGTTTTTAAAGAGTAATATTTAGTTTTAACTTGTAAGTAAGGTCCAAATCTACCAATATTTGCCTTTATTTCATCTCCTTCTTGAGTATGACCTACAACTCTTGGAAGAGTAAATAAAAATAGTGCTTCATCAAGTGTAATAGTATCCATATTTAAATGATCTGGAATAGCTACAAATTTTGGTTTTTCTTCATCATCTTTAGTTCCAATTTGAACAAATGGACCATATCTTCCAACTCTTGCACTAACTGGTTTTTTACTTTGAGGGTCAATTCCTATTTCTCTAATTTGAAGATAGTCCTCTTTACTTACACTCTGCTCTTTTTCATCAATTGTTTTTTTGAATCCACCATAAAATTCATGCATAACTTGTTGCCATGCAATTTTACCCTCTGCAATATCATCAAACTCTTCTTCTACTCGTGCAGTAAAACCTAAATCAACAATTCCTGGGAAATGGTCAACTAAAAAGCTATTTACAATCTCTCCTGTTGGAGTTGGAGCTAGTTTTTTATCTTCTGTTTTTACTACATACTCTCTTTGTTGAATAGTAGAAATAGTTGGAGCATAAGTAGATGGTCTTCCTATTCCTTCACTCTCTAATTTTTTAACTAAAGAAGCCTCAGTATATCTTGCTGGAGGTTTAGTAAAGTTCTGCTCTAAATCTAAAGTCTCTAAGTCTAAAACTGTATCTTTTTTAATAGTAGGAAGAATCTTTTCAGTACTATCTAAAGCAGTTTCTGGATTATCACTTCCTTCTGTATATGCTTTCATAAATCCTGCAAATACAATTCTTTGTCCTTTTGCTTGAAACTCTAATTCAGAATCTTTTCCTGCAATAATTTTATATGTAGTATTTGCAATAGTTGCTGCTGCCATTTGAGTTGCAAGTGTTCTTTTCCAAATAAGACTATAAAGTCTATATTGTGCATTTTCAACATAGGGTTTAATATCACTTGGTTTTAATGCCATATTAACAGGTCTAATAGCTTCGTGAGCCTCTTGTGCTCCTTTTGCTTTAGATTTATAAACTCTAGGTTTTGCTAACGCATATTCTTTTCCATATTCAGCTTCAATAACCTCTTTTGCTGCACTTGTTGCAACTTTTGAAAGGTTTAATGAGTCTGTTCTCATATAAGTAATTAAACCTCCAGAGTGATTTGGAATATTACCAACATTTCCTTCATAAAGTTGTTGTGCAATAACCATTGTTTGTTTAACTGAAAGTCCAATTTTTCTACTTGCTTCTTGTTGCAAGGTTGAAGTTGTAAAAGGAGCTGCTGGATTTCGTTGAGACTCTTTCTCTTCAATATCAGCTAATACAAAATTTGAAGCATTTGCTGAAGCTTCAATCTCTTTTGCTTCTTGCTCATTTCTTACTTTAATTGTTTTCCCATCAACTTTTGCTAATAATGCTTCAAGTTCTGGATTTACAAAATTAGATTTAATTCTCCAATACTCTTCAGGGATAAACTCTCTTATTTCATTCTCTCTATCAACTATAATTCTTACTGCAACAGATTGAACTCTACCTGCACTAAGACCATATCTTACTTTTTTCCAAAGTAGTGGAGAAAGTTCATAACCAACTGCTCTATCAAGTATTCTTCTTGCTTGTTGAGCATCTACAAGATGTTGATTTACTTCTCTTGGATTATTGATAGCTTCTAAAATTGCATCTTTTGTAATTTCGTGAAAAACAATTCTTTTTAAAGGGTTTTTTTCAATTTTTAGTGCAGGAATTAAATGCCATGCGATAGCTTCTCCCTCTCTATCTTCATCGGCTGCTAGGTAGATTGTTGTATCTTTAGTAATCTCTTTTTTTAAGTCACTAATAACTTTTTTCTTATCTGCTGAAACCAAATATTTTGGTTCAAAATTATTCTCAGGATCAAATCCTAACTTTGACTTTGGAAGATCTCTAACATGCCCCATTGAAGCCATTACTTTGAAATCTTTTCCTAAAAACTTTGAGATTGTTTTTGCTTTTGCGGGAGACTCTACTATTACTAAATTTTTCACCAAACCATACCTTACACTAAATTTAAGCTTTGAATTCTAACATAAAAAAATGAAAATTCTATTAAGCTTAATAGATAATTATTTCTTCTTGGATTTCTATATTAAACTCATCTTTTATTCTTTTTTTTGCTAAGTTAATTAAATAGATTGCATCTTCATAAGAACCATTTCCATAATTAACCAAAAAGTTAGAGTGCTTTTCACTAAAGCCCATTTCACCTTTTTTAAAACCTTTTAAACCCACCTCTTCTATCAATCTTCCTGCAAAATCATCTTTAGGATTTTTAAAACAACTTCCTGCACTAGGAACTTGTGGTTGATTATCTCTCATTTGTTTAAAAAGTTCTGCTTGCTCTTTTGAGAAACCATACTCTACATTAAATACTACTTCATAAACTATTGTATTAATTTTAGTCTCTCTATATGAATACTCAATATCCTCTTTTTTTATATAACCATCTTTTGTTTTTATAGAATGAATATAATTAAAAATCTCCCACTGCTTAAGTCCTGCATTCATTTTAACTAAACCACCAAGACTTCCAGGAAGTTTTCCCAAAAACTCTAAATTTGCTAAATCATTCTTTTTTGCATATGAAAGTAATTTTCCAGATTTTGTAGCACAACCTACATATAAAAGGTTATCTTCTAATTTTATATAATCAAAAGCCTCACCCAAAACTGCAAAGTTTGGATGAGTATTTGAAATAAGAACATTATTTGCTCTTCCTAAGATAGTATAATCAGTATATTCGCCAATCTCATTTATTACTAAAACTTCTGCTTTAGGTCCAATATGAATTGAGGAATATTTTGAGAAATCAACTTCTTTAAAATAGTTTTTGTATTCTTCTTTTTCTTCGTTCATTAATTAGCTCTTAATTCCTCATATTCACTTGGAATTAAAAAATCTTTTGCTCTTATTAGGCTTGTATAAAAACCATGCTTATACCCTAACTCATATAGTTTATCTAAAGCCTCATATTGAAGTTCACTTAATTGTACTGAATTATCATTTGCATAAAGGTCTAAATAGTTATCTAAAGTATCAGCATCTACTCGAATAAGACCTTTTTCTAATAACATAGGAGCTAAAACATTTCTATTTTTATTTGCAACATCAACTGCTTTGATTAAAGTATTTTCATAATCAATTGCACTATGAAGAGGAAGTGAACGTCTTAAACACATTCCACCAAGAGGTAATGGTAAACCACCACCACTTAACTCTTCCCAAATATCCCACATCTCACGTTCAACTTCTAGATTCTCATCAAAAGTAAGAATTGATTCATGGATTAAAACACCAGCATCTACAGTTCCATCTAGTACTGCTTGCTCTATATCTAAGAAGTTCATATAAGTAATTCTTGCTTCTGGATAAGCTATTTTAAATAGAAGTGCATTTGTAGTAAACTCACCACTAAGAGCTACTTTGAAATTTCTTTTTAATTTTTGATTCTTTTTCTTAACCAACTTTGGACCGTAACCTTCACCAAAAGATACGGCAGTTTTTAATAGTGCATAATCATCTTTAACAAAAGGATAAAGAGCAAATGAAATAGCACAAATATCATACTCGCCTTTTAAAGTTGCTTGATTTAGGGTTTCAATATCAGCTGCAATATTTTTAAAAACCGCATCTTTAGGACTAACCCAACCAAACTTTATAGCATAATACATAAAAATATCATCAGCATCAGGAGAGTGTGCAACACTTATTTCTTTCAAAACTTTTCCTTAATTATTTTCATTTTCTAAGGGATTGTATCAAGTTATGGATTACTTTTTCATTTAACATCTCTTTTAAGAAAAAATCTCTAAGCTTTTTTTGATACTTTTACAATAAAGATTGCTCCTTGTTCACTATTTTTAACATTTATAAACCCATGCATATTTCTTTCAATAATATTTTTAGCCATATAAAGACCTATTCCTGTACCTTGAGTTTTATGTCTTGTAGTAAAATAAGGGTCAAAAATTTTATCTATAATATTCTCTTTTACTCCCCCTGCATTATCTTCTACTTTTACAAGAGCATAATGTTCTCCTGCTTTTATCTCTATATTTATTTGAGGATTTTTAGTTTTCCTCTCTAAGATAATATCTTTTGCATTACTAATCAAATTTAAAATAACTTGTGAAAACTCATTTTTATAACCTAAGACCTCACTATCTTCTTTTACATCAAAACTTAAATCTATTCCATGATATTTTAAAGAAGACTCCACAATAAAATAAGCTTCTCTACAAGCTTTTTCTATAGAAAACAACTCCTTTTCTCCTTGTGGTTTAAAGAAGTTTTGAAAGTCATCTATTGTTTGAGACATATAAGAAGTTAATTTATTAGCCTCTTTTATTTTTGTATCTAAATACTCTTTTGTAAACTTTTCAAAATCATAAGTTACTTTCATATTCATGTGTATTGCTGAAATCTGTGCTAATGGTTGTCGCCATTGATGGGCAATATTTCCTATCATCTCTCCCATTGCGGCTAATTTACTTTGTTGAATAAGTATTTGCTCTTGTTGTAATCTTTGATTAATCTCTTTTTGAATCTTCTCTTCTAAGTTTCCAATCATATTATTAATCATATTTTTAAGTTCATTTAATGAAACATTATTTGTATTTTGAGTAAGTCTTGTCCCTAAATTTCCACTCTCAATATTTTCTAGAACTCTTGTGGCATTTTTAATTAAAGCCTCATTTTGTTCTACATTTATTCTAATATAAGCCACATTTTTATTAATAATTGCAGCCATTTGCCTAAATTCATCTCGTCCATCTATCTCTATTTTAGAGACTTTTGTTGTTTTGTCATTTAAATATTTAAAGAAATCATTTAAACCATTTTGAACTTTATAAATTGAAGTTAAAATATTATTTGATACAAACCAACCAATCACAACTGCAAAACAAAGAATTAAAGCAATACTTATAAAGACTTCTAGTTTTATCTCTTTTGATTTTTTTACTGCTTCACTATAAGCTACAGTAGCATTATTTAAAGATTGTTTTTGTAAAAAGAAAAGTCTCTCTACCAAAATATCAAATTGTTTTTTACTTACCGTTGTTACATTTATATAAGCTCCCTCTTCAAACTCCTCTTCTAAATATTTTTTTGTTTGAAAAATATGCTCTTTATAACTTTGCCACATTTCAAAAAGCATAGGACTATAAACTTTTACATTTTCAAAATCTATATCTAACTTCTCTATAATCTTATTTAAATCTTTTTCAATCTCTTTTCTAATCTCTTTATTTGGAGCCATAACTAAAGATTGATTTAGTTGTCTTAAACTATATAAAGGAGTAATAATTTTATTTTGTAAAGATAAAATTGCTTGAGACTTACTATGGACTACTTTTAAAGTTTCAATATTATCCTCACTAATATTTACAGCCTTATAGGCTAAAATTGCGATTGAAATACAAAGAATACTAAATAGTATTCCTAACTTTGATTTGATATTCATATTTTTTATTAAGTTCATGATAGCTACTTTATTCTTTCTGGTTTAACTGCTTCTTGAAGCTCTTTTTTATACTCTTTTTTTCCTCTTACCGACCAGTGGTCTTTACTTAATTCTATCTCCCATAAAGGAATTATTCCACCTTCATAAGGCTTATATATTAGCTCTTTATTTACTGCAATAACTTTATTTAAAGAGGGTACTCTTAAAGTATATGCCTTTTGTCTTGCTCTATGTAAAATATTTTTAACAAGTTCTTTATATTCCAAAGTTCCTGTTTTAGTAAGAAAATAGTTTTCTATATAAGCTTTCATTGTGTCATCTTTAGGAATAGTTGACCAGGCACTTCCTATTTCATAAATAAAAAATACAGTCCAAGGATTTTGATAATACCAGTCATCATCTCCCCAAATTAAAAGGTCCCACTCTTTTGTATTTTTATTTGAACTTGTTGTTAGAAGTTGTTTATAAATATCTTTCTCACTATTTGTTACAGCATATTCAAAACTTACTCCATATTTTTTTAACTGAAACTCTATTCCTTTAAATAAAAACATAAATCTATCTTGAGTAAAGACTTTTAATTTCAGCCCATTTAATAAACTATGTAACTTCTCTTCTGTAAGTTTTTTCTCTTTTATTTCATACTCTTTTGCTACTTCTTCAACTACTTTATAGTTTATTGAAGTAGTAAAAGGAGAAACTCGTCCCTCTTTTTTATATACAAAATTTAAAAGCCTCTCTTGGTCAAGAGCTTGATTTAAAGCTACTCTTACCTCTTCATTAAGAAGCTTTTTGTTCCCATTTATTAAATTAAAAAATATTACAAAGTTATCTGTTGATTTAGAGATAATAAGTTTTGAGTATTTTGATAAAATTACTTCAAATTTCTTATTAAAAGGAATAGGCATTAAATCTAACTTTCCTTCATATTTAGTAATATCATCTATTGCTTTATTTATATCCAACTGCGTATAAACAGTAATTCGTTTTATTTTAGGAAACTCTTTATTCCAATAGTAAGGATTTGCTTCTAACTCAATTTTATTTGTTTGTTCACTTCCTATTGCATAACCACTTTTAATAATATAAGGTCCCATTCCAAACTCACCAGGCACTTTATTAGCAGTCCCTGTTTCAGCACCTACTGGTTTATACTTTTGGATATACTCTTTTGTATAAAAATATACTCTTGCAAGGTCAGTTAAAAACATCTCATATTTTTGTTTTAAAATGATTTTAACTCTTCTTTCATCAAGTTTTTTAACTTCAAAATCTATCTTGTTAATATTTGTATACAAAAAAGGATATTTTCTAAAATAGTTTAGATTGTATATCACATCATCAATAGTAAAAGCTTCCCCATTTTGAAATCTTAGATTATCTCTTAGAGTAAAAATATAAGTATAATCATCTACTCTTTTATGAGATTCTGCTAAGTCATAAACCCAACCTTTTTCATTATCATATGAACGAATAAGTCCTGCATTTGTAGCTTTTGCAATATATGAATAAGGGATTGAAGGAAGAAAAATATTTATATGAGAATTTGGGTCTAATCTTTGGGCTTTATTTAATGAACTCCTATCCTCTCTAAATTCTAATTTTTTGATAAGATGAGAAGAAGAGAATAATGAAGAGAAAAGTAAAGATATTAAAATTAGAATTTTAAACAAAACGGTATCCTGTTCCTGATAGATTAAAGATTATATCCGTAGGAAGTTTTTTTCTTAGATTTCGAACTAATGAGCGTAAAGCACTATCTGTCATAATATCATCACCCCAAACTTTATCTTGAAGCTCTTCATATGTAGTTATTCGATTTTGGTTAGAGATAAGAACTTCAAAGAAGTTCATCTCTTTTTTGTTTAGAATAATAACCTCATCTTTATATCGTAGCTCTTTTTTATCATAATCATAACTATAATCTTCATCCACTTTTAGAAAAACTTTTTTATTTAGAACAAGAAGAGAAACACATTTTTCTAAAACTTCAAATAAAGCCTCTAGCTCAACTGGTTTTATGATATATTTTTCCATATGAAGTTCAACAGCTTCAAGTAAATATTTTTTATCTGTATGGGCTGTAATCATTACTATTGGAATAGTTCTATTTGTTTGGCGTACTTTTTTTACAAACTCTATTCCATTTAAAATAGGCATATGAATATCGCTTAAGATAATATCTGGTTTCTCTTTTTCATAAAGCTCTAAAGCCTCTTGCCCATTTGAAGCTTGAAAAACCTCTTTTACATAATAACTTAAACTATCAGCGATATTCTCTCTTATACCTACCTCATCTTCAGCATAAAGGATTTTTAAACCTTTTAACTTATCTAAAAACTCCTTTTGCATGAAGACTCCTTTTTTCTTTAATTATAACAAAACTTAGTGTTTTGTTTTTATAAAGCCATCTGAAGAGTTAGCTTTTAAATATCTAAGTAGATATGAAGCCTCTTCCTCATCAAGTTTTGCAAATCCTTTCATTGTTCCAAAGATTGCCTCCCACTCCATCATAGAGTGATGATTTACTTCTGGTCCTGCATGACATTGAGTACACATTTCAAAATAGAACTCTTCATGCTCTCCCCAAACATCTACTGGATCGTTTGAAGTTAACTCTTTTGCTAATGTACCCACTAACTCAAATTCATTAGCACTAAGTTTATTAACTTTAAATCCCTTATCTAGTTTTGCCATTAAAAGCTCTTTTGTTTTAGAAGAATAAAGTTCATCATTAAACATAAAACCTTTAATTGAAACCTTTACTTCTTTTCCCATCTCTTCTATAATAGTTACGGGAACACCTACAAAAACTTTTGCTGTTTTTCCATTTTCATCTTTTAAAACTGAATCTTGATAGATAAAGTTTTGCTCCGCATTTACTTGGAAAAAACTTCCAAGTAAAGCTAATAGTACTATTGTATTTCTTATAATTGTTTTCATCTTAAGCTCCTATAATTTTTGGTGGATTGTAAGCTACATTTGGAGTTACAGTCCCTGCTTTTCTTATACTTACAAGTACAGTATTTGCTGTAGTTGCTTGTGCCATTTGTGATGTTGGTCTTGAAGATGTTAAAACATTTACTTGACCAGAATTACATCTTACTTTTCTTTGGTCATTTCCTCCAAAGAATGAATCGCCAGCATTGGCATCTTCAGGAGAGTACCAAGCACCCTCTTCAATAGCTACAACACCATCTCTAATTGTATTTGTCACAACAACACCAGCAAGTAAACTTCCTCTATCATTGTAAACTTCTACAATCTCACCATCTCTTACTCCAAATTTTTTCGCATCATTTGGAGAGATTCTAATAGGTTCTCTACCTTGTACTTTATGTACATTTTGCACCCAAGTATTATCTAACTGTGAGTGAATTCTATATGTTGGGTGAGGAGAGACTAAATGTAGTGGATATTTTTTCACTAACTCTTTATTTCCTAACCACTCTGCTGGTTCAAACCACATTACATGACCTTTAAAATCATCATATCCATAAGAAGCAAACTTATCTGAGAAGATTTGAATTTTTCCAGTCTCTGTTTTAAGTGCATTATTTACAGGGTCTTTTCTAAAAGCCTCATGTCTAACAAATTTTCTTGCACTATCAGGAATATCATATTTAATAACTCCCATCTCCCAGAATTTATCAAAAGTAATTCCCATCTCTCTATTTGCAGAAGATCTTTTATATAATCTTTCTAACCACTCTTTTACAGTTCTACCTCTTGAAAATCTTCTTCCTTTACCAAATTTATCAGCAAGTAAAGTAAAGATTTCATAATCATCTTTTGATTCATATCTTGGCTCTACAATCTTTTTCATTGCATAGATTCTATCTGCTGAATAAGACATAGCCCCTGCAATATCATCTCTTTCCATAGTTGTTGTTGCCGGTAAAACAATATCAGCCATTTTTGCTGTTGGTGTCCACCAAGGCTCTACTACAACTACTGTATCAAGCTTTCTCATCGCTTCAATTAATTCATTTACATCTGGTTGGTGACCAATTGGTGAACCACCTGCACTTAACATAAACTCTACTTTTGGATATTTGATAACTTTACCTTTGTAAGTTACAGTCTCACCTGGTTTATTAATTAAGTCACTCATTCTTGAAGCAGGAATAGCAATTTTTACTTTATCTCCTCCACCTTGACTCATACCACCAACAGTATTTTTACCAGAGTTTGCATCTCCTCCACCCTCATAATGCATAGAGAAACCAAAACCACCACCTGGAAGTCCAATTTGTCCAAGCATTGAAGCTAAAGTAATAATAGACCAGTCAACTTGCTCTCCATGGTGTGCTCTTTGCATCGCCCAGTTTCCAGCTATAAATGTTCTTTTTGAAACCATAATATCAGCTAACTGTTTGATAGTTTCTGCCGGGATTTCTGTTAAGTTCTCTGCCCATTCAGGTGTTTTTTCAATACCATCTTCTTTACCTAAAAGGTATGGTAAGAATTTATCAAAACCATAAGTATATGTTTCAATAAATTTTTTATCATATTTACCACTTTTATATAAGTAGTTCATCATTCCTAACATTAAAGCAACATCACTTCCTGGTCTAATTTTAATCCACTCAGCTTTGAACTCTTGTGCAGACATTGTATAGATTGGGTCAATTGAGATTACTTTAATCCCTGCTTTTTTATACTCTTCATAAGCATCAAAACATCTATGGTTATGTACAGAATACCCTGCTCTATTTGTTTTATATAAATCTGCTCCCCATAAAACCATTACTTCTGTATTCTCAATAATTTGTTCATGTGCAGTTTGAATAGAGTAAACCTCCATATCTCCAACAATAGATGGATTTACTTGTCCCGCTGCACCATTTGAATACTCACCTGATGTTCTAACAGCTCCACCTATTTGGTTAAAAAATCTTCCAGCTAGTGCATTTGGTTTAAAAGCACCTGGATGTGCCCATCCACCATAAGAAGCATTATAAAGTGCTTCATTTCCACCTTTTTCTTGTGCTTTTTTAATTGCTTTTGCAACTAAATCAATAGCTGTATCCCAAGAAACTCTTACAAACTCTTCTTTCCCTCTTAAATCACCTCTTCCTTTTCCTTCAAGGTAACTTTTTCTAACTACTGGATATTTAACCCTTGAGTCTGAA
This sequence comes from Halarcobacter bivalviorum, assembly GCF_003346815.1. Classification (NCBI taxonomy): domain Bacteria; kingdom Pseudomonadati; phylum Campylobacterota; class Epsilonproteobacteria; order Campylobacterales; family Arcobacteraceae; genus Halarcobacter; species Halarcobacter bivalviorum. Next base: position 2,542,589 of record NZ_CP031217.1, read on the forward strand.
CTATTTCTATCTGCTAAAGCTTTTACCATAACAGTTGGATTTGCATCTGAATCTAATTGTGAAGTAATATCAACAATTTTATTGTCCCTTACATGAGCATAAAAAGCTCCAAAGTGAGAAGCACTTGGAATTTTTTTAGTTCTACTTGCAAACTCTTTTGCAACAGCTCCACTTAATGTTCCACTTCCTGCTAATGCAGCTGAAGCTACTGCCCCTGCTTTTAAAAAGTCTCTTCTTGAATTGTTCATTTTCAATCCTTTTTTTAATTTATAAAAGAAGTATAAGAAAAAAAAATCGAAAAAAAATCGAATATATATGTTTTTCTAAATTTATAGAATCAAACAAGCTTTTTAAAGAATTTGACATTTTAAAAATAGAGCAATATGGCTATAATTTTAAAAGAAGTGAATAGACTTATATAAGATAATGATGTAATAAATGATTGTGCTTATGAGGTGAGATATGAAAATAGTTCACAATTTAGTAAGGATTTTAAAAACTATTTTGGCTTTCTACCTAAAGAGGCTAAACCTCTTTAAGTCTATTTTGCTGCTAAGTTAAGAATCTCTTCTACTTTATCAAGTGTAATATTTTGGTTTTCACCAATTGCAGTCATTCCATGTTTTTCTAAAGCACTTGTAACATTTGATACAACTTTATTATCAATTCCATAATCATTTAAATTTGTTGATACGCCAAGTGAATGGTATAACTCTTCAATTTTTTCAATAGTCTCTTGTGCATCATTTATATTAAATACCTTTTGTCCCATTTGAAGTAGTTTCTCTTTTTTATCCTCAAACATTACTCTTAAAAGTTGTGGTTGAACTACAGCTAAACTTCTTCCATGGTCTAGTCCATAAAAGGCAGTTAATTCATGTCCTATCATATGAGTTGCCCAATCTTGTGCTACACCCGAACCAATAAATCCATTTAAAGCTTGATTTGCTAGAAGCATTAGATTTTCTTGCCAATTATAAGTATCTCTTTTATCCCAATCTTTTGCAAGAGAAACTAAACCTTTTAAAATAGTTTCACTATATCCATCATGTAATAAAGAGTCATTTGGACAAGTGATATATTGTTCACAAGTATGAACAAAAGCATCAACTAATCCATTTGCAAGTTGTCTATCATCTAATGAACTCATTACACTTGGGTCAAGTACTGCAAACTTAGGAAAAATAAAAGGAGAAAAAAAGTATCTCTTTTCATTTGTCTCTTTTCTTGAAACTACTGTTCCACTATTTGATTCACTACCTGTTGCAGGAAGAGTTAAAACAACACCTAAAGGTAAAGCTTCTTTAGGTTGGGCACTTCCATCTAAGAAATCCCAAGCATCTCCCTCATATAAGGCTGCTGCAACTAGATATTTACAACCATCAACTACTGAACCTCCACCAACAGCTAAAACAAAATCTATATTCTCTTCTTTTACTAACTTTACTGCTTTATTCATAGTCTCAACAGTAGGATTTGGTTCAACACCACTAAACTCTAAAAAGTCATATCCTTCTAAAGCTTTAATTACTTGTTCATAAACACCATTTTTCTTAATAGAACCACCACCAAAAACAAATAATACCTTTGAATCTTTTGGAATATAATTTGTGATTGACTCTATTTTATTCTTTCCAAACTCAATAACTGTAGGGTTATGATATGTATATGTCATAATTTATCCTTTCAAAAATTTTCTCTATTATTATATAAAGATAAAAGCTATTTGCAAATAGCAAATCCTACAAATTATATCTATTTTTTTACAAATTTACTTATTCGATTTTTTATCTACATTTTTTATTTATACTTCCCAAACATAAAAAATAAAACTACTTTATAAGTTTTAGTTTTATTTAAAATATTATATAAAGGCAAGAAAATGAAAGCTACAAAATTAAGTCTTATTGCTATTTTAGCAATTGGTATTCCTTCTATTTCAAGTGCTTCATCTTTACAAGAAGCATTAACAAGTGGAAAGATAAGTGGAGAGTTTGCAGTTACATATGAACAAAGGAAAATGGATAAAGAGTTAACTAAATGGGGTAACTATTATAATGATACAGATTACTCAGTTGGTTCTTTTGCACTAAAATATGAAAGTGGAATTTGGAATAATCTAAGTTTAACTTCAAAAGTTAGAGCCTATAAAACAATCTTTGAAGGTGGAGAAGATGAATTTCATTATCAAGGTAAAGGTGATGCTGCTGAAAGATTTTGGTATAAAGATGGAAGTAGAAGAAGTGTAGATTTAGAAGAGCTTTTCTTAGCCTATAATTATGAAGCAATTTCTGTAAAAGCTGGTAGACAATTTATCTCTACAGATTGGATGAATAAAACTCAAGACGCCTTAAAAGTTGATGCAAACTTTGATAATACTTCTATTGAAGCTATTTGGTCTCAAAGACACGGTAGAATCTATTCAAGAGATTATAGACCTATGACTAAAATGAATGAAAATAAAGGTGTTTATAAAATAGCTTTGACACAAAAATTTAATGAAAATATCTCTGCTACTATTTATGATTTTATTGCTCCTGATAATAGAGATATTATTGGTGGAAGAGTAAATTTAAAATATGCAGATACTTCATTTAGAGCTCACTATGCTGTAAATAAACCAGATGATTCTAATGAAGAAGATTCTAGTATCATTGATTTAATGCTTAGTACTTCTATAGCTGGATTCACACCATATTTAGGGTATATTCAAATTGATAAAGACCAAGGTTTTACTCATCTTGCAGGAGAGATTATTAACCCATTTGAAGAGGGTGACCAAATCTATTTAAAAGATGCAAGAACTTACTATTTAGGACTTAGTAAAGCTTTTGGAGATTTAAGTGCAACACTACTTTATGGAAATACTCAATATGATAAAGCAGATGAATCTTATGACCAAGATGAAACTACTTTATGGTTAGGATATAAAATAAATAAAGAGTTAAGTGCAAATCTTGGACTTACTCATGTAAATGTAGATAGTGATGACGAAGAAGAGACAGACCAAGACCAAATAAATCTTACTGTAACTTACTCTTTTTAGAAAATTTAGATACTAGGATTTTTCCTAGTATCCTGATATTTGTACATAATAAGAGATTATTTCTAATAATGGCTCTATTAAGAAAATCGAAAATATTACCAATACAGCACAAAATCCAATAAGACCTTTTATTGTTGGTGTTGAATTTGATAAAAATTTAACCTCAACTTCTTTATTTGCATCTTTTAAAAACATAAATACTATAGGTTTTAAGTAATAATATCCTGCAATTGCTGAGTTGATTACCATAATTAAGGCTAAAATTATATAACCTGCATTTACAGCACTCCCTATTAAATATAGTTTTCCCCAAAATAGTGCAAAAGGAGGAATCCCTGCAAGAGAGAATAAAAATAGTCCCATCATAAGTGCAGAAAATGGCTCTTTTTTTATTAATCCTGAATATTTTTCCATCTCATGGTCAGAAGAGAAAGTATTATAATCTTTACTTCTATTTATCCATAGCATTGAAAATGCCCCAAGGTTTGTAATTAAGAACATTAACCAATATAAAAATAGTGCTTGTGTTGCTTGTGTACTTCCAATTAAAATAGCAGTCATTGCAAAACCTGCATTTGAAATAGAAGAGTAAGCAAGCATTCTATTAATATCATTTTGTAAAAGAGCAATAATATTTGGAATTGTAATTGTTAATACAACGGTTAGGTATAAAATAATCTCAACAAAAGGGTCATTACTTGCTATAAAAATTTCAAAGAATCTCAGTGCTACTACAAAACCTGCCATCTTTGGAACAATAGATAAAAATCCTGCAAGTGCTGCAGTTGAACCTTCATATACATCTGCTACCCAAGTATGATAAGGTACAAGAGATAGTTTAAAACCTAAAGCACCTAACATAAAAATTACACCTAACAGAACTAAAGGATAATTCTCATATTCAGAAGCAACTAAAACCTCAGATACTTTTCCAAGTTCTACAGTTCCAGTTAAAGCATAAAAAATCAAAGACCCAAAAGCAAAAAAAGCAGTTGATAAAGCACCCATTGTAAAATATTTGATAGCTGCTTCTAAAGCATTTGCTCTATTATGCATTGCAATAATTGTATAAAGAGCCATTGAAGCTGTTTCAAGTCCCACAAGGATTAAAATAAGTGAATCAGAACTTACCATAAACTGAAAACCTGCTACCATAAATAGATATAGGGCAAAGTATTCAGGGTATCTATATTCTTGAAATCTTAGTTTTCCCATTGCAGTTAAAACAAAAAGGAAAGAGGCTATTACAATAATTATTTGAGATAAAATAGCAATTCCATCAACTAATAAAAGGTCAAAAAAACCTCTTACATCAGAAGTAAAACCTATTAGTGTTCCTAAATCTATAAGTAAAAATAAAACTGCAATCATCACATAAAGTGATTTATCAAGATTTTTATTTACTAAATCAATAATTAAAATAACTAATGCCCCAACAATAGCTACAATCATAGGAATAATTGTTGGGAAGTTTAAACTTGCAAACTCAATTGCAATTGGTGGGATACTATTCATTATTTAGCTCCTTCAATTGAGTTTCTATTTAATATTTCAACTCTTGTATTATCTTCTAAAGCTTTAATTTTCATAATCTCAACTAGATGATTTGCTGATTTCTCAACTGGACCTAAAATAGGTTTTGGATAAACACCTAAGATTAGAACTAAAGCAACAAGTGGAATAAGAGCACTTAACTCTCTTTTGTTTAAATCTTTTAACTCTTTGTTTTTCTCATTTTTAATAGGACCAAAGAAAACTTTTTTATACATTGTTAACATATAAATTGCCCCAAAAATAATAGTAAGACCTGCAATAAAAGTTAAAGAAGCACTTACTTTAAAGAAACCAAGGAGTGATAAAAACTCTCCTACAAAACCTATTGTTAGAGGTAAACCAATTGAAGCCATAAGCATAATGGCAAAAATTGTTGCATATTTTGGCATTATAGAAGCTATTCCTCCATAATCTTTTATCATCTTAGTATGTGTTCTATCATAAACCACTCCAACTAACATAAACAGAGCCCCAGATACAATACCATGTGAAATCATAAGAAAAATTGCTCCACCAATTCCTTCAACATTTAGTGCAAAAATACCTAAAATAATCACACCCATATGAGATACAGAAGAGTATGCAATAACTTGTTTCATATCCTCTTGAGCATAAGCGACCATTGCTGTATAAATAATCGCAATAAGAGCTAAAATAGCCATAGGAATTGTAAAATAAACACTTGCATCAGGAAATAGTGGTAAAGAGAATCTCACAAAACCATAAGTTCCCATTTTAAGTAGAACTGCTGCAAGTATTACAGAACCAATTGTTGGTGCTTGTCCATGGGCATATGGAAGCCAAGTATGAAAGGGAAACATTGGAACTTTAACAGCAAAACCACAAAAGAATGCAATAAATAACCAAAACTGCATATCAAAAGGAAGAATCATCATATTCCAATCTTGTAAACTAAAACTATAAGTTCCTGTTGTTATATAATATACATACCCTAAATAAAGCATTCCCACAAGCATAATTAAAGAACCTAAGAAAGTATATAAAAAGAATTTAACAGAAGCATAGATTCTTAAACTTCCTCCCCATGCTCCAATAATATAAAGCATAGGTACTAATGATAATTCCCAGAAAACATAGAAAATAATTGCATCAAGTGCAAGGAAAACTCCAACCATAGTCATTTCTAAAAATAGTATAGTAATAATTAGATTTTTTAAATCTCTTTTTTCACTAAGACCTATAATAGAAATCATTGTCATAAAAGTTGTCATGATCACTAAAAATAGTGAAATTCCATCAACTCCAACATGATAGTTTATCCCATATGCACTAATTATAGGAATTATATGAGTAAACTGCATTTGAGCTTCATTTACATCAAAATTTATCCATAATAGTAAAGAGAGAACAAACTGCATAGAAGTTACAATAATCCCATAAGCTTTAATTGAGTTCTCTTTTACAATAAACCCTATTAATGCTGCAAATGCTGGGAAAAATATTAATATTGTTAAAATATATTCCATCTTAATAAACCCCTTGGCTTGCCACTGCTAAGACAATACCTAATACTAAAAGAGAAACTATTCCAAAAACCATTAGCCTCAATGAGCTTGATAAGTTTCCATTTTGAGTAACTCTTGCTTTATCACCACTCTTATAAATTACTCTTCCTATTGTATCAACTATAAAATCAATGATTTTCATATCAAAAATTCTAAAGGCAATAGTTGAAAGAAGTAGATATGATTTGTTTATAACACTCTCAATAAAATGAGGAATATAAAACTGATTTGCTAATAATTTGTAGCAAAATCTATTTTCAAAAGCTTGTGAAAAATAAGTCTCTTTTTTTCTAAATCTAATAATTGCAAAAAAGATACCAAAAAGTGCAATTAAACTTGTAAGTACTATTAAAAGATATATTGTTGAATACTCTAAATGAATATTTAACTCAGGTAAAACTTTTGTAGTAAACTCTATAAATAGAGGCTTGAACCATCCAGAAACAATTGCTAAAATTGCTAAAATAGACATTGCAGCTATTACAAAACTCTTTGCTTCATGGGGATGATAATTAAACTCTTTAAAGTTTTCTTTTCCAAAAAACACATACATAATAAGCCTAAATGAATAAAAAGCTGTAAGTCCTGCTGTTACAAATAGTACTGCCCAAATTATAAAACTTCCATTTCCAAAAGCAACTTCTAAAATTAAATCTTTTGAGAAAAATCCAGATAGAGGAAAGATACCAGCAAGAGCAACTGAAGCTATTATCATAATAATCGCCGTCGCTTTCATATGTTTATATAGACCACCCATATTTTTAATATTTATCTCATCATTAAGAGCATGCATAACGTTTCCTGCTCCTAAAAATAGAACTGATTTAAAAAAAGCATGAGTTGCAAGATGAAACAGTGCTACCCAATAAGCTCCAAGTCCAGCAGCTACAAACATATAACCTAACTGACTTAAAGTAGAAAAAGCAATGATTTTCTTAATATTTGTAGCAACTAAAGCCATAAGTGCTGCACCTATTGCTACAAAAGCTCCAAGAGAGGCAATAAAGTTTCCTACACTTGGAACTGCTACAAAAATCTCATTTGCTCTTATTACTAAATAAACCCCTGCTGTTACCATTGTTGCTGCGTGAATTAAGGCAGAAACAGGAGTTGGTCCTTCCATAGCATTTGCAAGCCATTGATTAAATGGAAATTGTGCTGATTTCCCCATAGCTCCTATAAATAGAAAAACTGCAATTGCTATAATTAAACTATTATCTAAAGTCATAATATTTGCAAAAACAATATCATACTGTAGACTTCCCAGATTCCAATAGATTAAGAACATTCCAATTAACATAGCCAAATCTGCAACTCTATTTGTAATAAAAGCCTCATTTGCAGCAAAGCTAGGAGAGATAGATGAAAATGGCGAAAGTGTTGAAAATGGCGATTTTTTAATCTCACTTGTTAGTTCTTGGTCTTTTTTATGATACCAAAAACCAATTAGAAGCCAAGAACAAAGTCCTACCCCTTCCCAGCCAATAAATAGTCCTGCAAAGTTATCAGACATAACTAAAACCATCATTGAAAATACAAAGGCAGAAAGATATGAGAAAAATCTATTAAAACTTTTATCAGCTTCCATATATCCAATTGAGTGAATATGTACCATTGTTGAAACAATTGTTACAACTACCATCATCACTACACTTACTTGGTCAACTACAAAACCAAAAGGAATACTTAAATTACCTATTTCTATCCAAGAAAAAAGTTTTGTTGAAACTACAACTTCTGTAGAGTAAACAAAATATAAAAGTTTTAAAGAAGCAAACATAGAAATAGCAACTAAAAAAGAAGTTATTACTCCTACAAAAGTAAACTTCTCTTTTGTAGCAAATAAAGCCGCTAATAAAGAACCTACTAATGGTGCGAAAAGAGCAATATATAGATATTTTTCCATCATTAGCCTTTCATATTTTGTAGGTTATCAAGATTGATTGACCCATTTTTCTTATACCAAAGAATAAGTAATCCTAATCCTATAGCAACTTCACTTGCAGCAATTGCAATAATAAAAAAGGCAAACATTTGACCAGTTAAATCTTCATGAAATTTTGATACTGCTGCAAGTCCAACATTTACTGCATTTAACATAATCTCTGTAGAGAAAAAAAGCATAAGAAGATTTTTTCTTCTTAAAACACCTATCATTCCTATAAAGAAAAGAATAGCTGATAAAATTAAATAGGCATTTAAACTCATCTCTCTTTCTCCTCTTCTAATTTGTCTATTTGTTCTTCACTTAATTCTGAATATGAAACATCCATTTTTTTACCAGCTAAAATAATTCCCCCTATCATAGCAACTAAAAGCATTACTGCTGCTACTTCAAAAGGAACTAAGTATTTTGTAAAAAGTACAAGTCCTACTTGTTGTGAATTTCCCCACTCACTATTTATAGGATAGTGTGCTTCAATATTTGTTGCAATAATTGGAGCTGTAAAAATTAAAACTACAATTAAAGAGGCAATACCTGTTAATAAAAATACTAGTCTTGGATTTTTTATATTCTCTTTAACTGTTGATAAAGAGTCAAAAAACATCATACCAAAGGCATATAAAGCCATTACTGCCCCTGTATAAACCACTATTTGTACTGCTCCTAAAAACTCAGCTCCTAAAAGAAAAAAGAAAGCTGAAATAAATATCATCCCTGCTGCAAGCGAACTTAATGCATATAAGGAGTTATTTGTAAAAACTGTAATTGAAAACATAGTTACAGTTAAAAATGCGAAAAGATAAAAAGCTACAATCTCAAACATTCAAACTCCTTAATATGATAGTGGTGTTTTTTTAATTTTTTCATCTGCATCAGGGGAGATTGCACCAAAACCTGAATACTCTTTTTGCTCTTTTAATTTATCAAGAGGAGTTAATAAATCCTCTTTTAGAGCAAAGTGTGCTCTTTGTTCACTTGCATTTTCATATCTTCCACCATGAACAATTGCAAGTTCTGGACAAACCTCAGCACAATAACCACAAAAGATACATCTTCCCATATTAATTGTATATTCTAATACCTCTTTTCTAGAATTTTCATCTATTCTAGTATCCATTCTAATACAATCAGCTATGCAAATCTTTTCACAAAGACCACATCCAATACATCTGTTTTCTCCAGATTCTAAAAGTGCAAGTAATTTATGTACTGCTCTATATCTAGGAGAGATTGGAAGCTTTTCAGCGGGATATTGTACTGTTTGCATCTCACCTTTAAATAGTGCTTGTCTCATAATATTTAGAACAATTCCTAAACCTTTAAAAAGCTCACCTTTTACTGACCTTCTTAATACTTGTTTAAATTGCTCCCATGAAGTTTTTGGATATTCATCTTCAAATATATTTATATAATCATCTACACTAACATCTCTATTTTTTAGTTTTTCTAAACTCATAATCAAATCCTAAAACATCATCACAAAACCAGTGATTAAAATATTAATCACTGCTAATGGCATTAATACTTTCCAGCATAACCACATAAGTTGATCTGGTCTAATATGAGGCCATGAAGCTCTTGTCCAAAGGAAAAAGAAGATTAAAAACATAACTTTTAAAACAATTGCTAAACCACCTGAAATAAACCATAAATCATTAAATCCCCCAAGGAAAATAAGTGAAATTAAAAAACATATTGTAAATAGATTTGCATATTCACCTATAAAAAACATTCCCCATCTAAGTCCTGAATACTCTGTTGCATATCCCGCAACAATTTCAGCTTCATGCTCAAGTAAATCAAAAGGTGTTCTATTTGTTTCAGCAAAACCTGCCATTACAAATAGAATAAAAGCTAAAGGTTGATACCAAATAATCCAATTTGAAATACCACCTGCTTGATAATTATTTATATCAATTAATGATAAAGAACCAACTAACATTAAAGGAGCTAATAAAGCAAGCCCTGAAACTACCTCATAAGAAAGAAGTTGGATTGCTGTTCTTGCCCCTCCTAAAAGAGCCCACTTATTTGCCGAACTCATTCCAGCTAATAGTGGTCCATAAAGTCCTACTGAAGCTACTCCCATTACAAATAAAACCCCAACATTTATATCTGCAATAATTGGTCTTATGGTATAACCAAAAAGCTCAAACTCTGGGAAAAAAGGAACTGCACTCATAGCAATAAAAGCTGTTGAAGCAGTAATAATTGGAGCTATCATAAATACAGGTTTAGCAGCATTTGCAGGAATAAAATCCTCTTTTGTGAAAAGTTTTATTCCATCTGCTGCAAGTTGTAAAAGTCCATGTGGTCCTACATTCATAGGTCCAAGCCTTCTTTGCATAAAGGCTAAAACTTTTCTTTCAATATATGTTGTAAATCCTGCAAGTGCAGCAAATACAGAAAGAATAATTACAGCTTTTATAATAGTTTCTATAATAATTGCAGTTTCCATTTTATGCCTTTTTCACAGTAGCTTTTGCATATCTTGAATTTTCAAAGAAAACTTTTGTATCTAACTCTTTTTCAAAAGTAGAGACTAAAGCAATCTCTCCCTCAATCTGTTTTTCACAGTAAGCTTTTAATTTTCTTTGTACCGTACCAACTTCTACTATAAGCTCTTGCTTCTCTTCTAATTGTAGTTTTTCAAATAAAGATTTAGAGAAGAATATTCCTGATTGAAGATTCTCTTTAAACTCATGAGCTATTGCTGTAAACTCATTAAATTGATTTATTGGATTAGCCTTATAAATAATAATCTCGTTTTCCTCTGCTTCTAAAGCTAAACTTTCATCTTTTTTAAGTTCTAGTTTGGTTTTAGTTTCAAATTCTCTTAAATCATAACCTCTATATTCAGATCTATTATTTCCAAAGTAGTTAGGTAATCTATCAAAGTCTATAGCACTAAAACCTTTATCTTCAGGTAACTCTTTTGTATATTCAATCGTATAATCCACATCAACTTCTAAAAGTCTATTTGCAAGGTCATTTAAAACATAAGCTTTATAATCAAGAGCTGCATTTGTAGGAATTACTTTTTTATCAATATTAGTAAAAGTCCCTTCTTGCTGATTTAAAGCTGGAATATCTAAATCTGCTTCACCTAAGGCACTTAACTCAAAATCTGCTTTCTCATTGTACCCAAGAGTAAAACCACTCTCTTTTTCATATAGATTATCACAAATTAAACTTACCCCTAAACTATTTGTTTGAGGAGGAAGAATTACCACATCAAAAGCAGTATATTTATCAATTAATCCACAAAGTTTTCCTAGAGTTTCATAATTTTCATTATGAATTAAATCCTCTCCTATAATTAATGAGAATTTATCTTTTTTCTCTCTTAGAAGCTCAATTAATTCCAATAGAGTCTCATCTTTTTGAATATCATCTAAAAATTTTATATATTCAAATTCAACTTGTTTTTCCTCTTTTGTTGTAACTAATTTTTTAACTTCTTTCTCTTCTTTTGTCTCTTCATCTTTTATAAGCTCAACCACTTGCTCTTTTTTTGTTTCAACAACAGTTTTTACTCTTTGTTCTTTTTTAGAATCTATAAATTCTTGAACTTCAAGAGGTAAATCTTTAGCAAAAAGATGTAAGATAAGGTATAAAATTGAGCTTTCTACATTTGGCTTATGATAAATAAACTCTGTTGTTTTTCCCCGCTTACCAATTTTTTCAATAACTGGGTCTTGTACTGGATGGAAATAAAGAGCTGCTCCTTTATTCATAATAACAGAGTTATTTAAAGCATATCTTGCACTAGGTAAATCAGATTTTAAATAAGCACCAACAGAAATTACAAAATTTGAATCATGTACATCTTTTAGTGTTGAAGAGTAAAGTGAACTTCCAGAAGTTAAACTATAGTTTTCTAAAAATCTTTTAAATCTAAAGGCATCTTTATTTACTAATTTTGCTCCTGTTTTTTGGGCAATCTTTTGAAGTAATAAAGCCTCTTCATTTGTAATATATGAATTAAATTTTATAGATTCTGCTTTTTTGAAAGCTTCAATTGCTTCATTAAAAGCTTTTTCATCTTTCCCTTGTGCTTTATTTTCAAAATCATATGCAAATCTTGCTGCACCATTTAAAGTTGAATAATGATGTTCATTTGTAACTCTATAAATCTTAGGACTTGAATCTTCTATTGAAGTATGTTTTGTCTCATAATACATATAAGCACAATCACTTGAGTGTGGATTTGCTGCTGGAATTCTTGTAAGCTCCCAAGCATTTGATTTATATTGAAAATCATTTGAAACTAAAGCTCCAACTGGACAAACAGAGATACACTCTCCACAATCAGTACAATTATCTTCTTCAAAACCAATAAGTGATTTATTTAATTTATTCCACATTGAGTATGCATCTTTTGGCATCTCATCTTTATAATATTTATCAATTGGTTCAGAACCTCTTTTTACAGTGCTTAAAGCATTTGAACCAATCATATCTTTACATACAGTTACACACTTTTCACAAACAATACAAAGTCCTGGGTCATAATTCATTACACCCCAGTGTTGAGTTGGTCTTGGAACATCTTTAATAGAGTAGCTTTGCGAATCTAGTTTCATATAAAGAGTATAATTTTGTAATTCACACTCTCCACTTTGGTCACATACTCCACACTGTAATGGATGGTTTACATCATAAACCTCCATAATAGCTCGTCTCTCTTTTTCAATATTTGCAGTTGAAGTAACTACATTCATACCCTCTTTTACTTTAGCATTACAAGCATAAATCTGTTTTCCATCTGCTTCTACAAGACAGAGTCTACATGCTAAAGTAGGCGAACATCTTGTTAAATAACATAAAGCAGGAATAAAAATATCATTTGCTCTTGCTGTATTTAAAATAGTTTCATCACTTTTAGCTTCAACAACCTTTCCATTTATTGTTAAGCTTATTAAATCACTCATAATTAAGCCTTCTCTATCCTAACTTGTTTGTATCTATAATTTTCGGCTAAAAAGCTAATATTATCTGTCTCAATTGGACATAAAGCTACAGTTCCATATAAATCTTCATTTATAATAAACTCTTTTTTTACTTTTTGACCATTGAAATTTAAATAAACCTCATCTTTGTTTTGAATCTTAGCAATTCTTGCAAAAGATTGGCTTCCTACTAACTTTTGGCAATTCTCTTCATCAAATATTGTATAAACAACTGTTCCATTATATGAATCTAACTCTTCTACTTCTTCTAAGTTTTCATCTTCACAAGAGTCAACTGCTTTTTGAGTCTTCTCATCTAAACAGATAACGTCTAAATCAGTATATTTTTTTATTGCAGCTAATATTTTTACAATATTTTCTGCTCTTTCGTGTGTTGTAATATCTCTTCCCACAAGTAAAGATTTTGAAGTTTTCTCTTCACTCTTTTCTTTTGCTTCTTCAAATTCTTCTTCTCCAGCTGAACTCTCTGCAGAAATATATCCAATATCTAAATCTTCTAAATATCCTTGAATTTTTGAGCTTGGAGAAGTAGCAAAAGTTTCTAATAATAATGAGGCGATTCCTTCTTCACTTCCAACTTCATATTTAATTAATTGTGAATAGTAAACTTTTAAATCTATATTATCAATAGGATGCATATAAATAAATTCTGCATTTTTTTTAGCTATTGTTTGAATAATAGCCTCTTTCACTTCCTCATTATCTTGGGCTAAAAATGACCCAAATGAGATAATATAATCACTATTTAAAATTTTCTCTATTTTATTATTCATTCTTCCTCTTTATCTTCTTGTTTAATCTCTACTGCTGGAGTCTCTTTTTTTACAACAATTGTCCAATCAACCTCATTGAATTTAATTGAATTCATAAGTGTATATCCATGCTCTTTTATTAAATCTGCACTTTTTTGAACAGATGAAAAATCCCCTATTTCAAAAAGGAAAATTGCATTTTCACCTTTTGAAATATCCTTATCCATAAGCTCTAACATTCGCTCATAAAAATTATCTTTTAGTAATCTTAAGTCAAATCTTTTCATAATAACCCTACTTCCATGGCTTTACTTCTTTCCAACCATTTCGGTTCTGAAGCTAAAAAATTAAAGCTATTTACTTTTTTAATGCTTCTCATCTATCAATCTCACCAAATACAATATTTAAATTACCAATAATAGTTACAACATCAGCTAATTGATGTCCTGGTAACATCTCTTCTAAAACTCCTGTGTGCCAAAAAGATGGTGCTCTTAATTTCATTTTATAAGCATAAGGTGTTCCATCACTTACAATCATATACCCAAGCTCACCTTTTGGAGACTCTGTTGCCACATAGATTTCACCTTTTGGTGGTCTCATTCCTTGTGTTACAAGAACAAAGTGCTGCATTAAAGAGTAGTTTTGAGTCATAATTTGCTCTTTTGGTGCAGAGATATATTCAGGAGCATGAGCCATTAAAGAAGATTCACTTCCTTTATACATAGGAATTAATTGTCTTAAGATTTTTGCTGTTTCTCTCATTTCTTGAATATAACACTTATATCTTCCATAAGCATCCCCTGTGCTTGCAATTGGTACATTAAAATCAAGTTCAGGATAAAGACCATAAGGCATCTCTTTTCTTAAATCCCATTTAACACCAGCTGCTCGTAAAACTATTCCAGTACAACCCCAAGACTTTGCAAGTTTCTCATCTATAACACCTACATTTTCAAGTCTCATTCTCCAGATTCTATTTTCAGTAAGTAAGCCTTCGTATCTATCAATTTCTTTTTCAAAGTTAGTAATAAATCTTTCTAAGTCTTCACACCAAGTATCTGGTAAATCTAAAGGAACTCCTCCAATTCTAACTGCACTATGAGTAAGTCTTGCACCACAATAGTCTTCTATTAAGTCCATTGCATATTCTCTTTCTCTAAAGGCATATAAAAATACAGACATCGCTCCTACATCAAGTGCATGAGTTGCTAACCAAAAAAGATGAGACATAATTCTATTTAGCTCTAAAAGCATTGTTCTTATTATCTCTGCTCTTCTTGGAGCTTCAATTCCAAGTAGTTTCTCAACTGCTAAGGCAAAACCATAGTTATTTGAAGTTGAAGCAATATAATCCATACGATCTGTAGTAGGTAAGAACTCATTATAAATCATATTCTCACCCATTTTTTCCATACCTCTGTGTAAGTATCCAATTCCAGGTGTTGCTTTTACTACTTCTTCCCCTTTAAGTTCAAGCATAAGTCTCATTTGACCATGAGCTGAGGGGTGTTGAGGCCCAAAGTTTACCATCATGGTATTATCTTCACGCTCAAAATTAATATTTTCAAAGAAAGGTTTTAATCTATTTGCTGTTTGTCGCATCTTATCTTCTCTTCTTTAGTGTAACACTTTTGTTTTCATCAAACTTTTTGATAATAGGAACTCCACCCTCTTCTTGATAAGCTAAAGGTGTATGTTCAGGCTCATTTCCATTTGTAATATCCACTCCATATGGAACTTCATGTCCTAATCTTGCAAATCTTTTTGTATCATATCTATCAATAGCTGCTGAGTCTCTTATTTCAGGCCCTATCTCTTCTCTAGCTTCTTTACCAAAGATTTTGTCAACTTCATACCAAGATGCTGCCTCATCCCCTTGTAGAGGATAAGTTTTTCTTAAGGGATGGTCATACCAATCATCAGGCATAATAATTCTTTTTAGATTTGGATGATTTGCAACTTTTACTCCGTACATATCAAACATCTCTCTTTCAGACCAATTTGCCATTTTAAAAACAGAAGATACAGATTCAAGTGCTTGTTTTTCACGGATAAAAGTTTTTACTCTTACTCTTTTTCTTTTATTTAAAGATAAAAGTTCATAAAAAATCTCAAATCCACCTCTTTGTGCAATATAATCAATTGCAGAAAGCTCCATTAACATCTCGTAAGCTAAAACTTCTTTAAAAAAAGTAAGAACAGCGACATTATCTTCGGGCTTTATATATAAAACTAACTCATCTATTTCTATATATGAATTTAAAATCTCATACTTTTCACTTAAAAGCTTTGTATCTAAAGCATATACTTCATCACTACTTACTTCTTTTTTAGGTGTAGCAGGAGTAATATAAAATCTATCACTAAAATAAGACTTTTTTTGTACATCATGTTTAGGAGTATATTTTCTCATTATACAAGCCTCTTTTTCTTGATTTTTCTAAAGATAGACTCTCTTCTAATTTTCTTTTGAAGCATCATTAGTGCATATTGTAAAGTCTCTGGTCTAGGAGCACAACCAGGAAGATAGATATCAACAGGTACAATTCTATCTGCCCCTTGAACTGTTGCATAAGTATTAAACATTCCACCCGTATTAGCACATGAACCCATTGAGATAACCCATTTTGGTTCAGGCATTTGGTCATAAAGTCTTCTCATAAACTCTGCGTGTTTTTTTGTAAGTGTTCCAGCAATTACAATTACATCTGCTTGTCTTGGGCTTGCACGGAAAATTGTTCCAAATCTATCAAAGTCATATCTTGACGCACCCGTTGCCATCATCTCAATAGCACAACATGCTAATCCATAAGTTAAAGGCCATAAAGAGTTTGACCTTCCCCAGTTTACTAACTTATCAACTGTAGTTAAAGCAATTGGAGCTCCACCATCTTTAAAATAGTCTACTTTATGTTGTGCCATTCTAAAGCTCCTTTTTTCCAAGCATATATAAATCCAATTGTTAATAATAAAATAAATAAAATCATCTCAACAAAGCCAAACCATCCAAGTACTTGGAAATTGATTGCCCATGGAAACATAAATATAATTTCAATATCAAATAAAATAAAAAGTAGTGCCATTAAATAAAATTGTATAGATACACTACTTGGTTGTTTTGTAACTTCTGGTCCACACTCATAAAGTGAAGTTTTTAGCTTTTCTGTATTTAATCTTGCAATTTTTCTACCAAGAACTCTTGCAATATAAACTACAGTAAGAAAAATACCAAAACTTAAAACAAACATAACAAAAACGCCAAAATACGGATGTGAAAACTCCATATGTGTCATGTTTTATCCTTAAAAAATTTTAGTTTATAACTATCTCTTTTACAAACCTATAAGATTGCTTAATATTTTTTTATAGTTATTAATTATAGTTAATTTTTATTTATAAAGTCTAATTTAAAAAAATCCAACTTTATTTTCAGAGTCAAAATTCCCTTTTAACTCTTTTGAAATCTGTTCTTCAAAAGAGCTATTTTTAAATAAAGGGGCATCTTCAACAGCAATTTTAAATGCTGTGTTTTTGATTACCATCTCAATTTGACCACCTGTTAGCTCATGTTTTGCCAGCTCTTCAAGATTAAAATCTTTTGACAAAGGAAGATTTACTGGAAGTATCTTTTTCCAAAGTTCAACTCTTTGTTCATAATTTGGTTTTTTAAACTCAATTTTATAGTTAAATCTTCTTGAAAATGCTTTATCTAAAGACTCTAAAAGATTTGTTGTAGCAATTAAAATTCCATCAAATCTCTCAATCTGCTCTAAGAAAATATTTTGCATTTGATTATGCATCTTTTCACTTCCACTAGCATTTGATGTTGTTCTTGAACTTAAAAACTGGTCTGCTTCATTTAATAATAAAATTGGTTCAGACTTACTTTTATCTCTTAATTCATAATATTTATCAAAGATAGCTCTTACATTTTTTTCACTCTCTCCCACATACATTGAAAGAATTTTAGAGCAATCAAAACTTAGAACTTGTCTTTTTAAAGTCTTTGCAAAAGCAAGAGCTGTTAAAGTTTTACCTGTTCCAGCAAAACCATAAAAGATAATTCTTGCTTCAATATTTCTTTTATCTTTTATTCCCCACTCTTTAAGTCTTGTGAATACTTGCTTATCCATCTGCTTTAAAAGTGAGTCTAAAACTTCTTTTGTTTTTTCATTTAAAACAACATCATCTAAAGTCTTATTTGTAGTAACAAGTTCAAAAGTCTCTTGCTCTTTTATCAAAGAATCAAGTTTCATTTTTGTACTTCTACTTGTTTTTTTAGTTGGATGAGAGATTCTATATAAGATATCATCAGGAATATAGAAATTTCTATTTATTCCTCCAAAAGGAGTTAAAACCTCATCATAATCAACTAAAGAGTTTGAAACTAAATTTGAACCCTCTTCTAGAAGAGACCTAAACTTTATCTTTTCATAATCATCACTTGAAATCAAAGTAATTAAAGAGTTCATATCTCTTAAAGTTCCATCTCCACCTGAATACTCCTCTTTTAAAAGAGCTAAAAATAAAATTTGTTCTTGTTCATTTAAAGAGTGCTGTTTAAAAAAGTCTTCAAGCATAATTGAGCCATCAGTCTCTTTTATTCTCTCTTTTATTCTATTTTCAAGAAGAGTTAGTTTTGACCTTAATCTATTTATATTTGGTGAGTTTTCATCAAAATTACTCTTTACTAAATTTAACTGTTGTGCTAAATCAATTCTAAAAAATTGGTCTTGTAAATACTCTAAATGATCTTCATATTTTTTTACTTCTGGCAAAACAAATTCTAAAGAACCTTTTTCTAAAAGTTTTAAAAATGCAGGAGATAGAGTTACGATAGAATTTAAAAGTTCAAGTTGAGACATTTCACTCAATTTTATTTGGTCAAAACCACTTTGAACAAGCCATCCAAACTCTAATAATGATTTAATTAATTGAATTTTGTTTAAATGCTCATAATTTTCTACATCATAAAATTCACTTAAAATATCAATTACCATTGAAGTATCTCTACCTGAGATATATTGTCTAGTAATGAATTGTAAAATCTGTGCTTCTTCTTTTGAGCATTTTAGTTGTTTGAAAAAAGTTGACTTTTCAACATTTTTACATTTAATAAATTCTATTATTTCGTTCATCAATTTTTTCTTTCCTCAATTATTTTATAAAATTTTTCGAGGTTCTCTTTGTTTTGAAACCGTATTTTATAATTTTTATTTATAATTATCATTAAATTTTCTTTTTTTACTTCATTTATTTCACTAAATTTTACAATTTCTTTGTCTTTTTGTAAATCCGGAGTAAAACTGTTAGGTATTTTTACAATAGAATCTTGACAAAATCCCTTGTATTCCCCCTTTGAGTAGACGACATTTAAGCATTTTTTCTTTAAGTAATAATTTTCAATTTTTTGTAAATTAGAATTGTCATAAATATTTAAGCCAAGAAAAATTAGTGCAATAATTCCAAAGAAAATTAGAAAAATCATTTTACCTCAATTATATCAATTTATAATCATATTACATTAAAATCTCTTAACTATTAATGAGCTATATTTTTTGTTATTAAATCTATATTAAGATTATTTTTATAAGATTCGATTCTAGTTTATTTTTCAATTGTTAGGAAAAAATTATGAAAAAAATTTTATCACTTATTTTAGTGTTTTTATTTCTTACTGGATGTGCGGTAAACAATCTTCCAACTGAGAGTAAATACTCTAAAGAGACTTTAATTAAAAAGGCTAATAATGGCGATATTACAGCCATGTTAGAATTGGCAAAATATTATAAATATCCTGAAGTAATAGAAGGATTACAATATTTTGATAAATGGTATGCATCTATTGATGAAAAAGATGACCCCCTGTTAGTTGCTCAAATTGCAGATATTTATTATACATATAATGATATGTTCTTAGATGGAGAGAACAAAGCGTTAAAACTATTAAATCAAGCTGCAAATCAAGGAAGCTTAGAAGCAAAAGTTACTTTAATCAAACACTATGTAACTACATATAAAATTTATGAAGCAAAAAAGTTAGAAGAAGAGATTATTGATAAACTTTCATTAGAACAACTTCAAAATCTATATACTATCTATACAGATAAATATAGAAGAATTGAAGCAGAAAAAGTTGTTTCATATATTGTAGAAAGAGGTGGCTCACTTCCTTTTGATGAACAAATGAAAGAGATAAAAAGTATCTTCTTTAAAGTTGATTCTCAAGAAAAGATTGAGGCGTTTATTTCAAATGTTATAAAAACTCAAGATATTGAAAAAATGTCAAATGCTGCTGATTTATTTAAAGATAAATATAGATTCCAAGAAGCATCAACAATATATGAAGAGATTTTAAAACTTGATACTAACAATGCAAATGCTTATTTCAAACTATCAACAATTTATGCTAATGGAAACTCTAGACAAAATATCAAAAAAGATGTTGAAAAAGCAGAAGAGTATTTAGAAAAAGCTGCTGCTCTTAATCACGAAGAAGCTACTTTAGAACTTCTAAAAGCTTATTCTCAAAACAGAGAGACAGTAAATAAATACTTTAAACTAAAACATAAAATAGAAAAAAATCCAGAGACTCTTTTACTTCTTGCCAAATATTATAAAAAGAAAAGACAAACAGAGAAAGCCGATGCAATCTTTGACAAACTTGCAACACTAGGAAATCAAGAAGCAATTATAGATTTAGCTCTTAGAATTCCTTCAAGATATTACTTCAATCCAGAAGAGTATGTAATATCACAAAAATGGCAAAAATATATTTTTGAAAGTAAAGATGATGAATTAAAAACTAACTTTTTAGATAAAGCTACTAAAAACTACTCATTTAAAACTGCTTTCCCTGACCTTATAGAGAAACTTAATGAAGAAAAATTAGCTTCTAATAATATTATTGAGCTTAGAGAATTTGCACAAAAAAATAGATACAACAATCCTGAGTTAAGCATCAAATTTTACGAAAAAGCTTCTAAAGCTGGAGATATTAAAAGTTCTTTAGAGTTAATCAATATCTATATAGGTAGAAAAGTTAAAAAATATGCAGAGGCAGAAAAAATCTTAATTAATCTTTCTCAAAAAGGTGATGTTAAAGCTACATATAGACTTGCAGATTTTTATATGAACCCTCCTTATTATATGGATGAAAAGCCAAATCATGAAAAAGGATTAGCTGTTTATGAAGAATTAGCTGAAAAAGGCGATATTAAAGCAATGGAAAAACTTTTAAATTATCATCTTTGTAATTCTTGTAAAGAGAGTCCAAAACAGGATGAAGTAAAAGGTTTCTACTACTTAAAAAAACTTTTTGAAATAAGAAAAACACCAAGAGATTATGCTTCAATGGGATGGTCTTATAATTATGGAAAAGGTGTTGAACAAGATTTATTAAAAGCAGAAGAGTATTATTTATTAGCTGCCCAAAAAGGTTATTATGCAGCATATTATAATTTAGCTTGGTTATATTATAAAGATGATAGATTTAAAGATTTAAAATTAATTAGACTTGATTATCTAAAAGCAAAAGAGTACTTAGAAAAAGGAATTGAAAAACATCATTATGAAAGTATGAATCTACTTGGTGTATTCTATAAAGATGGTTTAGGTGTAAAAAAAGATATGACTAAAGCAATTCCTTTATTTGAAAAAGCAGCTTATTATGATAAATACGCAGCTATTCACTTAGCTAAATATTATAAAGAGAAAAAAGATTATAAAAATGCCTTCAAATACTTTAAAATTGGAAAAGATAAAGGGGATGCTGCAGCTGAAATTGAGTTTGGGATTCTGCATGAAAAAGGTTTAGGTACAGAAAAAAATGTAGAAGAAGCTGTTAAATATTACCAAAGAGCTTATGAAAACTATTATGATAAATCGCAAAAAGATGTTGCAGCTTATAATATAGGACTAGTTTATCATTATGGAAAAGGTAAAGTAAAAAAAGATCTTGAAAAAGCTAAAAGCTGGTATCTTAAATCAAAACATTCAAAAGCAAAAATTGAGTTAGAAAAGATAGAGAAACTAAAAAAGTAATCTATCTTTTAAAACTGATTTTGTAAAATCATTAATATTGCTGAAATAGATAAAATAGAAAGCAGTGTCTGCATTGTAATAACTGCAGACATTAGCTTTAAATCCCCTCCTAGTTGCCTTGCTAAAATATATGCTGATGAAGCTGTTGGCATAGAACCAAAAACCACTAAAACAAGTAGAGCTAAACCTGTAATTCCTAAAGCCTTTGCAATAAAATAGATTACAAAAGGGTAAACTACAAGCTTTACAATAATTGCTACTATTAACTCAAGTTTTGCTTCTTTTATATGAGATAGATGAAGTCCAACCCCAACTGATAAAAGACCTAAAGGAAGTGCTGCTGAACTTAAAATACCTAGAGTTTTCTCAAGTGGAGTAAAAAGAGTTATACCAAAGAAATTTAATAAACCACCAACTACACATCCCATAATTAGAGGATTTTTTATAATTGATAAAAGAAATGATTTTATAGTTATCTTATTACTTGCTGCATAAACAGAAAAAATAGAGATACAAAAAACATTTATAAGAGGAATCATAAAAGTCATTAGAAGAGCAGCTAATACTAAACCACTATCTCCAAAAATTGCATCTATAAGAGCTAAGAAAACATAAGTATTAAACCTTATTGCCCCTTGATAAATAGAGGTAAAAGCATCCCCTTTGAACTTCTTTATAAAACGATTAAATAACATAAGAGAAAGAGTTAAAACAATCATTGTTAAAAAAGCAGAAAGAATAAAGTTAAAGCCATCAATTCCTTCTAAGGAAGCGGTTGAGAGTTTATATATTAAAAGAGCTGGAAAGAGTACATAATAGGTAAATTTATCTGAACTTGCCCAAAACTCTTCATTTGGGAATTTTATTCTTTTAAAAAAGTATCCTAAAATAATAAGGAAAAAAATTGGTAATAAGGCTTCTATAATATTTTGCATAAAGAGATTATACTCTTCTTTTGCTTTTTAGAAGAAAGTTTTTAAGTATTATTACTTCAAGGGGAAATTATACCCTTGAAAGTTTATCTAATTGTTGAATCATATTTTTAGCAGTATCTTCATTTAACGGTTTATCATAACTTGTTAAAATCTCTCTTGCTAAAATATTTGCACCTAAGTGTTGGAACTGAATTCTCATAGCTTGAAGACCTTTTTGTCCTCCACCACCAGAGTGAGTTGCTAAACCTACAACTTTTTCATTAAAAGCATCTCTCCAATCCTTTGTGCTTCTTGAAGTCCAAGCCATTGCATTATTTAATACAGGAGGCATAACTCCATTATATTCAGGAGCTACTACAATAAAAGCTTTTAATGCTAATACTTTATTTGCTAACTCTTGAGCAGAAGCTGGAAGACCATTTCTTTCCTCTTCAACTGTACTATAAAGTGGTAAATCTAAGTCAACTAAGTTAATAAGTTCTGTTTCTACACCTAACTCTTCTGCAAGTTGAGCTAATCTTTGTCCTAATTTTAGGTTATTATTTGCACTTGCAACTAGAATTCCTATTTTTGACATAATAATCCTTCAAAAGTAATATTAATTTTATGGTATTTTATAACTTTTTTATTAGTTTAGCTTTAAGGATTTTCTATAAGTATTATTATTTAAAAAACTCTGCTAAATCTACATTTAATGCTTTTGATATTTTATAAAGTTGTTCTATATTGTAGTGTTTATTTTCTAAGCCAGCTTCTATTTTACTTACCATACTTACTGATTTATGCCCAATACTAAGTGCTAAATCTGTTTGAGAAACTTTTTTATTCTTTCTTATTCTTTTCACATTTTCAGCAATAGTTTTATGAAGTTCTACAATCTCTTGTTCATCAATATCTAAATGCAATAGCAAGCTGTTCCCTATAGTGAAGTTTTTTGTAAGTTTATAAGAGATAGAATTATTATTATATTCCCTATAGGGAATATTAATATTTTTAACTGGATAATTCAAAAAGTTTTTAGTATTTAAAGGTATTATTATTATGAAAAATATAATCTCAATTATTGAGAATGAAAAATTAATGACAAGATATTTATGTTATAAAAGCTATAGGCAAAGGGCAAATTCGATATTAATAAAGAATTCCCAAGGAATGATTTCTTCTGCTATACAAACAAAAGAGATGATTACTCTTTATCAAATTTTTGAAAAAGAAAAAGGTATAAATTTTTTTGTTTTTGAAAATGGAGACATATGTATAGAAAAATTATTATTAAAAAATTAGCAAAGAAGTATTTACTTCTCTACTAAATCATATAAAGCTTGAATCTCTTGTGCCCAAATCTCTTCATCAATTGTTTCAAGTACTAAAGGAATATCATCCATTCTATCGTCATTCATAATGAATTTGAAGGCATCCCAACCAATTTGTCCCATACCTAAAGAGTGGTGTCTATCGACTCTACTTCCAAGTTCTGGTTTTGAATCATTTATATGCATTCCCATAAGGTATTGTCTTCCTACAATAGAATCAAACTCATTCCATGTTTTATCATAAGCCTCTTTAGTTCTTATATCATAACCAGCCGTAAACATATGACAGGTATCAATACAAACACCAACTCTACTTTTATCCTCAACTCTATCAATTAAGTAAGCTAAATGCTCAAATTTATACCCTAGATTAGAACCTTGTCCTGCTGTATTTTCTATTACAAGTTTTACATCATTTGTAGCGTCAATTGCTTGATTCATAGATAAGGCAATTCTATCTAAACACTCTTCCTCTGAGATTTTTCTAAGATGAGAACCTGGATGAAAATTTAATCTATCAAGCTTTAAAATTTCACATCTTTGTATTTCATGAATAAACCCATCTAAAGATTTCTCTCTTGCTTCTTCACTTGGATGACCTAAATTAATAAGATATGAATCATGAGGTAAGATATGTTTTGCTTGAATTCCAGTTTTTTCTAACTCTTCAAACCATTTATCAATAGTTTTAGTATCTAACTCTTTTGCTTTCCATTGTCTTTGATTTTTTGTAAAAAGAGCAAAGGCTTTACAGCCAATTTTAGCAGCATTTATTGGGGCATTATATACTCCTCCACTTGCACTTACATGTGCTCCAACATATTTCATCTTTAAGTCCTTTCAAAATGTTCCATATTTAAAGGAACAGTTTTATTCTATTTCTGTCTATTTTTTTGGATTGTACTATTAATCTTTTTTGATTTTTATTAAGATTGAGTGTTGATTATCTTTATGAATAATATTTCTTTCATCTTTTTCAAAAAGTTTTTTTAAAAAATCTTTTTCATAAGAACTATGTAAAAATTCTTGATTAAAATTCTCACTTTTTTGGCATTTAAAGGTATCTTTGCAGATTTGATTTTCATAAATATCTAAGCGTAAAACAGTAACACCAGCTGAAAAAACCTCAACTCTAGTAAAATTTTGAAATTTAGAAATAAAGCCTTTATCATAAAATTTTAACTTAGGTGTTTTTATAAGTATAGTGGCACTTGAAACAATTTTTGGTTGATTAAAAGAGCATCCTGCAAAAAGAAAAATAGATAAAATCAAGAAAGATAATTTTTTAATACCTAATCCTTTATTATAAAAATTTCCACTATAATACAACAAAATTTATAATTAATCAAAGGTTATCATTGTTAGTACATATATGTTGCGCTGTAGATTCACATTACTTTCTTGAAAGACTACAAGAAGACTTTCCTGAGGAAAAACTTGTAGGTTTTTTTTATGACCCAAATATTCATCCTTATAATGAATATAGACTTAGATATCTTGATGTTGAATACTCATGTAAAAAATTAGGAATTGAACTTCTTGAAGGTCCATACAATTTAGAAGAGTGGCTAAAAAAAGTAAAAGGTCTTGAAAATGAACCTGAAAAAGGTGATAGATGCACAGTATGTTATGATGATAGACTGGAAGTTAGTGCAAAAAAAGCTATTGAATTAGGACATGATAAATTTACTACTTCTTTACTTATCTCTCCAAAAAAATCTCAAGATAAATTAGAAAAAATTGGAGCAAAACTAACAGAAGAACTTGGTTGTGAGTTTATTTTCAAAGATTATAGAAGTGGAAATGGAACTCAAATTCAAGGTGAAGTTGTAAAAGAGAATAGTCTATATAGACAAAACTACTGTGGCTGTCTATTTGGATTAACACAACAAAGAGAACAACAAAAGAAAATTATGGATGAGATGTTTTCTCCCCTTTCTCACCAAATACTTCCAGAATCAATTGAAAGTAGACTTGAACTATATAAAAAAAGAGATGAAATGGAAGAGCAAGGTATTCCATATCAAATCATTAAACAAAGATTTTTAAACTATAGACTTTTAAGTGGTAAAGTTAAAATCAATAAACAAACAGTTCCTTCATATTTTTTATGTTATTCAACATTAAATAGAAAAAAGATGAACGGTACTATTGCTTATGAAAAAGATGAGATTGCTTATTTAAATAGAGATGAAGTAAAAGTTTTAAGTATCGATATGTTCAACTCTATTGGGAATAGCACCTTTAGAAATGTATTAAAACTTATGTATAACCCACCAACATTTGAATCAGAATTAAATATTAGAAATGCAATTACTCAAAATCCTTATGGTCTTTCAACTATTGTAATTGTTGATGAAGTAATTGATGGAAAATATGAGATTGAACTTGACTCAGTAATTTATGAGGATGTAAAGGAAGTACTTATATGAAACTTCTAGTTTGCGCAATGGAAGCTTCATCAAATATTCACTTAAAAGAGTTAAAAAAACACCTAAATGACAATGTTGAACTAAAAGGAGTTTTTGATAACTCATTAGGGAACCCTTTATATGACCTAACTTCTCTTGCTATCATGGGATTTACTGATGCTATAAAAAAACTTAGATTCTTTTTTCGTCTTCGTGATGAACTTGTAGAATTAGCAAATGATTGTGATAAAGTTTTACTTATGGATAGCTCGGGGTTTAACCTTCCCTTAGCTAAAAAACTAAAAGAAAGATATCCAAACAAAGAGATAATCTACTATATCTTACCTCAAGCTTGGGCTTGGAAGAAAAAAAGAGTAGAAAAACTAGAAAAATATTGTACAAAACTATGTTCTATTATTCCCTTTGAATCACAAATGTATACAGACAAAGAAAAAATAACTTATGTGGGGCATCCCTTACTTGATGAGATTCATGAATTCAAAGAAGAGTTAACACAATCAAATAAAATTATCTATATGCCAGGAAGTAGAAAAACAGAGATTGTAAATCATATGAATGTTTATAGAGAGTTAGCTTCAAAAATAGAAAATAAAGAGCATATTTTGATTATTCCTAAAAAATTTGATGAAGAGTTTATCAAGAAATACTATGGAGATATTTCACTATTTAAAGTTTCAAATGATTCACATAAAGAGTTGAAAGAAGCAGAATTTGGTTTTATTTGTAGTGGAACAGCTACACTTGAAGCAGCACTAATAGGAACTCCTTTTGTTATGAGTTATGTGGCGAAAAAAGTTGATTACTTTTTAGGAAGACTTTTTGTTAAATTACCATATATTGGTTTAGCAAATATCTTTTTATATAAATCAGACAAAGAGGCTATTCATAAAGAATTTTTCCAAGAGGATGTAACTTTTGAGAACCTTTATTCTGAATATAAAAATATAAATAAAAATGATTTTTTAGAAACCTCTAAAGTACTGAGAGAATATTTGAAACATGGAAGTTCTAAAAATGTAGCTGACATAATTCAAAGCTAATATTTTTTTAGATAAAATGAATGATTTTTAAAAAACTTGAATTATAGGAATAAGAATGCTAGATATAAACGAAATACAAGAAATATTACCACACAGATATCCTTTTTTACTTGTAGATAGAATTACAGAGATGGAAAAAGGTGTTAGTGTATCGGGATATAAAAATATTTCAATTAGTGAGCCTGCATTTATGGGACACTTTCCTGGACACCCAATTTACCCAGGAGTACTAATTTTAGAAGGTATGGCACAAGCAGGTGGAGTACTTGCACTAAAAAGTAATGACCTTTCAAATGAAGAATTAAAAAGTAAAGTTATTTACTTTATGAGTATTGATAAAGCAAAATTTAGAAGTCCTGTTAAACCAGGAGATAAATTAGTTTATAAAATTGAAATTATCAAACTAAAAGGTACTTTAATTGTTCTTGATGGAAAAGCTTATGTTGATGATAAGTTAGTTGCACAAGCTGAATTAAAAGCAATGGTAGTTGATAAATAATCGGGAACGTAAATGAATAATATTCACAAAACTGCAATAATTGAAGAAGGCGCACAACTAGGAGAGAATATCACTATTGGAGCATATACAATTATTGGTAAAGATGTAAAAATTGGAGATGGAACAGTTGTTGATTCTCATACAGTAATTGATGGGAAAACTACAATTGGTAAAAACAATCATATCTTTTCACATGCTTCAATAGGAACAATTCCACAAGATTTAAAATTCAATGGGGAAGATGTTGAATTAATTATTGGGGATAATAACAAAATTAGAGAATATACTCTATTTAATCCAGGAACACAAGGTGGTGGTTCAAAAACTATCATTGGAAGTAATAATCTATTTATGGGTTATGTTCATGTGGCTCATGATTGTATTATTGGAAACAGTTGTATTTTTGCAAACTGTGCAACTCTAGCAGGACATGTTGAAATTGATGATTTTGTAGTAATTGGTGGAATGACACCTATTCATCAATTTTGTAAAATAGGAACAGGCTCAATGATTGCTGGTGGTTCTGTTGTAACTCAAGATATTCCTCCTTATTGTTTAGCAGAAGGTAATAGAGCTAAACTAAAAGGTCTTAACTTAACAGGTCTTAGAAGAAGATTTGAAAATAAAGAAGATATCAATGAAATTAAAAAAGCCTATAAAGCTCTATTTAGAGGTTCAAAAGCTCTAAAAGATTCAGCACAAGAACTTTTAGAAGAATCAAGTAATGAACACACTAAATTAATGTGTGATTTTGTAATTAATACGACAAGAGGTATTCCATTTGATAGAAAGACAGGAGAATAATTAATGAGCAAAGAGATTATATGCGACTTTTGCGGTTCAAAAGATAGCGAAACAAATCCTGTAATTGCTGGAGATAATGCTTTTATTTGTAAAGCTTGTGTAAGTGCTGCTTATGAGATAATGACAGGTAGCCATCCAGAAGATGAAGATAGTAGTTATTTAGAAAATATTGAAACACCAAAAGAGATTAAACTAAAAACTCCTTCTCAATTAAAAGAGATTTTAGATGATTATATAATCGGTCAACATAGAGCTAAAAAAGTTTTATCAGTTGCTGTTTATAACCACTATAAAAGAATCTTTAGAAAAGATGAAATTGATGATGATACAGAAATTAGTAAATCAAATGTTTTATTAATAGGACCAACAGGTTCAGGAAAAACATTACTTGCACAAACAATTGCAAAATACCTTGATGTTCCTTTAGCGATTGCAGATGCTACATCACTTACAGAAGCTGGTTATGTTGGAGATGATGTTGAAAATGTTATCACAAGACTTTTACAAGCTGCAAATGGAGATGTAAAAAAAGCTGAAACAGGAATTATCTTTATTGATGAAGTTGATAAAGTAGCAAGAATGAGTGAAAATAGATCTATTACTAGAGATGTTTCAGGAGAAGGTGTACAACAAGCTTTATTAAAAATTGTAGAGGGTTCAGTTGTAAATGTTCCGCCAAAAGGTGGAAGAAAACATCCGGGACAAGATGCAATTCAAGTTGATACTACAAATATTCTATTTATTTGTGGAGGAGCATTTGATGGACTTGAAGAGATTGTAAAGAAAAAACAAGGTGCAAATGTTCTTGGATTTAACCAAAAGAAAAATGGAAATAAAGAAGAGAAAGATTTAATTTCAAATGTAGAAGCTCATGATTTAGTAAAATATGGACTTATTCCAGAATTAATTGGAAGACTACATATGATAGCTACATTAAATGAAATCTCAGAAGATGATATGGTTCATATTTTAACAGAACCAAAAAATGCACTTATTAAACAATATATAAAACTATTCGAACTTGATAATGTAAAATTAGAGTTTGAAAAAGATGCATTAAAAGAGATTGCAAAACTTGCACTTGAAAGAAAAACAGGTGCAAGAGGTTTAAGATCAATACTAGAAGATATCATGCTTGATATTATGTATGATCTACCAGAATATGAGAATAAAACTGTTACTATTACAAAAGATGTAGTAACAAAGAAAAAAGAACCAAAAATAGCTTAAGAAAGAAGGAAGAACATGTTATTAGATAAACTAATAGGTCTATTTTCAAGCGACATGGCAATTGACTTGGGTACTGCCAATACAATTGTTTCTGTCAAAGGTAAAGGTATCATTATTAATGAGCCTTCAGTTGTTGCAGTACAAAACGATAGATTTGGAAAAGATAAGATTTTAGCAGTTGGGCAAGAAGCTAAACAGATGATTGGTAAAACACCATTAAATATTCAAGCTGTTAGACCAATGAAAGATGGGGTTATTGCTGACTTTGAAATGACTGAAAGAATGATTAGATATTTCATTGAAAAAGCACATGCAAGAAAATCTTTTATTAGACCAAGAATTATTATTTGTATTCCATATGGAATTACACAAGTTGAAAGAAAAGCAGTAAAAGAATCAGCATTAAGTGCAGGAGCTAGAGAAGTATTCCTTGTAGAAGAGCCAATGGCAGCTGCAATTGGTGCTGGTATTCCTGTTTCTGACCCATCAGGATATGTTGTTGTTGATATTGGTGGTGGTACTACAGAGATTGGTGTAACTTCACTTGGTGGACTTGTACTTTCTAAATCAATTAAAGTAGCTGGAGATAAGTTTGATAAATCAATCATTGATTATGTTAGACAAAACTACAACCTTTATATTGGAGAAAGAACAGCAGAAAATATCAAAATTGAAATTGGTACTGCTATTAAACTTGATAGTGAACTAAAAATCAAAGTAAAAGGTAGAGATAACTCAGGTCTTTTATCTACTATTGAATTAGGTAGTGAAGGTGTACGCACTGCAATAAAAGAGCCTTTAAGAGAAATTGTATCTGCAGTAAGATCGGTATTAGAAGATATGCCACCTGATTTAGCTGGTGACGTTGTAGATAATGGTGTTATTTTAACAGGTGGTGGAGCACTAATTAGAGGTTTAGATAAATATTTAGCTGATATTATTAAACTTCCAGTAAAAGTTGCGGAAGAGCCATTATTAGCTGTTGCTTATGGTACAAGCAATGTATTAGATCAGGCTGCATTATTAAAACTAATAACTAATGAATAAATTTCTATTCTTCCTTCTTTTTATAGCAGTTAGCTTAGGTTATATCTTTGAGATTGACCAGCTAATTGCTAGAAATTTTAACCCCCTTACAACATTAAAAAAAGTATATGTGAATAATGCTGCAAAATTACAAAACAATATTGAGAGATATTTTAATCAAGCAGCTACAATTGCAAAATTACAAACAGAAAATGCTACATTAAAAAACTATAAAGAGTTATACTTAGCCTCTAATAATGAATTACACTCTGTTTTAGAAGCAATTGATGCAAATAAAAAAACAGAAGATGATATTAAATTTACTAAAGTTTTATCTTATGTAAAATTTGATGATTTTACAAAGGTTTGGATTGACTATAAAAAAGAAGATGACTCTATTTTAGGAGTTATTTCAAATGGCTTTGCAGCTGGAATTGTAGTAAATCAAGATGGAAAAGCTAAAGCTTTATTAAATGGTAATGATAAATGTAACTACTCTATTTTTGTAGGAGAAGAGAAAGCTCCTGGAATTATTCATAAATCAAAGAATAGACATAATCTTGTTGCCAAATATATTCCTATTTGGTACAACATAAAAATTGGAGATGAAGTTATAACTTCTGGTATGGACAATATTTTCTTTGAAGGCTTAAAAGTAGGAAAAGTTGTAAAGATAAAGAAAATGCAAGATATGCAAAAAGTTGAAATCGAGCCATATGCAAAAGTATTACGACAAAAATATTTCTTTGTTTATAAAAATAAAGAGTTAAAAGAAGAACCTATAAAAGAAGAGAAAAGTGAAACTTCTAATAAGAAGCCATAATTCCTTCTACTTTATCCCAAGTTAAACTCTCTTTTTTGTTTCCTTGAAACATATTATAAATATATCTAGCAAACATATCAGTTTCTAGATTTACTTTGCTTCCAATTTTATAAGTTTTAAAAAGTGTATTTTCAATTGTATGAGGGATAATCGTTAATCTAAAAGCGTTTTCTAAAACCTCATTTACAGTTAAAGAAACCCCATCAATAGTAACACTACCTTTAGGAATAATATATTTTGAATATTCACTTGGCAATGAAATTATATAATCAGTTGAATTTCCATTTTTATTTATAGCTTTGATAGTTCCCAGACAATCCACATGACCTTGAACAATATGACCTTCAAATCTATCTCCCATCATCATTGCAGGTTCGATATGAACTTCACCTCTATAATTTTCCATTGCTAATATCTTTTGAGATTCAGGGGATAATTCTACAGTAAAAGTATCACTGGCAAGTCTAACAACAGTAAGACAAGCTCCATTAACTGCAATTGAGTCTCCAATCTTAGGAGAGTATTTTGCCTTTAGAGTTAAGAAGTTATTTTGTAGGCTTACAACCTTTGCCATTTCTCGAATTAAACCAGTAAACAAAAAATATCCTTGCTTTAAAATATATTAATTTCTAATATAAAGTATTCCATAATATCAATTTGTTATAATACCGAAAATTTATTAATGTAAATCTTTTAGATAAGTGGAAGAAAACATTTATCTAAGAGATTTCATACATTCAATAAGAGTAATAAGTTACTCTTCTTAGAGTCTGCTTCTTTAAAGGTTAGTTTATTTCCTTTTAAAAGAAGTCTAAAAAATAAAGTCCTTTATCAAGGACTATTTTTAAGGAAAATAATATGTATGATGTAATAGTCGTAGGTGGAGGTCATGCTGGAATTGAAGCTTCATTAGCAAGTGCTAGAATGGGTAAAAAAACTCTTCTAATAACTATGCTTGTTGAGCAAATTGGAGCAGCAAGTTGTAATCCAGCAATTGGAGGACTTGCAAAAGGTCACCTAGTAAGAGAGATTGATGCCCTTGGTGGAGAGATGGGTCTTTGCACAGATGCTACAGGTATTCAATTTAGAGTTTTAAATGCTTCAAAAGGTGCTGCTGTTCAAGGAAGTAGAGCCCAAATTGATATGGATAAATATAGAGAGTATATGAGAGAAGTTTGTCATAACACTCCTAATTTAGAAGTTTATCAAGATGAAGTATCAGCTTTATTAGTGAAAGATGATAATGAAGTATATGGAGTAAAAACAAAACTGGGAGAAGAGTTTCATTCAAAAAAAGTAATCCTTACAACTGGTACTTTTATGAGGGGACTTATTCACATTGGAGAGAATACTTATGATGCAGGAAGAGCATGGGAACTACCCTCTTCAACACTATCTATCCAATTAAAAGAGTTAGGGCTAAA
This sequence comes from Halarcobacter bivalviorum, assembly GCF_003346815.1. NCBI lineage: Bacteria > Pseudomonadati > Campylobacterota > Epsilonproteobacteria > Campylobacterales > Arcobacteraceae > Halarcobacter > Halarcobacter bivalviorum. The sequence continues at coordinate 2,575,957 of NZ_CP031217.1, forward strand.
TGTAGGAAGATTAAAAACAGGAACTCCTGCTAGATTAGATGCAAGTAGTATTGATTTTTCTGTAATGGAAGAGCATGGTGGAGATGAAAAACCTATGCCTTTCTCTTTTAGAACAGATAAAGAGAATTTTAATCCTACACAATTTCCTTGTTTTATCACATATACAAATACAGGAACACATGATACTATTACTGGTAACTTCCACCGTGCACCTATGTTTACAGGTCAAATTGAAGGAAGAGGGCCAAGATATTGTCCAAGTATTGAAGATAAAGTAAATAGATTTGCAGAAAGAGATAGACACCAACTATTTTTAGAACCACAAACTGCAATGAAAACAGAGTATTATATCAATGGATTATCTACATCTCTTCCAATTGATGTTCAAAAACAGATGATTCACTCTATTGAGGGATTAGAAAATGCAAAAGTTATTAGATATGGATATGCAATTGAATATGATTATGTTGACCCAACAGAATTAAAACATACATTAGAGACAAAAAAAATAAAAAACCTTTATAATGCTGGTCAAATTAATGCAACAACTGGTTATGAAGAAGCTGGTGCACAAGGATTAATGGCTGGTATCAATGCTTGTTTAGCAATTGATGGAAAAGAACCTTTCGTTCTTAGAAGAGATGAGGCCTATATAGGAGTTTTAATTGATGATTTAGTTACAAAAGGAACTAATGAACCATATAGAATGTTTACTTCAAGAGCTGAATACAGACTACTTCTAAGAGAAGAGAGTGCTGATTTAAGATTATCTCCTTATGGACATCAACTTGGGCTAATCAATGACGAACAATTACAAAAAGTTGAACATAAAAGAAAAGTAATCAATGAAGCTGTAGAACTTATGGCAGAAGAGTGGTTTACTTCTAAGAAAGAGAACCTTGAATTATTAGAAGAACTTGGTGAAGATAAAATCAAAGATAGAGCAAAACTTATTGATATTGTAGGTAGAAATACAGTTACTATAGAAAAACTTGATAGATTAGTACCTTCATTAAAAGATACAGATAACTATTTAAAAGAGCAAATCATCATTGAAGCAAAATATTATAGATATGTTGATAAGCAGAAAAAACAAATAGAAAAAATGAAAAAAATGATTGAATTAAAAATTCCAGAAAACTTTGATTTTAAATCAATTCCTGGACTTTCAAATGAGGTAGTTGAAAAGCTTGAAACATTTAACCCACCTACACTATTCAATGCTAGTGAAATTTCGGGTGTAACACCTGCTGCACTTGATATTATTCACATGTACATAAATTTAAGGTACAAAACACAAAATAAGTAAGTATCAGATACTTACTTCGACCAGAAATTTGACTCCTAAAAGTCATTTTTCTAGTCTAGAAATTATGCTCAAATAAAAAGGATATATATGATTGAAAAAATAAAAAAGAATAAAATTGCACAAATCCTAATAGTAAAAGTATTAACTATCCTTGCTATTGCAGGAAATTTATACTTTTCATAAGAAATTCTCCATTTAAATATAAGTAGTTTTATCACTATTTTTTCTTCTATCAAATAATTTAAATATAAATATTAATTGTCATTGTTTAATTTTATAAGTATTTTAGCCCATTATTATAACTACTGCTTATAATAATTTATGCTTATCATAAGCTAGCTTTATATATAATTTTAAAAAAATATTAGGATTATATTATGGAAGGAAATGCTGCTGTTTTAAAAAAAACGCCGTACAGATTTAAAAGATATTATGCATATATTTTAGCAACTGTTGTTGCTTTAGGTTTACCATTTATTAAGATTAATGGTAACCATATATTTTTACTATCTTTTGATAAGAAGCAATTACATCTGATGGGTATTGCATTTGATATGCAAGAACTTTATCTTATGCCATTTTTATTAATGCTTCTTTTCTTAGGAATTTTTGCTGTAACTGCTATTGGTGGGAGAGCATGGTGTGGTTGGGCCTGTCCTCAAACTATTTTTAGAGTAGTTTATAGAGATTTAATTGAATCAAAACTTTTAGGTTTAAGAAGAATTAAAAACAAACAAAAAGAGCCAAATTGGTCAAAACCAGAAAATGCATCAAAAAAAGTTGTTGCTATTATTCTTTGGTCAATCCTTTCTTTAATTGCAGCAGCTGATTTTATGTGGTATTTTGTACCACCTGAAGACTTCTTTGCTTATATTCAAAACCCTACAGAACACTGGTTTTTAATTGGGTTTGTTCTTGCTATTGCTGGTTTTTTAGTTTATGATGTAATTTGGTTAAAAGAAGATTTTTGTGTATATGTATGTCCTTATTCAAGAGTTCAATCTGTACTTTATGATGATGATACTTATCAAGCTATCTACTCTACAAAAAGAGGTGGACATATTTATAATGATAGTAAAGAAAAAATTATCTTCAAACAAAAAGATTTACCTGAGGAAACAAATGAGTGTACAACATGTGAGTCATGTGTAACTGTATGTCCTACTCATATTGATATTAGAAAAGGTTTACAGTTAGAGTGTATCAACTGTTTAGAGTGTGTTGATGCTTGTACAAAAGTTATGGGTAAATTAGGGAAAGAGTCTTTAGTTCAATGGACAAGTACAAGTGATATTGAAAAAGGACAAGCAACTAAATTCCTGAGAAAATCTACAATCTTATATGCTGTTGCTTTAGTTGTTGTTGTTGGATTACTTTTTGTAATGGGTGGGAAAAAAGAGTATATGTTATTAAATGTTAATAAAACAACTCAATTATATAAAATTGATGAAAATAATACTGTTTCAAATAACTTCTTATTACTTTTCCAAAATACAGATTCAAAAACACATACATATAATATTGAAGTTATAGGTAGAGATGATATTGTAATTAAAAGATTTAGCCCATTTAAACTAAATCCTGGAAAATTAAGAAAAAAAGTAATTATTCTTGAAACAGATAAAATACTTGTAAACGATAATACAAAAGATACTCCTATTCCAGTAAAACTGAGAGCTTATGCAGTTGATGAGCCAAATAAAATATCAGTAATAAGAGATGCTGTATTTATCTATCCAAGAGCAGATAAACTAAAATAATCTTAAAGAGGCCTTGTGCCTCTTTCACTTAAATACTTATTAACCTCGCATTAGATATAATCGCGAAATATTTAACTATTATTAATTCATGGAGCTTTTTAATGACTAAATTCATATTTGTTACGGGTGGAGTACTCAGTTCACTTGGTAAAGGTATTACTTCTGCATCTATTGCAACAATTTTAAAACAATCTGGATTTAAAGTAAGTATGCTAAAAATAGACCCTTACTTAAATGTTGATCCAGGAACAATGAGTCCACTTGAACACGGTGAAGTATTTGTAACTGCAGATGGAGCAGAGACTGACTTGGATTTAGGAAACTATGAAAGATTTATTGACAAAACTCTTACTGCAAAAAACTCTTTTACAACTGGACAAGTTTACCAAAGTGTAATTAAAAGAGAGAGAGAGGGTGGTTACTTAGGAAAAACTATTCAAGTAATTCCTCACGTTGTAGATGAGATTAAAGATAGAATCTATGATGCAGCAGAAGAGAATGAATTTCTAATTATTGAGCTTGGTGGAACAGTAGGAGATATCGAAGGTTTACCATTTATGGAAGCAATTCGAGCTATTAGACATGAGCAACCAAAATCAAATACTATGAATATTCATGTAAGTTTAGTTCCATATATTAAAGCTGCTGGTGAATTAAAAACAAAACCAACTCAACACTCAGTACAAGAGCTTAGAAGAATTGGTATTACTCCTCATATGCTTGTATGTAGAACAGAAAAAGAGTTACCAAAAAATCTAAAAGAAAAACTTGCTTTATCTTGTGATATTGATAGAAATGCAGTAATTGAAGCAGGAGATGCACAATCAATTTATCAAGTTCCATTACATTTTATTAAAGAAGGAATTTTAACTCCTTTATCTGAGCATTTTAATATTAAAATCAAACCAAATATGGAAAAATGGGATACTTTAGTTAAAAATATTCTTGTTCCTCAAGATGAAGTAACTATCGCATTTGTTGGTAAATATTTAGATTTAAAAGAGTCATATAAGTCTTTAATTGAAGCCTTAATCCATGCAGGTGCACACTTAAGTACAAAAGTAAATATTCATTGGTGTGATTCAGAAAGAATTGAAGATAGTGGAGCTTATGAAATCATTGGAAATTCTGATGCTATCTTAGTTGCTGGTGGATTTGGACACAGAGGGGCTAAAGGAAAACTAGAAGCAATTAAATATGCAAGAGAGAATAAAATTCCTTATTTAGGTATTTGTTTAGGTATGCAATTATCTATTATTGAGTATGCAAGAAATGTATTAGGTATTGAAAATGCAAACTCTATAGAATTTGATGAAAATACTTCTGAGCCAGTAATCTATTTAATTGATGAATTTATTGACCAAAACGGAGATAAACAATTAAGAACTCATGAATCACCAATGGGTGGAACAATGAGACTTGGAGAATATCCATTTGAGCCATTAAAAGGAACAAACCTTCAAAAAGCATATGGAAATGAAGAAGTATACTATGAAAGACATAGACATAGATATGAAGCAAATCCAGCATATAGACAAAGACTTGAAGAAGCAGGAATGATTATTTCTGGACAATCAAATGGTTTAATTGAAGCAGTTGAGATTAAAGACCACCCATGGTTTGTAGGGGTACAATTCCACCCAGAATTTACTTCTCACTTAGAGACTCCAAACCCAATTATCTTAGAGTTTGTAAAACAAGCAAATAAAAAAGACTAATGTCTAAGGTAACTAAAGACCGACTTTACGAACTATTATCAGCAAGACACGAGAATAATCCCTATTCTCGACTTGCACATATACCCTCACCTGATAGTTTTAAAGATATAAAAAAAGCCTCTTTACGAATAAAAAAAGCCTTACTTGAAAATGAAACAATAACAATTGTAGGTGACTATGATGTTGATGGTGTTGTTTCTACTACAATAATAGTTGATTTCTTTAAAAAAATTGGAAAAACTGTAAACTATATCATTCCTAATCGTTTTGAACATGGATATGGATTAAGTCCTAAAATTGTTGACATGATAGAAGAAGGTTTAGTTATAACTGTAGATAATGGTATTTCAGCATGTAAAGCTGCAAAACTTCTAAAAGAAAAAAATATTGATTTAATAATTACTGACCATCATACAGTAGGAGAAGAAATCCCAGAGGCTTTTGCAATTATAAATCCAAAACAAAAAGAGTGCACTTTTCCTTTCAAAGATATTTGTGGAGCGCAAGTAGCTTGGTATCTTTGTGCTGCAATAAAAAAAGAGATAAGTGCAGATGTTAACCTTCAAGAGTTTTTTGATTTACTTTGTGTTGCAATTATTGCTGATATTATGCCAATGACAAGTCTTAACTATACAATGGTTAAACATGGACTAAAAAAAATTAAAGATTCTTCAAGACCTGCTTTTAAAAAAATCAATGAAATGATTTCTAAAGAAGTTTTTGTTTCAGATGATATTGGTTTTACTATTGCTCCTAAAATAAATAGTGCAGGAAGAATGGAAGATGCTTCAATTGCACTAAATTTTTTATTAGCTTCTTCTGAATATGAAGCAAATGATGCTTTACAATTATTAGAAGAGTTAAATTGTTTTAGAAAGAATCTACAAGAAGAGATTTCACAAAAAGCTACAAATGCAACTAATCCAGAAGAGAATGCAGTTATTGTTTGGGGAGAGGGTTGGCATGAAGGAGTAATAGGAATTGTTGCTTCAAAGCTATCAAATGCTTTTAAAAAACCTGCTTTTATCTTTTCTATTAATAATGGAATTGCAAAAGGAAGTGCTAGAGCGAATGCAAATATAAATCTCCATACAATAATTACAGAAACTTCTGATTTATTATTAGGTTTTGGTGGCCATAAAAATGCAGCTGGATTATCTTTAAAAGCTGAAAATTTAGAAGAGTTTAAAAATAGAATAAATAAAACTCTTGAAAATCATAAAAAAGAACTTCATATAGAACATGATGTTTTAGGAGAATTAGATGTTTCTTCTGTTGATATTGAGTTTTTGAATATTATAGAACAGTTTGAACCTTATGGACTTAAAAACCATAGACCTATTTTTAGTATCTCAAACTCTCAAATTATAAAATCAGAACTATTTGGAAAAGATAAAAATCATTTAAAATTAACTCTAAATAGCGATGGTTTTTTATTTGAAGCAATTAAGTTTTACTGTGATGAAAAACTTGATTATTCAAATATCAGTTTAGTAGTTTCAGTAAATAAAAATGAATTTAGAGGACAAATAAGTCCTCAATTTCTAATTCAAGATATTTTATAAAATCATTTGAGGAGGAAGAGAAATCTCTTTTCCTTTTTTGATTCCTTCTAATTCTAATATCTCATCATCTATACTTGTACTTGAATTTGCAGAAGCTAAGATATTTCCATTATTTACATCAATTAGTTTAATAAAAACAATTAATGTTTCAGTAGTTATTGTATAAGTTCCAACAACTGCAAACTTACCATCAACAGTCTTTTTAGTTATATCTTTTTGATTTCTTGTTAAAAGATTTAATCCACTTTCTCCAAAAGTAAAGTTCTCACTTAATTCAACTTGTCTTACAATGATATTTTTATTAAGTAAAGCATCTTTTAAATGCTCAGACAATAAAAAACCTAGCTTTGATTTATTCTCTAATTTATCAATATTCACAAAATCAGAAACTAATACAACATCATCTTCTAAAACATATTTGTCAAATCTTGTAGAAGTTTTTTTAATCAACTTAGAAACAAGAGAATTGAAATCATTTGAACCAGTCACATTTTTATGGTTATCAGGAGATTTTTTTGCAATTTTATCCATAAAAGATGGAAGATCTTCACTTCCTGTTATTTTTTTTAAAGAACAAGAAGTGAATAAGAAAAGAGGAATAGAAACTAAAACAATTAGTTTAGTTATTCTAAAAAGAGTTTTATTCATAAAATCTATTTTTCTTGAATAATTTTAATTGTTCTTGCTGGTTTACAATCTTTAAATAAAACACAATCATCTCTTTTATTGTGAAGATATGTTGCTCTTGCACTTGAGATTATTCTACCTGTGATATTATCAATAACTCTTGCGTTTAACATTACTTTACCAAATTGTCTAGAATAAGTTCCTACAACTACATATGTATTTGGTATTTCATCTTTTAATTTATAAGGATTTCTTGTTATAAAGTATTCACCTTGTTCATTAATTGAAACTGCAAGTTGTCCTCTATATTCAATAATATTGAAACCTCTATTTGACATTTCATTGATCATACTTTCACTTACAATTCTTCCAAATTCTGTAGTCTTTTTAAAATTATCTAATCTAACAAATGAAGTAATAAGTACAGGTTTACTTGTATTCATCTTTTTGTTTCTCATCATTTGAGTAGCTAATGAATTGATTGTACCTTCTAATGTTCTTTGATTTGTAACATTAATTTGTTGATCCTCTGCAATCTCAATATATTTTTTAGTAACTTGTACTTCGTTGTCTGCTGAAGAAACGGCAGAATTACTAGCAGACATAGTTTGAGAAAGACATCCTGAAAATAATGTAAGTGTTGCTGTTGCAAGACAAGCTTTAGCGAAAGTTTTAAGCATAAAGTCCCCTTTTTATAATTGAATAAATTTTATTTAAAAACAACTTATAAATTCTTGAAAGCTCCTTATTTTAGCATTTAGTAATTTAATCTAATATAGTCTAAAATATGAAAAAATTTATAAGGAGATTATATGTCAAAACTATTAGTTCCTATTTCAAATGGATTTGAAGAGATTGAGGCAATCTCTATTATCGATATTTGTAGAAGAGCCAATATTGATGTAGTTATTGCAGCAGTAGAAGATATAGTAACTACAGGAGCACATAATATAAAAATTACAGCAGATTGCAAAATTGAAAATGTTGAGGAAGATGATTTTGACATGATTGCCCTTCCTGGAGGGCTTCCAAATGCTTTTACTCTTGCTGAAAATAAGTATGTGCAAGATATTTTAAAAGAGTTTAAAGCTAGTGATAAATATATTGCAGCTATTTGTGCTGCACCATATGCTCTTCACAAAGCAGAAGTATTAAATAAAAACTATACTTGTTATCCAAGCTTTGAGCAAAAAATAGATCCTGATAATTATATAGCTGACCAAAATGTAGTTTTAGATGATAAAATAATTACATCAAGAGGCCCTGCAACTGCAGCAGAATTTGCACTTGAAATAGTGAAACTTCTAAAAGGTGATGAAATATATGAAGAGTTAAAAGAAGATTTACTTCTTAAATAAGTTTTCTAATATCTTCTGATTTATTTCCCAAAAATCTAAAAAACTATGAGAGATAGATTTATCTCTCATATAGTTATAAGCTTTTTCACTTTTATTTTTATATACCTCATCTTTATTTTTTAATTCTTTGATGGCTTTAATTATTTGATTTTTTTCTTCAATATTTATAATATAACCAAACTCTTCACTTACAAAAGTTTTAGGACCACCTTTATCACTAACAATTACAGGCAAAGCTGAACTCATGGCTTCTAGAACAACTTGCCCTAAAGTATCTGTGGTAGAGGGGAAAATAAAACAGTCACTTGAAGCATATAGTTTAGATAAAGCCTCTTTTTGTTTTCTTCCAAGGAGATAAACTCCTTTCTCTTCTAGTTTCGAACTATCTAATTTTATCTCTATATCCCCTACAACTATTAGTTTTATATCTAAAAAGTTCTCTTCCAACCAGATATTTATTAACTTATCTACATTTTTTTCAATAGATACTCTTCCTGTATATAAAACTTTAAAACTGTTTTTATCAATGTTATATTCTTCCCAAATATTTTCATCTTTAAAAGACTTATCAAAATTCTTAATATTTATTCCTGCTTTTAAAAGATACAAATCTCTTTTTTTAAAAACTAACTGTTTTTGAATAATATCAACATACTCATTAGACCGAGAAAATAAAGCAATAAAATTTTTATAAAAGACTTTTAAATATAAAAGTGTGATTTTTCTTACAAACTCACTTTTTGTATTTTCATACAAGTAAGAGGGAAAATCAGTATGGTATATTCCTACAACTGGTATTTTTAATAATTTTGCACTAATCAAAGCACATAAACCAACTGTTCCTGGTGTTGAAATATGCAAAATATCAGGCTTTAACTTTTTAATATTATTCTTTATTTTAAAAAAATTTGGCATTACTAAATCTAAGGATTTATAAAAAGGCATTTTAATACTAAAGATAGGTTTTAGATTATAAATATTTTCAATACTTTCATAATGATTTTTCTTAGTTGATGTTATTACAGTAAACTCTTTCTTATAGCTTTTTGCTTCTTTTGCAAAATCTTGAATAAACCTTGATACTCCATTTAAGTCATATACTGTATCACTAACTAAACATACTTTTATATCTTTCATTTTGATATTTTATTACTCAATAATTACAAAGGTATTACATGTCATTAACTTGTAACCAAGTTGGCATAAACTTCTTTTCATGAAATATAAAAGTATCTTTATCTCAGATGTTCACTTAGGAACAAAGTATTCGAATACAAAAATGCTTCTTGATTTTTTTAAACATAATGAGAGTGAAAATCTATTTTTAGTAGGAGATATAATAGATGGTTGGTCAATAAAAAGAAAACTTATTTGGCCTCAAAGTCACTCAGATGTAATTCAAAAGATTTTGAAAAAAGCAAGAAAAGGTTGTAATATTGTTTTTATAACTGGTAACCATGATGAGTTTTTAAGACCCTTTGTACCTTTAGTATTAGGAGACTCTTTAGATATAAAAAATGAGTATGAATATGAGTCTTTATCTGGTAAAAAATATCTTGTAACACACGGTGATTTCTTTGATTCAATAACAATGACAAAAAAATGGCTTGCTGTGTTAGGAGATTATGGATATGACTTATTACTAGAAGTAAATCAGTTTTTAAACTTCTTTAGAAATAAATTTGGTATTAAATCAAACTGGTCACTATCGAAATATGTAAAAGACAATGTTAAATCCTCTGTATCTTTTATAACTGACTTTGAAGATACTCTAGCAAAGCATGCAAAACATAAACAATATGATGGCATAATATGTGGACATATACATAAAGCAGAAATACGAGATATAGATAGTATTGAGTACCTAAATTGCGGAGATTGGGTAGAATCTTGTACTGCTATTGTTGAAACCTATGAGGGAGAATTCAAAATTATTAATTGGTTAAACAAATGAAATTTGGACTTGTCTTAAGTGGAGGTGCTGCAAGAGGTGCTTTTCATCTTGGAATACTTCAATTTTTAGAAGAACAAAATATAAATATAGATTCCTATTCTGGTAGCTCTATTGGAGCTATAATCTCTGTTTCTCATGCAAGTGGAGTAAGTGCAAAAGAGCAACTAAAAATCTTCTCTTCTAAAGAGATAAAAGAGGTTTTAAAATTTAACTACCTCAACAAAGGTTTGCTAAAAATTGACACTAAACACAAAATATTAGATGAACTTTTACCAATTAAAAGACTTGAAGATTTAAATAAAAAGGTATTTGTAAATGCCTATGATTTAAAATCGAAAAAACTTTACTATTTTGATAAAGGAGATAGTCATAAACTCTGTATGGCTTCAAGTGCTTTGACTCCTTTATTTAAACCTATAAAATATAAAAATATGGAACTTATAGATGGAGGTTTATTTGATAATATGCCTATTAAACCACTACTTGATGGAAAACATGAAATATATACTGTTGATATTATGCCTAGTAAAAATAGTTTCAATCCAAAAAAGAGTTTTAGCCCCTTAAAAAAAATAAAAAAGAAAATCTTTAAACAACTAATTGAAAACTCAAAATACTCTATAGAACATACAAATCACTATATTACAAACTATGAAATTTTAGACTTTAAAATGTTTACTTTCAAAGAGCTAAAGAATTGTTTTAACTTAGGATATAAAGAAGCACAAAAACATTTTTAGATATAATCAATACTATAATAAAATTAATCTAAAAAAGTAAAACTATGTCAGATATACCAAAATTTACCCATTTACATTTACATACAGAATATTCTCTACTTGATGGTGCAAACAAAATTAAACCCCTTGCAAAAAAAATTAAAGAGCTAGGAATGGAAAGTGTTGCCATGACAGACCATGGTAATATGTTTGGAGCCATTGATTTTTATAATGCAATGAGAGCTGAGGGAATAAAGCCTATTATTGGAATGGAAGCTTATATTCACAATTCAGAAGAGATTGATGATAAATCTACAAAACAGAGATTTCACTTATGTTTATATGCAAAAAATGATGTGGGATACAAAAACCTTATGTATTTATCTTCTCAAGCATATATGCATGGTTTTTATTACTATCCAAGAATCAATAAAAAACTATTAAGAGAAAACTCAGAAGGTCTAGTTTGTTCTGCCGCTTGTTTACAAGGGGAAGTAAACTGGCATCTAAATCTTCAAAATGAAAGAAATGTAAAAAATGGGGCAAAAGGTTATGAAGAAGCAAAAAGAATTGCTTTAGAGTATAAAGAGATTTTTGGAGATGATTTTTACTTAGAGATTATGAGACATGGTATTGGTGACCAGCACTTTGTTGATGACCAAATTTTAAAAATCTCTAAAGAGACAGGAATAAAAGTAGTTGCGACAAACGATACTCACTACTTAAAACAAAAAGATGCTGATGCACATGAAGCTTTTATGTGTATTGCTATGAATAAACTTTATGATGACCCAAATAGATTAAGACACTCAGTGCATGAGTTTTATTTAAAATCTCCAGAACAAATTGCCATGCTTTATGCAGATATTCCTGAAGCAATTGAAGCAACTCAAGAGATTGCAGCTAAATGTAATTTAGAGATAAAATTAGGAGACCCTACTCCACCAAACTTTAAATTTACAAGACAAAAACTTGAAGAAGAAGGTATCGCCATACCTGAGCCTGAAAATGAATACTCTTTAGAAAATGATAAAACCCTATTTATCCATGAGTGCTGGAAAGGTTTAGAAAAAAGACTTGAACATGTTGCTGTTGAAAGACATCAAGAGTACAAAGATAGACTACAAGTAGAGATTGATATTATCAATAATATGAAGTTCCCAGGATATATGCTTATTGTTTGGGATTTTGTAAGAGTTGCAAAAGAGATGAAAATTCCTGTTGGACCAGGAAGGGGTTCAGCAGCTGGAAGTTTAGTTGCCTTTAGTATGGAAATTACAGATATTGACCCTATTCCCTATGGTCTACTTTTTGAGAGATTTCTAAATCCAGAAAGAATTTCAATGCCCGATATCGATATGGACTTTTGCCAAAGTAGAAGGGGTGAAATTATCGACTATGTTGTGCAACAATATGGAAGAGCCAATGTTGCTCAAATTATCACTTTTGGTAAACTTCTTGCAAAAGGAGTTATTAGAGATGTAGCTAGAGTTCTTGATATGCCTTATGCAAAAGCAGATGCAATGGCTAAACTTATTCCAGATGAATTAGGAATTAATCTAACAGACTCTTATGCAAAAGAGCCAAAAATAAAAGAGTTATGTGATACTGATCCACAAGCAAAAAGAGTTTGGGAGTTTGCCCTTGCTCTTGAAGGGTTAAATAGAAATGCTGGTACTCACGCAGCTGGTGTAGTTATTTCAAATGAACCTTTATGGAAGAAAACTCCTCTTTTTAAACCCTCTGGTTTAGATACTATCGCAACACAATATAATGGTAAATATGTTGAAGATGTTGACTTAATTAAATTCGACTTCCTAGGTCTTAAGACCCTAACTGTTATTGAAGAAGCAAATAAACTTATTGAAAGAAGACATGGGAAAAGAGTTAATTTCCTTGAAACTGACGTAGATGACAAAGGAGTATATGAGTTAATTCAAACTGGTAATACTATTGGACTATTTCAAATAGAATCTTCAGGAATGCAAGATCTTGCAAAAAAACTTAAACCTTCAGGATTCGAAGATATTATTGCGATGCTTGCCCTGTATAGACCAGGGCCTATGGAATCAGGAATGCTTGATGACTTTATCGATAGAAAACATGGTCGTGCCGAAATCAGCTACTTCTATGATGAATTTATAGCTCCTTTAAAGCCTATCTTAGAGCCAACTTATGGAGTAATTGTTTACCAAGAGCAAGTTATGCAGATTGTACAATCTATTGGTGGCTTCTCACTAGGTGGTGCCGACTTAGTTAGACGGGCTATGGGTAAAAAAATTAAAGAAGAGATGGATAGACTTAAAGGTGAGTTTGCCGATGGAGGAGTTGTTAAAGGTTATAAAAAAGAGCATTGTGAAGAGCTTTTCGACCTTATTGTAAAATTTGCCGGATATGGTTTTAATAAATCTCACTCAGCTGCATACGGTCTTGTGACTTTCTATACTTCATATTTAAAGTGCTATTATCCAGCAGAATTTATGGCAGCACTTCTAACTTTAGAAAAAGATAATACAGATAAAGTTGTAAAATATGTAGATGAAGTAAAAAGGTTAGGTTTAGACCTATTCCCACCAGATATTAATAAATCAGACTCAGTATTCTCTGCAAAAAAAATTGATGGAAAAGAAGTTGTAATGTTTGGAATGGGTGCTATTAAAGGTGCTGGAGATGTTGCAATTAACTCAATTATTAAAGAGAGACAAGCAAATGGTGAATTTAAAGACATGTCTGACTTTATCTCAAGAATTGATGGAAGTAAAGTAAATAAAAGAGTAATTGAATCTTTAACAAAAGCAGGAGCTTTTGACTCATTTAAATACTCAAGAAAATCACTATTAGAACAAATAGAAATTATTGGGGATACTGTAGGAAAAGCAATGCAAGCCAAAAAAATGGCTACAGGCTCACTTTTTGGTGATAGTGAAGAACTTACAAGAGTAGAATTAGTGTTAGAACACCTTCCTGAATATGAAGGAAAAGAGATACTTGAATTTGAAAAAGCTTCTTTAGGATTTTATGTATCTGGACACCCACTTGATAGTTATAGAGAACAACTAGATAAGATTAAATATACTCTAAGTTCTGAACTTGATGAAGTTGCAGATGGAAGTCAAGCAATTCTTGTAGGAAAGATTGAAGAAATCACAGAAAAAATCTCTAAAAAAGGTAATAAATTTGGTATTGCCAATATCCTTGACCTTCATGGGAATATTGAGATTATGCTTTTTGAAAATAGGCTAAAAGAGTTAGAAGATAATTTTGATTTAAATGAGCCAATTGCTTTTAAAGTAAGAGTAACAAAAGATGGTGATTTTACAAGAATGAATATTCTAAAGATTGAATCATTAGAAGATGCACAAAAAGAGAAAATTAAAACAAAACATAGAGAAAAAGAAGAACCACCTATAACTATTGCTTTACCTTTTATAAATAGTGATGAAACTATGTATAAACTTTTTGAGATAGTTGCAAATAATCAAGGAAAAAGAAATCTAAAAATAGTTGTAAAATCTAAGCTTGCAGATGTGGAACTTGAAACAGGATTTAGTGTTAACTCAAAGGTTGAAAATTTAATCGAGCAAATACAAGGGGCTTATGTAGTAGCATGATGAAACAAATATTAATTACAAATGATGATGGTTTTGATGCAATTGGATTAAAAGCTTTAATTGAAGCTTTATCTCCTATTGCAAAGATTGTTGTTGTAGCTCCTGCTAAAAATAAATCAGCTTGTGGCCACTCTTTAACACTTGATAGACCATTAAGAATGGTTCATGTGGATGATGATTTTTATAAAATCGATGATGGAACACCAACAGATTGTATTTTTATCTCATTAAATAATCTCTTTAAAGAAGGCTATAAACCAGATTTAGTAATTAGTGGTATAAATATTGGTGCAAATATGGGAGAAGATGTTACTTACAGTGGTACAGCAGCAGGAGCGATGGAAGCAGTATTACAAGGAGTTCCTGCAATTGCTATCTCACAAGTATGCAAAGATAGATGTCAGGATATTAAAAATGGTTGGGATTTTGCACTTGCTAAAGAAACTATTGCAAAATTAGCAAAAAAGATTTTAAATAATCAATTCCCTTTAGGAGAGAGAAGATTTTTAAATGTAAATATTCCTCCAATTAAAAAAGAGGAGTGTAAAGGTATCAAAATCACAAAAGCTGGTTATAGAGAGTATGGAAATGATACACACAGACATTATAATCCTAGAGGAGAAGAATACTACTGGATAGGTCTACATCCATTAATTTGGCAAGAAAGTGAAAATAAAGATTGTGATTTTGAAGTTGTTAAAGCAAACTATATATCAATTACTCCTATAATGCTAGACTTAACTTCATATGATGATATAGATAAATTAAATACATGGATAAAGGAATAAAGTGAACTTTACAGAATCTTTAACAAAGCATATAGATAAGCTTGTTGGAACTTTAAAATCAGAAGAAGATTTAAAAGAAGTACTAAAAAGAAAACTTACAAAAAAAGAGTTAAAAGTTTTTATTGCCATTGAAGAGGGAAAATCTATTCAAGAAACAATGGAACTTATTAAAGATGATGAAGAAAGAGTAGAAGAACTATATAAAGTTGCTTGCAAAAAAGTAAATCAAGAGAAAATCAAAAAAGAACTTGTTGATTTATAAGGGTTTTACAAAGAATTTGTAAAACTCTTATAGTTTGTTTTATTATATGAAACTCTTGTAGAATCTTTATCAAAGTTTACAAGAACCATTCCTGCAAACTTATCCTCTTTATAAAACTCTACACGGAATATTTTTCCACTTTTATCAATAGAAAATCTTTTAAGTAAACTATTTTTATTTACAAGAACACCCGCTTCATTATTCTCTTCATGTACAAAACCAATTACATTAACTCTTAAATCTTTTATAGGTTTAATCTTAAAACTATTATTTACATTGATTATTGAACCTAAAGGAACATCAAAATCTTTTCCATCAATATTAATATTTATATTTTCATCTATATTCTCATGCTCGAAATAATCAGGAGCTAATAAAGATAGTCTTCTATTTCCATAATGAATTACATAACCCTCTTCTTTTTTAATTACCGTTAATAAAGGACTTGAAGGGCTAAACTCTAAAGTTCCATCTTTTTTAACAGGGAAATACCTTAATGTACTTCTAATTTCACTAAGAGGTAATTGTATTTTTTCATCATAAAAACTAATATAAATATCATTATCAATCACATTTTTAACTGCAACTGGTTCTAAAGGGAAATACCTTTCATACTCTATTCCCATAATATCCATATATTTTTCAATAGCAAGAAGATGATAATAAGTTCTTTCATGTAATGATAAAGATTTACTTGCTTCATTTGCAAAAGCAGCTTTTTTATTATTGATAGAAAAATATGTTAAAGTTTTTTCCATCTCTTTATCACCAAGTCTTGTATTTGTATTTTTTACCTTGTATTGATGTTTAGTATTAATTAAATTTTTATTAACTGATTCACATACTTTTTGAGCTATCTCTTCTAAATTACCATAATACGGAGTATCTAATTTAGCTTGATCAATAATAGCAGTTTGTCCCCATCTTAAAGGAGAATGCATATTATCAATATATTCTTCTCTATAAAAACCACTTCCATCATGTAAGTTTAATACTAACTTTACTTCATCAGAAACTATATATTTTTTAATTTTTTGAATAGAGTTATAATCTGGGTCATTATTAGAAATTTTGGCAAACTTTCTATTCATATCCCCAAAAGTACCTCTACCTCTTTTAATAATGGAATAAAAATTTAAATTAGGTACTATCCATACAGAACCTTTTTTAATTTTATAATGAGTAGCAATAAGAGAAGCAGCCATAAAACCACCTGGTTCATCTCCTTGTATACCACCAATTATTAATAAAGTATTATTATCTTCTTTACCTTTTTTAATAAAATCAAAATCAAAGTTATGTTCATGAGCATAAAGATTTTGTAAAATAATAACCAAGAAAAAAAGTTTAAATAATTTTAACATGCCAAGGTTCATACCTTACTCCATCCTTATTGTTTACTGTATATCTCATATCAATATATTTTAATTTTCTCATCTTTAAAAATTCATCTGTAAGTGCAAATCTTGATGAGAAATTAGCTGTCCCAAAACCTTTTTTACCAACATCAAAATCAGCAATACTATGGTAAGTATATGCTGGTGGGGCTAAAGATTTTGAAGCATCCGTTAAATTTCCATCTACACTTTGTACTTTATCTAAAAAAAGTTTCGTTTGCTTTACAATACTTCTAACACCTGAAGTTAAAGTTAAACTATCCCCAATATCTGCAACCATTTGATAATAGATTTTTTCAGGCTCACCTTTAAATAAATAATGTCCTGTATAAGGAATCTTTACTACTTCTTTTTTATTTATGCTATCTGTTATATTTAAAGAAATTTTCTTTCCGTAAAATCCATGAATTGAAGGATCATAGTAAAAAATAGATTCTAAAAAAGCTAATTCATCTTTAGTGAAACTTCCTATTTGACTAGAATATTTAGCTATTTTAATCATCTCATCAAAACTAAGAATATTAAAATTACCATAACCCACATGACTTTGTACTAAATTAAGTTTTTTTCTTACACTTTTAAAAGCAGATAAAAACTTCTCTTCAATAAAAACATCTTCTAAAATAGACTTCTTCTCTTTTATAATTGAAGCCTTTGAATCACTTTTAGATTCAATAATTATTGAATCCTTAACTTCCCCTATATACTCTTCTTCTGTAAGAATATAATCATCTTTTATTTTATTTAGTTTTTCATAGTTTTCAACACTATTTTCTTTTAATCCAAATATCTCATTTAACAACTTTTCAAAATTATTATCTGAATTATTTGCAAAAAGTGTTGAAGTACTAAATAAAGATGCAAAAGCAGTCGTAGACTTTAAAAAATCTCTTCTTTTCATTTAATATCCTAAAGCACCATTTTAATATCTTTATGATCGCCTAACATTTTGTAAATCTCTTTTCTATCATCTTCATTATGAACTAATAGCTCTAAAGAATAGCTTTTAAATTTACCTTTTTTACTTACTTTCGATTTTTCTAAAGAGAATTCTCTTTGAATTAATATCTCTTCTGTAATTTTTCTTGCATTACTTGTTTCAAGAATTACAATTTTATATTTCCAAGAACATGGATAATCTAATTGAAGTTGTTGTTTATTTAAATCAATCATCTAGTAAAATCTCCACTCTTTCCACCACTTTTAGATTCTAATTGAACATTTGAAATAACCATTGATTTATCAATAGCTTTTACCATATCATAAATTGTAAGTAAGCCAATAGAAACACCTGTTAAAGCTTCCATTTCTACACCAGTTTGTCCATTTAACTTTGCGCTTACCATTAATTTAAAACCCGGTAATTCAGGTTTTTCTTCAATATCACAATTAATACCAGTTAATAATAAAGGATGGCACATTGGTATTAATTCACTTGTTTTTTTTGTTCCCATAATTGCAGCAATAACTGCTGTTTGCAATACTGGTCCTTTTTTTGCTGTATTATCAATAATTGCATCATATGCATCTTGGCTCATTGTAATAAGCCCCGAAGCAACGGCAATTCTCTTTGTTTCATTTTTTGTTGATACATCAACCATTTTTGGTCTATCATTTTCATCTAAGTGTGTTAATTTCAAAATAAAACCTTTAAAGTTATTCACTTTATTATATCTTTTTATTAGTTAAATAGAAATTAAGTAAACTTTAAATATAATGTGAGCCTAAATTTTAAAAGAAAGAGGGTGATTTTAGTGCCAGGCATTAAAGTTAAAGATAACGAATCTTTTGACGAAGCATATAGAAGGTTTAAGAAACAATGTGATAGAAATCTTATTGTTACTGAAACTAGAGCTAGAAGATTTTTTGAGCCGATGACTGAAAAAAGAAAGAAGCAAAAAATTAACGCTAGAAAGAAAATGCTTAAGAGATTATACATGCTTAGAAGATACGAATCTAGGCTGTAATATTCGTTTTCTATCCAAAGGTCAGCTTTTAGCTGGCCTTTTTTTATTTCTATAACTATGAAAAAACATATTTTTATACTTATCTTCTTATTTAATTATTCCCAAACTAATGATAATTTTTGTATTGCCCAAAACCAAAAAGATAAATATATTGGTTTAAAAAGGTTTAATACAACTCAGGAGTTTAAAAAGGAGTGTAGTGGTATTATGATATTCAAATATAAAAAAGATGCTTGTAGAGTCTTTACAATGAAAGATATGAAGTTTAATGTCTATATAAAAGACAAATATACAATATCCTATTTTAAAATTGGAGAAGAGAAAAGAGTTTGTGGGAAAGAGATTAAAGAATATATTAAAGATTAAAAAAAAAGCCTACCTAAACAGACTAGAAAGAATGCTTAGATAGGCTTTAAATAAATACTCAAGAGCTGGCAGCGACTTACGTTTCCACAAGGGGACCCTGCAGTATTATCAGCGCAGAAGTGCTTGACTTCCAGGTTCGGAATGGGTCTGGGTATTTCCACTTCGCTAAAACCACCAGCAAGTTGAGTATTAAAAGCGTTGCATTTAATACTAATGAATAATTAATAGTGAATAATGAATAATGCTATTATTCAATTTCGCTCTTAATACTCAACTCTTTGAAGAGTTTAAAGTTTTAATGTTAAGTCTTTCACAATTATTAAATACTATTTTAAGTACTTAATAAGATAGTAGTCCAAGAAATTATATAAAAAAGCCAAACGATCTATTAGTACTAGTCAGCTAAACGTCTTACAACGCTTACACATCTAGCCTATCAACCAGCTAGTCTTGCTGGGATCTTCAGGGAAAGTTCATCTTAGAGTTGGCTTCGAGCTTAGATGCTTTCAGCTCTTATCACATCCGTACATAGCTACCCAACGATGCCCTTGGCAGAACAATTGGTACACTAGTGGTACGTTCATCCCGGTCCTCTCGTACTAGGGACAAATCTCTTCAACTTTCCTACGCCCACGGAAGATAGGGACCGAACTGTCTCACGACGTTCTGAACCCAGCTCGCGTACCGCTTTAAATGGCGAACAGCCATACCCTTGGGACCTGCTCCAGCCCCAGGATGCGATGAGCCGACATCGAGGTGCCAAAACTCCCCGTCGATGTGAGCTCTTGGGGGAGATCAGCCTGTTATCCCCGGCGTACCTTTTATCCTTTGAGCGATGGCCCTTCCACACAGAACCACCGGATCACTATGACCGACTTTCGTCTCTGTTCGACTTGTATGTCTCACAGTCAAGCTAGTTTATGCCATTATACTCAACTGGCGATTTCCATCCGCCATGAACTAACCTTTGTAAGCCTCCGTTACTTTTTAGGAGGCGACCGCCCCAGTCAAACTACCCACCAGACATTGTCCTGAATGAGGATAACTCATCCCAGTTAGTAACTCAAATATTCAAGGGTGGTATCTCAAGGATGGCTCCACTAGTACTGGCGTCCTAGTATCAAAGCCTCCCACCTATCCTGCACATGAATATCCAAGCTACAGTGTCAAGCTGTAGTAAAGGTGCACGGGGTCTTTCCGTCTTTCCGCGGGTAGGAGGAATTTTCACCTCCACTACAATTTCACTGGATCCCTGGTTGAGACAGCTCCCATCTCGTTACGCCATTCATGCAGGTCGGTATTTAACCGACAAGGAATTTCGCTACCTTAGGACCGTTATAGTTACGGCCGCCGTTTACTCGGGCTTCAATCAAATGCTTCGCTTACGCTAACATCATCAGTTAACCTTCGAGCACCGGGCAGGCGTCACACCTTATACATCCACTTACGTGTTAGCAAAGTGCTGTGTTTTTGGTAAACAGTCGGGAGGGACTCTTTGTTGCAACCTCTTCCGCTTTTGAGAGCAAGTCTCTATACAGAAGTAGGCACACCTTATACCGAAGATACGGTGCTAGTTTGCAGAGTTCCTTAACCAGGGTTCTTCCACGCGCCTTAGAATACTCATCCCACCCACCTGTGTCGGTTTACGGTACGGGCAACATATAATATACTTAGTGGCTTTTCTTGGCACGACAGTATCATCGATTCCGAATCTTCCCCGGAGGGCGTCAACGGCCTGTAAGATCTCGGTCTAACGTTACCCGGATTTGCCTAAGTAACAACCTACGTCCTTCGACCCACTATTCCATCAGTGAGCTCGATTAACTCTATGCGTCCCCACATCGCGCTTATATGTTGGTATTGGAATATTAACCAATTTGCCATCGTCTACCCCTTTCGGACTCGACTTAGGACCCGACTAACCCTACGATGACGAGCATCGCGTAGGAAACCTTGGGTTTTCGGCGAAGAGGATTCTCACCTCTTTTCTCGCTACTCATGCCTGCATGCTCACTTCTATCCGCTCCAACGCTCCTTACCGGTACATCTTCAACGCTGAATAGAACGCTCTCCTACCACTCAATAAATTGAGTCTAAAGCTTCGGTGTACATCTTAGCCCCGTTATATTTTCCGCGCAGAATCACTAGACCAGTGAGCTGTTACGCTTTCTTTAAAGGGTGGCTGCTTCTAAGCCAACCTCCTGGTTGTCACAGTAACTCCACATCGTTTTCCACTTAGATGTAACTTTGGGACCTTAGCTGTTAGTCTGGGTTGTTCCCCTCTCGACGGTGGATTTTATCACCCATCGCCTGACTCCCTAGATTACACATGTAGTATTCGAAGTTTGATAGGGTTTGGTACCGCGGTGAGCAGCCCTAGCCCAGTCAGAGCTCTACCCCTACATGCTACTACTAGAGGCTATACCTAAATATATTTCGGAGAGAACCAGCTATCACGAAGTTTGATTGGCCTTTCACCCCTATCCACAGGTCATCCGAAGACTTTTCAACGCCTACCGGTTCGGTCCTCCACTGGCTCTTACACCAGCTTCAACCTGCCCATGGATAGATCACTTCGTTTCGGGTCTGCAGCATCTGACTAATTCGCCCTATTAAGACTCGCTTTCGCTACGGCTTCGTACTTGACTTAACCTTGCCAGACACCACAACTCGCAGGCTCATTATGCAAAAGGCAGTCCGTCACCCTGATAAATCATAGGGCTCCGAATGATTGTAAGCTAATGGTTTCAGGTTCTATTTCACTCCCCTCACTGGGGTACTTTTCACCTTTCCCTCACGGTACTTGTTCACTATCGATCTGTAAGTAGTATTTAGGGTTGGAGGGTGGTCCCCCCGGATTCAGACAAAATATCACGTGTTCCGTCCTACTCAGGATACCATTAGAGCTATTGAAAATTTCGATTACAGGAGTATCACCTTCTATGCTGTAGCTTTCCAACTACTTCATCTATCTTCTTTAGTCTCATGTTATGGTCCTACAACCCCCTATGCAAGCATAGGGTTTGCCCTAATCCGCGTTCGCTCGCCGCTACTAACGGAATCTCATTTGATTTCTCTTCCTCTGGTTACTGAGATGTTTCACTTCACCAGGTTCGCCCACTTTCGTGTAACATATATCTCTATATGCTGGGTTGTCCCATTCGGAAATCTCTGGATCAATGCCTCTTGGCGGCTCCCCAAAGCTTATCGCAGCCTAGTACGTCCTTCATCGCCTCTTACAGTCAAGGCATCCACCATTAGCCCTTAATAGCTTATTTATTTGAGATAAAGTAATTTCTTACTTTAACCTTTTTGAATAATTATTCCTTGGCTACTATCTTATTAAATACTTCTGTATTAAATAAGTTAGTTGTGTCTATCTATTTTATTAGATATGAAATTTTTTGTTTTTTAAATCATCTTCATACGAAAGATATTGATTTAAACGAAAAAATTAAAGACTTTAACATTAAATTTTTAAATATCATGCTATCTTAAAAAAATTCTCATTTTTTCAAGGTAACGCATTTTGGTTGTATAAAACCAAATATAAATTCAATCTCTTTTGAACTTATATTTAGCTTTTTAATAGATGGTGGAGATAAGCGGGATCGAACCGCTGACCTCCTGCGTGCAAGGCAGGCGCTCTCCCAGCTGAGCTATATCCCCAACATTTAACCTATAACTTTAACAGATTATTTATAATGGTGGGCCTACCAGGACTTGAACCTGGGACCTCACGATTATCAGTCGAGCGCTCTAGCCAGCTGAGCTATAGGCCCATTTGTCACCTATTTTAAATAACCTTTATAAACCGAACATGAATTACTGCTATCTTTGATAGCTTTGGAAGTTAGAAACGAATCTAACTTCTCTTCTCTGAAAGGAGGTGATCCAACCGCAGGTTCACCTACGGTTACCTTGTTACGACTTCACCCCAGTCGCTGAATCCACTGTGGAGGGTAGCTATCTTAGCATCCCCGCTTCGAATGAGTTCAACTCCCATGGTGTGACGGGCGGTGAGTACAAGACCCGGGAACGTATTCACCGTAGCGTTGCTGATCTACGATTACTAGCGATTCCAACTTCATGCACTCGAGTTGCAGAGTACAATCCGAACTGGGAGATATTTTTGAGATTTGCTCCACCTCGCGGTATTGCGGCTCTTTGTATACCCCATTGTAGCACGTGTGTAGCCCTGGACGTAAGGGCCATGATGACTTGACGTCGTCCACACCTTCCTCCTGGTTGCCCAGGCAGTCTCGTTAGAGTTCTCAGCCGAACTGTTAGCAACTAACGACGTGGGTTGCGCTCGTTGCGGGACTTAACCCAACATCTCACGACACGAGCTGACGACAGCCGTGCAGCACCTGTCCTACAGTTTCTGCAAGCAGACACCAATCAATCTCTTGAAAGTTCTGTAAATGTCAAGTCCAGGTAAGGTTCTTCGCGTATCGTCGAATTAAACCACATGCTCCACCGCTTGTGCGGGTCCCCGTCTATTCCTTTGAGTTTTAATCTTGCGACCGTACTCCCCAGGCGGTACACTTAATGTGTTAACTGCATTACTGCCATGTCTAGCATGGCAACAACTAGTGTACATCGTTTAGGGCGTGGACTACCAGGGTATCTAATCCTGTTTGCTCCCCACGCTTTCGCGTCTCAGCGTCAGTAATGTTCCAGTAGATCGCCTTCGCAATCGGTATTCCTTCTGATCTCTACGGATTTTACCCCTACACCAGAAATTCCATCTACCTCTCCCATACTCTAGGTTACCAGTTTCAAAAGCAGTTCTATGGTTGAGCCATAGGATTTCACTTCTGACTTAATAACCCGCCTACACGCTCTTTACGCCCAGTGATTCCGAGTAACGCTTGCACCCTCCGTATTACCGCGGCTGCTGGCACGGAGTTAGCCGGTGCTTATTCATATAGTACCGTCATTATCTTCCTATATAAAAGGAGTTTACGCTCCGAAAAGTGTCATCCTCCACGCGGCGTTGCTGCATCAGAGTTTCCTCCATTGTGCAATATTCCCCACTGCTGCCTCCCGTAGGAGTCTGGACCGTGTCTCAGTTCCAGTGTGACTGATCATCCTCTCAAACCAGTTAGGCGTCATTGACTTGGTGAGCCATTACCTCACCAACTATCTGATACCATACAGTCCCATCCTCGAGCACTAAAGCATTTCCCCAGCATACTTATGTATTATGGGCATATAGGGCATTAGCAGACGTTTCCATCTGTTATTCCTTTCTCGAGGGCAGGTTAACTATACATTACTCACCCGTGCGCCACTTAGCTGACAACTTAAGCAAGCTTAAGTCCGTTCTCGTTCGACTTGCATGTGTTAGGCACGCCGCCAGCGTTCACTCTGAGCCAGGATCAAACTCTCCATAAAAAAAAGTTTAATTCTCTGACTATTTAGTAACTCTTCAGTTACAAAATAAATCTCATTGTAAAGCATTAGCTTTGTTATTAAGCTCTCTTCGATAATTAATTATCTTAGATTACTTGTTAAATAGACAAGGATATATTTACATATATTCTTGTTTGTTGTAATTTCATATTCGGTTTATAAAAGTTATTCATAAACCTTCTAAATTGTTAAAGATCTCCCATCTCTTCGAAACTCTAGTGACTCTCTTTTTGAGTCGTTCCTCTGAAATTGGACGGGAATTATAATAGATTTTTTTCCCTTTGTCAAGGCTTTTTTCTAAAAGTTTCCTTAAATTTTGAAATTCTTTTTACTTTGGCTTTTTTTTCTATTTTATAAGTTTTTCTTTAGTTTTAACAATAATATATATAGCATCTATTTTGAGTAATTTTTTCAAACTGAACAAATATTCATTAGAATGTAACATTAATATTGAACATTAAAGAAAATATTAAGACAAACATTATAAAATATCAAAAAATTAGAAAGGATTAAAATGTATAACAGAGATTATCTTTCTCAAGAAACCTCTCAATACAAGTCTTCAGTAGATTCATCAAAAGCTTCATTAATGAGCTTCTTAAAAGCAACATACCAGTTATTTGCTGGTTCTCTTTTAGCAGCTACTGCGGGAGCTTATATCGGTCTTGATATGGTTTCTACAATTGCAAGCTGGTATTGGGGATTAGTAATATTAGAATTTATATTACTATTTGCATTATATGCAGTAAAAAATAAACCAGGAATTAACCTTGCTGTTTTATTTGGATTTACTTTTTTAAGTGGGTTAACTTTAACTCCTTTATTAAGTAAAATATTAATGATGCCTGCTGGAGCTTCTATTGTTGCTCAAGCATTTTTAATGACATCTGTGGCATTTGGTGGAATTTCTATGTTTGCTATGACTACAAAAAGAGATTTTTCTTCAATGGGTAAAATGTTATTCATTGCATTAATTATCCTTATTGTTGGTTCTATTTCAAACATCTTCTTCCAATCTCCATTATTACAGCTTGGAATTGCAGGTGTTGGTGCATTATTATTTTCTGCTTTCATTCTTTATGATACACAACAAATCATCAAAGGTGGATTTGAAACTCCAATTGAAGCAGCTATTGCACTATATTTAGATTTCTTTAATCTATTTGTATCATTACTTCAAATACTTGGTATTATGAATAATGATGACTAATAACTAGCCTTTTGGCTAGTTATTTACTTCTAAACCTATGACAAACAATAAGACACTCAGATTAATTGATGCAAATCTTAACAGATTAAAAGAAGGCATTCGTGTTGTGGAAGATATTTTCAGATACAACTATGATAACAAAGAGATTGCTTTAAAACTTAAATCCCTAAGACATTTATGTAGAATTGACAACTATCTTGAAGTATTAAGTACAAGAGATGTAAACAATGATGTGCTAAGAGAATCTATTAAAAGTGAACAAAATAGAAGTGATTTAAACTCTATTTTAATAGCTAACTTTAAACGAGCTCAAGAAAGTTCTCGTGTTTTAGAAGAGATTACAAAACTTACTTCAATCAAGACAAGTGAAAACTTTAAGTATATAAGATATGAACTTTATAATTTAGAAACTGTCTTAATAAATATAACTTCAAACTCTAAATAATTTAAATTATACTCTTTATAAAGTTTTTTAGCCTCTTTAAAAGATAAAGAAGCATTAGGACTTACTCCAGATTTTTTAATATAATCAAACAACTCTTTTTTATTATCAAATTCTAATTTATATAAAATAGTTTCAAAGTTACATTCAAAATAATTAGAAAAAGCCTCTTTAATTAAAGTTTCATCTAAAATTGGAGATTTTGTATTTGTTAATTCTTGAATAGTTTTAAAAGTATTAGAAGTAAATAAAACTGCATTTATCTCATCACTTATAGTACTTAAAGTCTTAATTATTTTATTTAAATCTTTTGACCATTGTAAAGCAGAAGAAGATAAAACGATATCATATTTTTCTTTACTAATTTCAGAAATAAACTCTTGCGTGTCAAAATCAAAGCATTTTACTTCTACATTTTTTGCTTTAGGATGTAGCTCACACATTGATTCTGAAGCATCTATTGCTTTATAAAATTCTATTTCCCAATTAATATGTTTAAAAACTTGTCCTGAACCACAACCTAATTCTAAAATTCTTTTAGGTTTAAATTTTAATTCTCGTACTAATGATTTTGCAACTATTTGCTGAATAATGTTATGATTTTTGTACTCATTTGCGTACTTAGAAAATTGATTTTTATTAGACATAGTTTTTATTTTAGCTTTTTCTTAATAAGTTTTAGGTAAAATACCTACCATTTTTTAAAAAGGGAATTTAAAATGACATCAACACTTTTAATAATTCAGTTTGTATTAGCAATTATTATCACAATAACTATTCTATTACAAAAGAGTTCTAGTATTGGACTTGGTGCTTACAGTGGAAGCAATGAGTCATTATTTGGAGCAAAAGGTCCAGGTAACTTTTTAAGTAAAGCTACAATGACTTTAGGACTTCTTTTCGTTATTAATACAATCGCTTTAGGTTATATTTATAACCAACAAAAGATGGAAAGTGCTGTTGATAGTGTAAAAACTGAAACACTTATTCCAACAACACCAAAAGAAACAACTACTGCACCAGCAGCACCTAATGCAGCTCCAGTAGTACCTACAATTCCTGAGAATAAATAATTTGTCAGAATATGAAGTATCTTCTACTTCTAAAAGACAATATTTTAGCTACTAATTTTTTTAAGTTAGTAGCTTTCTTTTTTAAACTAAAAAATCAATTTATAAAAGATTATAATGGTATAATCTTTTTCAAATTTTAAAAGATAACAATCAAGGAGAATACAATGTTAGAAGAAATCTATGCAGAAACAAAAGATCATATGGAGAAGTCTATTGAGGCTTTAAGAAGAGACTATAAAACATTAAGAACTGGAAAAGTAAGTACTTCTATTTTAGATGGTGTTAAAATTGATTATTATGGAACTCCTACTCCACTTTCTCAAGTTGGTTCTGTAACTGCAACTGACGCAACAACAATTGTTGTAAACCCATGGGAAAAAAACCTTTTAAATGATATTGAAAAAGCTATTCAAAATGCAAATATTGGTGTAAACCCAAATAATGATGGTGATTTAATTAAATTATTCTTCCCTCCAATGACTGTAGAGCAAAGACAAGAGAGTGCAAAACAAGCTAAAGCAATGACTGATAATGCAAAAGTTGCTATTAGAAATGTAAGAAAACATGCAAATGATAAAGTAAAAAACTTACATAAAGACAAAGAAATTACAGAAGATGAAAACAAGAAAGCTCAAGATGAAATTCAAAAAATCACTGATGCTTATGTTGCAAAAGCAGATGATACGCTAAAAGCAAAAGAACAAGAAATTTTAACGGTATAATTATGAACGTAGAACAGATATATAAAGACGCAAATGCACTTTTAGAAGGGCATTTTAAATTAAGTAGTGGAAATCACTCTCAATTTTATTTACAATCAGCAAAGGTTTTAGAAGATCCTAAAACTGCAAAACTATTAGCAGAAGCTTTAGCAGAGCAAATTAAAAACTCTGGTCTTAAAGTTGATGCTGTATGCTCACCTGCACTTGGTGGATTAATTGCTGGTTTTGCACTTGCAACTGCTCTTGATGTAAGACTTATTTTTGCAGAAAGAGTTGATGGTGAAATGACTATTAGAAGAGGTTTTGAAGTTCAAGAAGGTGAGAACTATATTGTTTGTGAAGATATTATCACAACTGGTGGTTCAGCACTAGAAGCTGCAAAACAAGTTGAAAATGGTGGTGGAAACATTGTTGCTTATGCTGCATTAGCTAATAGAGGTTTCTGTTCAAGAGAGGGTTCTGATATTGAGCCTAAAGATAACTGTAAATTACCACTAGATAAGCCACTTTTTGCATTAGATGACTTTACTTTTGAAATGTATTCTCCAGAAGATTGTCCTTTATGTAAAGAAGGAAGTGTTGCTTACAAACCAGGTAGTAGAGGTAACTAATTCTTATGGCTAGCAGATGGCGAGATATAAAACAAGGAAATGTTTCTAAAGAGTCTTCTTCTATAAATGAAGAGATAAAAGACTCTTTTGCCTCTGCACCAATTGGGCATAGAATCAAAGCATTTATTGTAGATATGTTTATGATTATGATGCCTATTATGTATATAACTACTTATTTAATCATGGATGGAAAAGATGATTTCCAAGGAAGTGATGAAGCAAGATGGATTACAGCTTTAATTTTTGGATTTATTATTGTTCTTTTTTGGATAATAAAGGGTCAGACGCCAGGATATAAAGCTTACTCAATTAAATTGATTGATGATACTACTAAAGAAAAGGTATCATTACCTAAAGCTACTCTTAGATATTTAATATTTTTAATTTCAGCAACAACTATAATTTTAGCTTTTTTACCTTTTTTTAGAAAAGATAAAAAAACAATTCAAGATTTACTTACTAAATCAACAGTTATTCAAGCTGAAAATTGATGCTCTTTTTTAAACTTTCAGCATTTTATTTTTTCTATTTTGCAGCAGTCGGAGTTTATGTAATCTTTTTACCAAAAGTATTACATGATATTGGATATAGTGCTTTTGAAATTGGTGTTGTGTTTGCTATTGCTCCACTTATGAAGTTTATTACTCCTTTTCTATTTTTAAAGCATATTACTCTAAATCAAAATGTATTTAAAACTGCTTTGCTTTTATCTGTAGTTTGCTCTTTAATGCTTTATGTAACTTTAGAAAACTTATATCTTCTTATGATAAATAATGCTGTTTTAGCTGCCTGTTTATCTATGATATTACCCTACTTAGAAGTAACTGCTGTTAAAATACTTGGAAATTCAAAATATGGAAAAGTAAGGCTTTTTGGCTCAATAGGTTTTATGTTAATATCTCTTGTACTTGCACAATATCTTACAAGTCCATATGTAGCTTTACACTACTATTTATTTGTAAATCTTCTTACTGTATTTTTTGCTTTTTCACTTCTTAAATATGATGATGTAAAACAAGATGAAAGTAAAACAAATAGTAAATTCTCTTTTTTTAAATATTGGCCTTTTTGGGTAAGCCTTTTCTTTATGCAATTTAGTTTTGGTGCTTTTTATAACTTCTTTACTATTTATGAGACAAGTCATGGTATAAGTCTTGAAATGACCTCTTATCTTTGGTCTTTTGGGGTTATTTGTGAAATACTTATTCTCTATTTTCAAGGACCTTTATTAAAAAGGAATCTACTTACTTTAATTAAATTTTCTGTGGCTATTACTGCTCTTAGATGGTTTATTCTTTTTATGTATCCAGATAATTTAACTCTTACTTTTATAAGTCAAGGTATTCATGCTTTTTCATTTGGACTATTTCATAGTGCTGTTGTAATTTATTTATACTCTTTATATGAAAATAAAAAACTTGCTCAACAGTTCATGTTTGGTGTTGCTTATGGGTTAGGTGGTTTTTTAGGAGCTTTAATTGCAGGTTGGTTATATGGAGAGTATCTATTTTTATATTCTACTATTTTTGCTCTTTTCTCTTTACTATTTTTATACAACAAAAGACTTCCAAAAGAAGTCTAAGCTGTTGCTTTTAATTTAAGAATTTTTTGTACTTTTTCATGTTTGACTAAAGATTCAAACTCTTGCTCATTTTCAATCTCTTTTACATACTGTTCATTTAATTCTATGGATTTTTCTAAATCTAAAATTGCATTTTCGTCTTGACCTAAGACTGCATAAATCTTAGCTCTTTGATAATAAGCGTTTGCATAGGAATCATCTATTTCTAAAGCTTGATTAGTAAGATTTAAAGCCCAATTAGCTTCTCCCATATCTAGAACTGCATCAGCTTTATAAGCTAAAGCTTCTACCTCATCTGGTCTAATATTTAAAATCTCATCATATATTTCCACTTTTCCAGAAGGAGTACTCTCTTGACTTGCTCTTAACCATAAGGAATGAATAGTATTAGTGACTTCTATCTCATATTGATTTCGTTTAACTTGTTTTGACCTACTCTCTAAATCTCTTTCAAAATTTAGAAGTCTCTCTTCATACTCTTCAATTATCTTAGAAGTCTTTTCATCAATCATATTCTTTACTTTTTCATTGGTATCTTTAATAGAAGTCCAACCCACTATCACAAGTAATGAGGTAGCTGCTGCAATAATATAAAACATATTGTTAATAGTAGAAGTAGCATAATTTACCACATTGTTTGACATCTGAATCTCTTTTTTTGCCAATGTTTCATGTAATTCAACCTTTAAATTTCTATTCTCTTCCCTTAGTTGTTTAATCTCATGCAGAATATAGTTTTCTACAAAAGGGTTATATAAAGGTTTTTTTAACTCATCAACTCTTTGTTGAACTCTCTCTTCTTTTGTTGTTGAAGAAAAAAGTATTCCTACTATTACAAATAGTAAAATCAAACTCTTTTTCATTTATTTTCCTTTTTATTTAGAGCAACATTTTTTTATAAAGTGTTTTAAGAGCAATATCTGAAACATTTTGAGAAACACCCAGATGAAAAGATATTTTTGAAGGACTCATATCAAACATTTCAAAAGAGATATTCTGTTGCTTTAAAGCAGTAATTGCATCAACTATTGCAAAAGCATTCTCTTTTAAGCCTATTCCAACTAAAGTAATTATTGAAAGATTATAAGTTACATAAATATTATCAGTTTTTAATCTTCTTTCTACCTCTCTTCGTAAATTATTAATATTCCCTTTTAAATCTTCTTGCTCTACTAAAATAGAAATATCATCTTTATCTGTTGGGTAGTGATAAGTATTTATTCCAAACTCACTAAAGATTTTAAGAAGTTCTGCAGTAAAACCTATCTCATCAGCAAGCATATCTTTTTGTAGATGTATTGCAGCCATATTATCTAGTTTTGCAATTCCTACTAAATCTTCCATAGGTACTCTTTCATTTAAAATCAAAGTTCCTTCATGCTCTGGATTGTTTGTACTTCTAATATTTATAGGGATTTTGCTTTTCTTACAATTTAACATAGCATTAAAATGAAAAACATTGAAGCCTTTTGAACTTAATAGTCTTAACTCTTTAAAAGTAAGTCTTGGTATCACATTAGCATTTTCTATTACTCTAGGGTCTACTTCATATACTCCATTTGTATCTGTCCAATTTTCATAGGAGTCTGCATCTAAAGCATAAGCTAGCTCTCCTCCTGTCAAATCAGAGCCACCTCTACTCATCACTGCTATCTCTTTGTCTTCTGTAATTCCATAAAAACCAGGAACCATATAATAATCAGCTTTTTGAAAATTAAAGTATTCACTTATATTAAGATATGTTTTTTCTATAACCTTTCCATCACAATAATCTGAACTTAGAATAAAACCAAACTCTTCAGGAAGCATAAGTTTAATATTTAATCCATTTTTTTTCATATATTCACAAATTAGTTTTGCGTTATAATGTTCTCCCCTTGATAAAAAGAAAGCATCTCTTTTCTCATTTTTTAAAGTTTTATTGTTCAAGTCTTTGATTAAAGAGTCAATTAATTCTTTTTTTTCAATACCTAAAGCTTCACAAAGTTGTTCAAACTTTTGAATGATTGTTTCAAAGCTTTGCTTTGAAGAGATATCTATTTTTTGTTCACTAAAATGGTTTCCATTAGTTGAAATATTTAGTAAGTGATCAGTTATTTTTTCATCATATTTTTCATCTCTTCCTGGAGCTGAAACAACAATAACTCTTCTTTTCTCATCACTTTTTACAATATTAAAAACTTTTTTTATTTGGGAGGCATCTTTTACGGAACTTCCCCCAAACTTACATACTTTTATTTTCATTCTTCCCCTTTTATTTAAATACTTACTTTATAACCTCTATGTCTTACTGTTTCTATAAAGTTCTCATTAAACTCTTTTTTCAAAGAGTTTCTAATTGCATTAATATTAACTTCAATCACATTATCAGATACCATCTCTGGTTCATCCCAATTTGCTTGTAGTAATTCATCTTTTGAAATAGGAGCTCTATATCTATTTTTAATCAAATAACTTAAAATAGAAAATGACTTCCCTTTAAAAGTTACTTTTTTCTCATCACTAACCAAAGTTCTCTCTTCTAAGTTGGCTCTATAATTATCTTTATAAAGAAGTTCTTTTTTAAAATTATCTCTATGAATAGATTCAATCTTTGCTAAAAGATACTCTTTTGAAGCAGCTTTTTTTATTACAAAGAGTGCTCCATTATTTAAAAGTTTTATCTCTAACTCTTTACTATATTCTTCTACTAAGAATATTACGGCAGTAACTCTTGTATTTATACCTTTTAATATCTTTTTACAATTAAAGTAGTTATTACATTCAACCATAATAAGATTGTAGTATCTTACTTCACTATGATATATTGCATCACTAATATCTTCTGCTATATCTACAATATATAACTGCTCTTCATCTAAGTAGTTCAATAGCTTTTTATCTACTTTATAAGCTAATAGTCTCATCTTAAATCAACCTTTCTAACTACCTTATGTTTTCTTTTAAGAAGTAATGTTTTATCTTCTATAACTAAAGAATCTATAAAAAATGAGTCTATTTCTTTATACTCTTGTAAAAACTTATCTATTAATTCTTTTGCTTTATAAAAAGAGGAGGTTTTATCCAGTTCTATTGCTAAGGCATTATCATTTAAAATGATTTTTTGATTAATCACTTTAAATTCATCAAAGCTATAAAGATATTTCATAAATTGAAATTTTTTTTCTCTTGGTATATTTAGATAATTTTTTATATAAATAAACTGCACAATCAATCCTCTAAAGGATAAACTCCATTTTCATCATGGTGTTCTGTTCCTTTTATTGGTGGATTAAAGACACAAATAAGTCTCATATCTTCACTTCCTCCATAAAGATTGTGGTCATCATGATTGTTCAAAGCATACATAACCCCATCATAAATTTCATGAACTTTTCCTGTTGTTAAATCTTCTATCTTTCCATTTCCTGCTACACAATAAACTGCTTCAAGATGATTTTGATAATGTATATGTGTTTTTGTATTTGCTTTAATAATTGTTTCATGAAAAGAGAAACCCATTCCTTCATCTTTTAAAAGCATTCTTCTACTAACCCATTGCTCACCTTCGGCAAATACTTCTCTTTGTGTACCTATTACATCTTTTTTAATATCTTTTACTATCATAAATTAAAACTCTCCTGTTAATTTTGCTTTTTTATCTTTAAATAATCTATCAATCGCTTTTTCTAATTTGTTTAAACCATCAGTTAAAGTCTCTTCATCTATCACTAAAGGAGGTAAAAATTTCACTACTTGGTCTTGATTACCACAAGTTTCTACGATTAAGCCTTCTTCAAAGGCATAAGAAGAAATTTCTCCTGCAATTGAAGCATCATCTTTAAACTCTAACCCATAAGCTAAACCTCGTCCTCTTAGTTCAATTTTATATTCACCTTCATATTTTTTCATAATTTTTTCTAATCTATCTTTTAAAATTTTCTCTTTGTAAAATACTGCATTTGATAAATCATCATTTTGCCAATAGTTTTCAAGTGAAACTTTTGAAGCTACAAAGGCTAAATTATTTCCTCTAAATGTTCCAGTATGTTCTCCTGGTTTCCATTGATCTAAATCTGGTTTAAATAGAAGTAAAGACATAGGTAGTCCACCACCAATTGATTTAGAAAGAGTTACCATATCTGGATTAATTCCTGCAAACTCAAAAGAGAAAAAATTTCCAGTTCTTCCATTACCTACTTGAATATCATCAACAATTAATAAAATATCATACTCTCTACAAAGTGATTCTAACTCTTGTAACCACTCTTTTGAAGCAACATTTATGCCCCCTTCTCCTTGGATAGTCTCTAAAATAACTGCTGCTGGAATATCAACTCCACTACTTCCATCTTCTAAAAACTTTCTAAAATACTCTAATGTATTCCAATCTCCAAAATATCCGTCAAAAGGCATAAAAGTAGCATTTGCCCTACTAATATAACTCTCATCTCTGTACTCATTATTTCCCGTAACAGCCAATGCCCCTTGTGATAAACCATGATAACCATTAGTAAAGGCAACTACATTACTTCTTCCTTTTACTAATCTTGCAAGTTTAAGTGCTGTCTCAACTACATTTGCTCCTGTTGGTCCAGTAAACTGTAACTTATAATCAAGATTTCTTGGCTTTAGAATTAAATTTTCAAAAGTCTCTATAAACTCTTTTTTTGCAGTTGTTGCCATATCAAGCCCATGAACAATTCCATCTTTTTGTAAATACTCAATTAAAGCACTACTTATATGTTCATTATTATGTCCATAGTTTAAAGTTCCTGCACCTGCAAAAAAATCAACAAATTCCCTTCCATTTTCATCTGTTAATTTTGCTCCCTTACTTGTACTAAATATCGTGGGAAAACTTCTTATATAACCTCTTACCTCTGATTCTAAATTCTCAAAAATTCTCATACTCTTTACCCTTTTTATTTATTAAATGGTCCTATTTTATATAAAACCTCTTTTTCATGCTGATTTAAAAAATCACTACTCTCAAAAAACTCTTCATTTAACATCTCTGTTTTATAAAAAGATGCTACTTTTTCAAACACTCTAATTGAAGATTTGTTACTTGGCGAAACTGTTGTATGTAAATAATTCACATTTAATTCATCCCTTTGGAGTATCTCCATTATCAATCTTCTTGCTAAGTCATTACCTCTATAAGCTTCATCTACTGCGACTTGCCAGATAAACAGAGTATTTGGTTCAGTTGGTATCATATAAGCTGATACAAAACCAATTACTTTATCTTCATATATTGCAACTGAGCAAACATCCTTAAAATGGGTTGTTTGAAGTAAATAAAGATATTCTGAATTTAAATCTAATACCTTTGTTTTTTCAACAAGTTTGTAAATTTGACTTGCTTGTCCTCTTTTAGGCTTACAAATTTTTATTTCACTTATTGACACATTGTACTCCTTTAATAAATTTAATATATGATTTTATTTTACATTTAATATGTATATTTTTTACATCATATGTGTTAATTTATAACATATGAAACTTATATTAAACTTAGTAATAATGTTTTTTTATATAAATTTGGATTCTTATAATTTTTGAAATTTATATTCGCTTAAGAAAAAATAAATATTATTATTTAGAGCTTTGTTTAAAGCCATGGGAAATTAATCACTAAAAAAGGGGCACAAATGAAAAAGTTTATCATAGCACTATTTTGTCTATGTAGCTTTAGCTATGCTGTAGAGTATGATGCTTTACAAGGAAAAATGTTATCACTTTCGTGTGCATCATGTCATGGGACTGATGGGAAATCTACTACTATTACTCCATATATTGCAGGTATGGGTAAAACAATCATGTACCAAACATTACTTGATTATAAGAATGGAAAAAGAACTGGAACAATGATGCAAAAACATGTAAAAGGTTTTACTGATGCAGAGTTAGAACAAATCTCTTATTACTTTTCTAAAGTAGAAAGATAAAGGATTAAAGATGATAAATAGAAGACATTTTAACAAAGTACTTGTAAGCTCTATTGCTCTTTCATTTGCTGCTTGTAGTAGTATTACTAATGTAGCTTTACCAAAAGATAGAAAAAGAGTAGTTATTGTTGGAGGTGGTTTTGGTGGTGCGACTGCAGCGAAATACCTTAAAAAATTCTCTCCAGAAACAGAAGTTATCTTAATTGAACAAAACAAAGAATATTATACTTGTCCATTTGGAAATACTGTAATTGCTGGATTAAATGATATTGAATATATCAAACATGATTACAAAACTTTAGAAAAAAAATATAAGATACAAGTAATCCATGAAAAAGTAAAAAAAGTAGATGGAACTACAAATAGTGTAATCTTAGAAAATGGTCAAGTTATTGCTTATCATAGAGCTATTGTAGCTCCAGGAATTGATTTCAAATATGAAAAAGGTTATGTTGAAGGTTCTGAACACTATGCACCTCATGCTTATAAAGCAGGAGCACAAACTACTTTATTAAGAGAACAATTAGAGGGTATGCAAGATGGGGGAACTTATGTAATGGTTGCACCTGAAAATCCATTTAGATGTCCTCCTGGACCATATGAAAGAGTATCGTTAGTTGCACACTACTTAAAAAATAATAAACCTAACTCAAAAATCATAATTTTAGACCAAAAAAATAAATTCTCTAAACAAGGATTATTCCAAGAAGGTTGGGAAAAACTTTATGGAGATATGATTGAGTGGAGAAGTGCAGAATTTGGTGGAAAAGTTATTTCAGTTGACCCTAAAAAACTAGAAATCAAAACAGAAGATGAAGTTGTAAAAGCTGATGTTTTAAACTATATCCCTGCACAAAAAGCTGGACAACTTGCTTTTGATTCGGGATTAACAAAAGGAGATTGGTGTCCTGTTAATACAAAAACATTTGAATCAAGACTTGTTAAAAATGTACACGTAATTGGAGATGCAGCAATTGCTAGTAAGATGCCAAAATCTGGTTTCTCTGCAAATTCTCAAGCTAAAATTGCAGCTTTACAAATTACAAGATTATTAAAAGATAAACCTGTGGTAAATCCTCCAAAATTAGCTAATACTTGTTATAGTTTAATTGCACCAAATTATGGAATTACTGTTGCTGCCGTGTATGAAGCACATGAAGATGAAATTAAAACAGTTCCAGGAGCTGGTGGATTAAGTCCTATGGGTGCTGATGCCACATTTAGAGCCTTAGAGGCTGAATATGCTGTTGGTTGGTATCAAAATCAAACTGCTGATATTTTTCTTTAAGATAAAGTACTCTTTTGAGTACTTATCTTAATCTTCAATACTCATTATTAAAAGTTTAATATTTTTCTTTTCTTGAATCTCTTCTAATTTTAAGCCTGGTATTTGCATTTGCATAAACTCACTATGATTTTTTATACTATTTTTTGCTATTTCTTGAAGTAATTTTCCCCTATAAAACTTTGCCCAATGAGATACTACTTTTCCATCTTTAATAAATTTAAAAGTTAAAACCTTTGCTTCTTTTACTTTATAAAATTTTTCATAAAATCCAGCTCTTAAATCTATAACTTCTTCACCGATAAAGCTATCTAAACTATCTGTAAAATTATCTAAATAGAACTTCTCTACATTTACATTTGGAAGTTTTGCTCCTTGTTTATATTTATAATCAGGGATTAAATCATCTGCTTTTATTGGTCCAAAAAGATTAGAAAAAAGTAAAACATTTTCATCAATATATTTTTGAGTATTTTTATCTAAACTTTTATAAGCTAAAGCATCAAAAGCAACTCCATCATATCTCATAATAGCTTTCATTGTTACTTTATCCTTTAAGCTATCTTGATATTTTTTTACTTCTTCAAGCTTTTTTAAACCAAACCATTTTGATAATTCTTCAAGAGAAGAACTAGAAACAAACTCTTCATATATTTTAAATATATTCTCTCTTTTATCGAATAATTCTTCTAAAAAGAAATTCTCTTTACAAAAAGGTTTATCATCTCCTCCACTATTTTTTGTCTCAGCTGGAGCTAATAGTATCTTCATATTTATTTACCTTTTAATTTTATTGTATAAATTCTCCACTATGATACAACCATCTATTTTCTTCTTTAATAAATTTACTTTTTTCAATAAAAGAAGAATCAATTGCACCTTGAAATATAGTGGCTTTAAAAGTTACATAAGCTACTTCTTGACCGTCGATAAAATCAATAATCTCTAACTTTTTAAAGTCACTATATTTTGAAAAACTGTTTATAGAGTTTTTCCACTCTTGAATATTTGTTGTATAATCAGAGTTCTCTTTATGAGTTGTATTAATTATATACTCTGGATTATTTGCAACATAAGCACTATATCTTGATTTCATCAACTCCAATGCAGTTGAAGGAGTTTCCCCAAAGTGGAAGATACGGCAGCATTTTTTGTATTTTTTTTGGCTACCACAAGGACAGAAAGAATTACCAGAAATTTTCATACTAACCCCTTTTTATTTGTATTTTAGCAGAAAATTTCCTTTCTTAAAAGATAAGGAGAGTTACTCCTTATCTTTTACTTCATTTTTTATATTCTCAATTAAGCCTTTACCAAAGCCTTTTAGACCCATTAAATCTTCTGCTTTATTGATTTTTTGTTTTTTTCTAAAATCAATAATCATTTCTGCTTTTTTAGCACCTATTCCTTTTATTTGCATGAGCTCATCTTTTGTAGCACTGTTCAGATCTATTGATGCAAATAAAAATGCACAACTCAACACTAGACCAAAGAATATTTTTTTCATATTCAACTCCTTTTAAATAATTTAATTAATTATATATAAATAATATTTAATTTTATTTAAAGTGATATTATTTAATTATAAAGTCAAATATACTAAAATCTTGTAAATCAAAGGGGAAAAAGAAATTATGGCACAATTACCACTAGAGTTAATATCTAATTTAATCTCTTTAATCATCTTAGTTATGATTTTTGTAAAGTATTATCAATACAAAAAGAAACTTGATGTATTAAAAGAATTAAATGAGTTAAAAGAGAAAAAGAAACTTACAAGTGAAGATAAATCTTTTATAAAAACAAATTTAAAAGATTATCAAGTACTATTTGCAAGAGATGAACAAAGAATTAAACTTGCATATCCAGTATTTATTTTAATTGCAGGTGTACTTTTAGCATTTTTAGACTTTAAAGAAGCAATGATTCACTTAAATGTAATTGTTGTAGCTTTCATCTTTATGCAAGTAAACAAAATTCACAATAGAAACTTTATAAATTTTCTTACAGCATTAGATAAGGGAAACTAGATTAAATTTTTTAATCTAGACCCTTTGTCATTTAATATAACTTCAAATTCACACTCATATAACCTACTAGTTTTTAAAAATTCAATTAGTTTTGTTATCGTATCTTCATAGTTTTTACAATAGATATAAAATCTCATTAGACCCTCTTTTATATCAACTGCACAAAGTTTTAACTGCTCTTTTAACTCTAATTCTTCTAAAAGATTTTTTTCAAAAGCTGCAAAAAATGACAAACATGCTGGGTCAGGAAACATAATATCATCTGCTACATGGAAATTATGTTTTACAATAAGTAGATTATCAAAACCTTCTAAATCAAGCTCTTTTTTAACTCTTAATAACTGATTTATATTATCTGTACTTTTTAATTCCCAGCTATTTTCATCTATTACCATTGTATTTGCTCCTTTCCTTTTTGTTTTAATATTTCATTTGTTTTAGAAAAGTGTTTACATCCAAAAAAACCTCGATATGAAGACAAAGGACTTGGATGAGGAGCAGTTAAAATATGGTGTTTTGTTTCATCTATTAATTTTGATTTTTTAATTG
The DNA here is from genome assembly GCF_003346815.1 of Halarcobacter bivalviorum. Classification (NCBI taxonomy): domain Bacteria; kingdom Pseudomonadati; phylum Campylobacterota; class Epsilonproteobacteria; order Campylobacterales; family Arcobacteraceae; genus Halarcobacter; species Halarcobacter bivalviorum. The sequence goes on from NZ_CP031217.1 coordinate 2,616,213, forward strand.
CTGGAGCACCCCATAAAATAAAAACAATATCTTCACATGAACTTGAAATATATTTAATTATATTATCTGTAAAGTTTTCCCAGCCCTTTTTTTCATGGGACTTAGGTTTTGCTTCTTCCACTGTTAAAATAGCATTCAAAAGAAGTACTCCTTGTTGTGCCCAAGAAGTTAAATCTCCGTCAAGACAAATAGAATCAACACTAGTATCATCTTTTATCTCTTTTAAAATGTTTTGCATTGAGGGTGGATTTTTTATATTACTTGGGGTAGAAAAAGAGAAGCCTTGTGCTTGTCCTTCTCCATGATAAGGGTCTTGACCTAAAATAACTACTTTTATCTTATCTAAACTTGTTTTTTCGAAAGCATTAAAAATCAACTCTTTTGGAGGAAATATCTTTTTTGTAGCATACTCTTTTTCTAAAAAGTTTTCTAACTCTTTATAATAATCTTTGCTTTTTTCAAGCCTTAAAATATCATCCCAACTTTTCATTATTTACCTTTAATTATAAAAGTGTATTATTGCAGATTAAATTTAAAAAAAGCCTGTGAAATGAAACCATATATAAAATCTATTATTGCCTCATTTTTAGTAATCTTAGCCTGTTTAGGTTTTGGAAGATTCTCATTTGGAATGGTACTTCCAAACTTACAAGAGAGTTTAAATATCTCAACTACTCAAGCTGGATTTATAGGAACTTCAAACTTTATTGGATATTTCGTTGGTATCTTTTTTGCAAACTATCTTTATAGAAAATTTTCTACGCATAGATTAGTTTTTACTACTATTTTATTACAAGCCTTTTCTATGTTTTTAATGATATTAACTACAAATTATATTTTAGTTTCATTTTTCTATTCATTTAGTGGTTTCTTTTCTGCAATTTCAAATATTGCTATTATGGCTTATATTTCAAATGTTATTCCTAAAAATGTTAGAGGTAAAGCTTTAGGTATTATTGTAAGTGCAAGTGGTTTAGCAATTGTTTTAAGTGGACAAATTGTGCCTTTTACTCAAAAGTTAGTTAAAGATGTTCCGTGGGAGTCTGCTTGGTTAGTTTTCTGTTTAATTCTTGTTCTTGTAAGTTTCTTCTCACAACCTGGAATTAAAAAACATGCTAATCACACAATTTCAGATATAAATTTTAAAACAAAAGAGTTTTTATTCACTTCAAGCTTTTGGAAAATTGCTTTTGTTTATATGGTATTTGGATTTTCATACTCAATTTATGTAACTTTTTTTGTTAGTGCAGTTATAGAAAAATATGATTTTTCAACTCAAATATCTGGAAATTTTTGGACTCTTTTAGGCTTTATGAGTATTTTCTCAGGTATTCTTTTTGGAACAATTGCAGATAAAATAGGAGCATATAAAACACTTATTTTTGTATATCTTTTACAAACAATTGCCCATGCAACATTAGCCTTTTCTTTGCCTTCATATTCTATTTGGCTTTCTGCTATTTTCTTTGGTATTTCTGTATGGAGTATTCCTTCTCTTGTGACTTTACTTTGTTCTATAGAGTTTGATAAAAAAATGACTGCAAAAGTTTTCTCTTTTGTAACTATTCTTTTTGCTATCTTACAAGCCTTTGGTCCTTTTATTGCAGGACTTATTCATGATATTTCAAAAGATTATTCAGATGTATTTATGATTACTTCATTTTTAACATTAATTACTGTTTTTATCTCTTTTATATTTTCAAAAGATAAAATAGTATCTAAAACTTAAGAAGGAAATTACCTTGAAAAATAATGGTTTTATTTTTGACCTTGATGGAACACTTATTGACTCTTTAACAGATATTGCTCTTTGTTCAAATATTGTTTTAAAAGAGTTTAACCTACCGATACATGAGATTACAGAGTATAAATATTTTGTAGGTGGAGGAGCTGAAGTTTTAGTAAACAATGCTATTCCTAAAGACTCCTCAAATGAGATGGCAATTGAAGTACTTAAAAGATTTAAACAAGTATATGATTCAGAGTTTCATTATAATACAAAACCATATGAAGGTATTTATGACTTATTAGACTTATTACATGAAAATGAGATAAAAGTAGCTATTCTATCAAATAAACCCCATGAATTTACAATAAAATATGTAAATGAATTTTTTCCAAAATATACAAATATTTTAGAAGTTCATGGCTCAAAAGATGATGTACCTAAAAAACCACATCCACATGCTGCACTAGAGATTGCAAAGGCTTTAGAGCTTACTTGTGAAAATATCTACTTTGTTGGAGATAGTGATGTTGATATGAAAACAGCAAAAAATTCAAATATGAAAGCAGTTGGTGTTTCTTGGGGATTCAGAGGAACAAAAGAGTTAATCGAAAATGGAGCAGACCATATTGTAAAAACTCCACTTGATATTTTTGAATTAATAAAGAAGAGTTAAAAACCTAACTCTTCTATTACTTCTCTAGGTGTTCTACCTACTTCTTCACATAAGCTTTTAAACTTATCATCACTTTTTGCTTCTATTCCTACTGTTTTTAGTTTCTCTATTAACTCATTAGCTGTAATACCTAAATCATTTGATAACTCAGAGATATTTTTTCTTCCTAAGCCAGTTAAACTCTCAGCTTTTGAAATAGTACTTTTTTGTTTTTCACTTAATAATGAGAAAACTTTTTGCGCACTAATATTATTGTTTTTAGCTATCTCTTTTAAAGTATCCATCTCATCAGCTTCAATATTATTAGCTTTTAATATTTCCATACTTCTATTTAAATCAAAACCTAATTTTGAAGAAAACTCCTCTAAGGTAGATAATTCAGCATGAGAATATGGAGCTTTTTCATATTTTTGTTCCCATGAATTTTTTATATCTTCTCCAAAATTTATAAAAGTTGAAAAAGGAGAAATTTCATATAAAGTACCTACTAAAAATAGTAATGTTATTACAAAAGCTACAGCCATCTCTTTTGTGAATATAATTACTACCTTTGCTTTATTTTTCATATAACTAATCATAGGTTTCCAATTATAATAAACATGCAAAATTGTAGCTATGATAAACAGAACCATAAAAGTTGAGTGCACTTGGGCATACTCTTCTTTTCCTAATCCTAAAATCTCCCAATTTGACCATTTTGCAACTCTTCCAGGGGGAGAAATAAACAACATTATTCCTGTATAAGTCATAAGAAACATTGATAATAACATTGTTAAGGAAGTGATTTTTTTAAGACTCATAATAAACTCCTTCATCTATAAGTTTATTATATTCCAAACTATTTTAAAAAGATAAGTTATATATAAGAAAGAGAGTCAGATGTTATACATCTAACTCAAAAAAAGTTTCGTCAGTTTTTTTGTACTCTGCAACTGAACAAGTAATTTTGATTGCATTATCATAATCTTCAAAATACTCTTTAAAAAGCTTTTTAAGCTCTGTAATATTTGCTGTTCTAAAAATAAAAAAGCCTACAATATTTTTACTTCTTTTTCCTGCTTTTTCTATTCCAAAACTATCAAACTTCCATTCAACACCTCTTGAATAGAAAAACACCTCTTCAAGTCTTTTTTCTAATTCATCTCTTACTGAATTGTTATACTCTTTTAGGTGAACATAAAAAGCTACATTTACATTGTATGCATCCTGTACAAGCTTTTTTTCAAACTTAGTTTCAGGTTGTTTTGTTAAATCACTATTATCCATTTTGTTCCCTATGTCATAAAATAAAATATGTAATTATAGTACATAAGAATAAAGAACAAATAAAAAAAGCTATTTCTTTAATTGACTTATAACTAAAATTAATAATTATCATAAATAAGATTAAGTTTATTTTAAGGTATACATAAATAACTATTATTTATAATACTAATAATTTAATCATAAGGAAAAGTAATGAAATTTAAAGGTTTATTATTAGGGCTTTTAGTTGCTTCTAGTTCTTTATTTGCAGCTGATTTTATTAGCTATGAAGAGCTTAGTTCAAAACTAAAAGAGGAAAATAAAAAAGCTGGGACATATGCTACAACTGAAGAAGTACAAAAAGCTTTAAAAGCAAAAGACTGGTTAGTTGCAGATGTTAGAACTATGGAAGAGTGGGCAGCAGCACATATTAAAGGTTCAGTGAGAATAGGAAGACAAGCTCCTGAAAAAGGTCTTGCACTTCATGCTCTTGATATGGAAGATAAGTTTATAAAACCAAATCTTATTATAGTATGTAACTCCGCAGCAAGAGCATCTATTGAAGCAGAAACAATTAGAAAAATGGGATTTAATCAAGTAAAGGTTTATGATTTATACTCTTGGATTGATGAGTGTAATCCTGTTGTTACTAAATATACAGTTAAAAAAGACAAAGGTGGAACTGGTCTTAAATTTGGTAACTTCTACGCAGAACATTGTAAAAGTAAAAAATAGATTTCAAAAAGGGAAGTTTCCCCTTTTGAAATTAAGCTAAAACTCTTCTCGCATTTTTCATTTTCATTTTTGCTAATTCTCTCAAATCTACATTACTATCAAGCTCATCAACAATCTCTGCACCAAGAAGTGACTCTAAAGCATCTTCTAAAGTAACAACACCCTCTGTTTGTTCATAATTATCAGTAACAATAAAAAGGTGCTCATTTTTTGTAAGGAACATATCTATTAATTTAGAAATAGCGATATTTTCATTTACTCTTTGCGCAGGTTTTATTAAATCCTCTTTATTTTCATACTTATTTTCTAATAACTCATGAAAATACTCTTTTGAAATAACTATCCCAATAATATCATCAATATCTGCATCATAAATAGGAACTCTTGAATACTCTTTAAACTTCTCTAAATCTACACTACTTCTATCTGTAAAACTATTTAAAAAAGCAGTTTTTTGTACACTAAATACAACAGATCTTGGAGTAAAAATATCTTTTATTTTTATCTCATTTAATTTTAAAAGATTTTCAATCACTGCTGTTTCTTTAACTCTTAATATACCTTTTTTCTCAGCAATTGAAGCTGTTGCTAAAATTTCATCTTTTGTAATTGTCTCTTTTTTTGCAGGCGTTATATATGTAGTAATTTTGTTCATTACAACTAAAATTGGATATGTTATAAAAACTAATACCTTAATTGCTCTTGTTGCAAACCCTGCTAAATTTTTCCAATAATATGCACCTAAAGTCTTTGGAATAATCTCAGAAAGAACAAGAATCAAAATTGTTAAAACTGCTGAGATATAAAACATATACTCATCACCAAACATTTTTGCAGCCTCTGCTCCAACACCTGCTGCACCTAAAGTATGTGCAAACGTATTTAAAGTTAAAATTGCTGCAATAGAAAAATCAATATTTCTTTTTTGATGCTCCATTAAAGAGCCTAAACTATTATTCTCTTTTTTTACAATTTCAATATGTGAAGCAGTTATTGAAAGTAAAACAGCTTCAAGTATTGAGCATAAAAAAGATACTCCTATAGCTATCAAAAAATAAATCAACATCAACATTTAGTTTTATCCTATTTTTTTTAGTAATTATATACTAATTTTTATAATTTTACATTCTTTAAGGTTTTAATTGTAATATTATTTTATAACATTTTTTGTTATCAGCAAAGGAGCAATTATGGAAGCGCTTATTTGGAAAACTGAATATAATATTGGTCACTTTAAAATTGATAATGAACACAAAAAATTATTTAACATAGCAAAAAAAGCCTATCAACTTTCAAGTACAAAAGCTACATCTTTTGAAATGGAACCATTGAAAGAGATAATAAAAGAACTTTTTCAATATGTTTCTACTCATTTTATGACGGAAGAAGAGTATATGAGTAGTATAAACTACCCCTATTTGGCTAAGCACAAATTAATACATAAAAAGCTAATTAATATTCTAAAAGAGATGATAAGCAATATTAATAGTCTTGAAATTGAAGAGATAAACTCAAAATTAAATGAATTTATCAACGAGTATTTTATAACTCATATTATAACTGAAGACAAAAAAATAAAACTTTTTAAAACTCCAATTGAAGACCTAAGAAAATCTTTTGGCTGGAAAAAAGATTATTTAGTACATGAAAAATTTATTGATGAGGAACATAAAGAGTTATTTGATATTGCAACAGAAGCTTTTAATATTACTCAAAATGAGAATAAAAAAGAGAAAATAAAAGATATTTTAAATAGACTATACTCTTATATGAAAACACATTTTCAAAGAGAAGAAGAGTTTATGAAAAAAATAAACTATCCTAAGCTGAAATACCATCATGCTTGTCATGAAAAAATAATTAATGATTTAACTCTTTTTGTAAGAGATAGTTCATTTATGCAACAGAATGTTTTAGAAAAAGAGTTAGCTAGAATAATCGATATATCATTAGTACAACATATAATCCAAGAAGATAGAAAAATCACTTCCTGGATTAAATTATGTAATAACTAAACAGCTTTTTTTACTTGTGATTTTTCAATATAATCTCTGCAATCAATACAATACATTGCATGAGGTTTTACTCTAAGTCTTTTGATTGTAATTTCAGAATCACACATTTCACAAAGACCTGTATATTTTCCATCTTCTATTTTAGTTAAAGCGTGATTAATTAAATTTAGCTCTCTAAGTTGTTGATTTTTAATATGTACATCAGTAATATAATCTCTACTTGCAGCAGCAAAATCACCCTCATCATTTAAATCCATTTCACTTAAATTTACATGCTCGTTCGACAAATTGTTTAAAGTTGACTCGATTGTCATCTTATTTTGTACTAAAAGACTTTTGATCTCTTCTATCTGTTTTTGATTTAAAGTTTTTGGCATTTTGTTCCCTAAAATATTTTTCTTAAATATACCGCAACTTAGTTGCAAATAAATAGCATTATTATATTTTTTTGCTTTATTTATGATGAAATCTAAGATTGTGTATAATATCAAATAAAAATAATTATTAAAGAGCTACTATGAATAAAAAATATACACCTGTACCTTGTGCCTTTTATGATGAACTTGAAGCTGCGGTAGTTAAAAAGCTAAATTGTGAGATTATTTACCTCGAAAATGAAGAGCAAAAAATAATCAATTCTAAAGTTATAGATTTAAAAAATATTCAAAAAGAAGAGTTTATGATACTTGAAAATAATCAACAAATTAGATTAGATTTTATACTTTTTTTCAATGGAATTTCTCCAAAAGACAAAAATTATTGTTAAATATATCAATATTTTTTCTTAAATTTGTTTAAGTTTAAAAAAAGGTTGCATATGCAATAATTGTATATGCAACTAAAAGGAGCCTTATGAATTATGCATTGAAAGACTCTATTGCGTATAGACTTATTAGAAGTTCAAATAGTGTAGTAAATAGCTTAAACAGGATACTTTCAGCTTATGATATTGCTATTGAACAAAGAGCGACGCTAGAAATCATAAAATATGAACCTGATGTAAATCAGACAAAAATAGCGAACCTTCTTGGTAAAGATAAAACAACTATAAGTCGTTCATTAAACTCTTTAGAAAAAAAAGAGTTAATCACTAGAGAAAGTGATATTCAAAATGATAAAAGAAGCAATAAGATAAAGCTAACTAAAAAAGGCGAAATGATTTTAGAACAAACCTTAGCTGACGTAACAGCTTTTAGGGAAGGGTTAAATTCTAAAATCACAGAAGAAGAGCATAGAATCTTTTTTGAAATATTAGACAAACTAGAATTATAAATGTAAATGTATATTTATAGATGTCCTTTTATGTGCTAAAAATGATAAGGAGTAGATTATGAATAATTACGTACAGGTTTCATGCGATTTATATAACATGTTTGAAGAAGCAGCTAACAATAAAGTTGATTGTGATATTACATTTGTAAAAGAAAAAGAAGAGATTACTGTATCTTCTAAAATTGTCGACCTTAGAAATGTAAATAACAGTGAATTTATGGAAACTGCTGATGGAAATGTTATTAGACTTGATAGAATCGTAGAGTTTAATGGTAAACCTACAGCAGATATCAATTATTATCAATATCAATAATTTTTTTTGACTAATCTTTTGACTATATAGTCAAATTTAATTTTGTACCCGTCAAGTAACAGAGCTACTTCTTCCTCCAGAGTAGTTCTGTTTTTCTTATAAGTATCTTCATGTATAATATGTATTATAATTTTTATAAATTCATTAAGGGCACAAATGAAGAGACTACTAATACTATTTCTTTTTATCTTATCAATACAACTAAATGCAAAAACTATCACTTTAACAGAAGAAGAAAAAGAGTTTATAAAAAATAATCCTGTAATAAAAGTAGGTATCATGCCTGACTTTACACCCTTTTCTTATTATATAAAAAATACTCCTGTAGGGTTTGAACATGAATTATTAAATATATTATCTCAAAGAACAGGCTTAATGTTTGAAAAGAAAATAGACAAATGGACAACAATCTATACTGCTTTCAAAAATAAAGAAGTTGATGTAATCACAAGTATTTCATATAAAAAATTTAGAGAACCATTTACTACTTTTACTAGCTCTTATTATGATATTCCTATTATGATTTTTGTAAGAGATGATTTTGGAGAATATAAAGGAATTAAAAGTTTAGAAGGTAAAAAAGTAGGAGTATTAAAAGATGTTTTTTATATAAAAGAACTAGAAAAAATGGGAACTATAGATTTAGTTTATTATGATACTTATGAAGAACTAACAAAGGATTTAGTTTTTGGTAAGATTGATGCATTAATGCAAAATCTTACAAATATTAACTACTTAATCAAAAAAAACCTATACTCAAATCTAAAACTTGCAAGTGAACTTATTTTACCAAACACAAAAAAAGAAGACTTAAGATTAGGAATTATTCCAGAAAAACCAATTTTGAGTTCAATCTTACAAAAAGGACTTAACTCTATTACAAAAAAAGAGAAAGAAGAGTTAGTAACTAAGTGGATTGGCTCTATTAAAGAGTATAAAGGTGGACATATTGAACTTGATAAAGATGAAAAAGCTTATTTAAACACAAAAGTTATCAAATACTGTATAAATCCTGATGGCTTACCCTTTGAAGGATTAAATGAAGAAAAAGAACATTCTGGTATAAGTTCAGATTACTATAGTTTATTTGAAAAAATCTTATCTGCTAAATTTGAACTTGTAAAAACAAAAAACTGGAATGAATCTATAACTTTTATCAAAGAAGGCAAATGTAATATGCTTGCCCTTGGTATGGAAACATATGAAAGAAAAAAATATCTAAACTTTACAAGTAGTTATTTAGATGTCCCTTTAGTTGTAGCAACAAAAGTTGATGTTCCTTTTATAAATCATATTTTAGATTTAGAAGGAGAAAAAGTAGGTATTATCAAAGGAGATGCTTTTGTAAAGATATTAAGACAAAAATATCCTTCTCTTGACTTAGTAGAAGTTGAGAATATAAATGAAGGTTTAGATAGAGTAAAAAAAGGAGAGCTTTTTGGTTTTATTGATACCCTTGCAAGTATAGGCTATGAGTTTCAACAAAAATATTTTGGAGAATTAAAAATTGCAGGGAAAATCTCTGAAACACTAAAGTTATCAATGGCTGTTGTTAAAGAAGATACTACATTATTAAATATTTTACAAAAAGCCATAAATAGTATGACAAATGAACTTCATAGAGAAATTTTCCATAAATGGATTCCTATTAAATATGAAAAAGGTGTAAATTATGATCTTGTATGGAAGATTGCTATTACTTCTTTAATAGTAATACTTTTAGTCATATATTGGAATAGAAAAATCATTAAAACAAACAAGCTTTTAGAAGAAGCACAAAGAAAAATAGAAGAGAAAAATAAAGAGTTAGAAAAACTTGCAACAACAGATAAACTAACAAATTTATATAATAGAAGAAAAATAGAAGAACTTTTAGAAATAGAGATAAATAGAAGTGAAAGATTTAACCACAACTTTGGTTTAGCAATTGTTGATATAGATAAATTCAAAGAAGTAAATGACACATATGGTCACCAAGTTGGAGATAAGGTATTAAAAGAGATTGCTAATATCCTAAATACAAATAGAAGAAAAACAGACTTTGTAGGACGATATGGTGGAGAAGAGTTTGTAATTATCTGTCCTGAATCAAGCTTAGAGGGAGTACTTAGATTGATGGAAATCTTTAAAGAAAAAATTTCTACTCATAAGTTTTATGAAGTAGGAGACAAAACTGCAAGTTTTGGAGTAACCATATCTCAAAAGGATGATACCATTGAATCTATTTTAAAAAGAGCGGATGATGCACTTTATCAAGCTAAAGACAATGGTAGGAATAAAATCGAGTACAAATAGATGACTATAGAACAAAGATTTTTACAAAAAGCTGTTGAAGATAAAAACTATGTTAGCTTTTCATATGAGGGTAAATCATATAAAAAGGTTAAGCCTTTAAAGATAGAAGAGAATATCTTACATAGTGACTCTAGAAAGTTTGAGCTTGGTAAACTTTCTAGAGTGCAGGTTTTAAGAGATAGATTTTAGTCTTTAAAGATTCTATTTAGAATACTTTAATAATATTCTATTTAATACTTTCTCTCTTTGTTTTAATGTTGAATTTTTAACACCTTTTTCAAATAGCTTTTCATGCTCTATACTCTCTTTTATATTAAGTAAAAAGTACCTATTACTATATGTATTTACTACACACTGAAGATAGGTTTCAAGTTCATCTTCATCATTAGATATATTATCATATTCAAACAGTCCCACTTTTACTAAATACTTATCCCAAGAGAGACTCTTAGGGGAAATCTTAGCTATTTTTTTTACATCAAACTTTAATGGATCAATTGGATAATATTCTGAGTTTTGCCATGAAGGAAATAATACACTATCAAAAAACATTTCTACCAAACTATTAATTTCTATCGATTCTATTTCTTTCTCGGCCAAAGACTTATTATCAGAAGTAGATAGATATAAACTCTTGACTAATGCTTCTAAATTTTTGCTTGAATTATTAATTTCTGAAACTAAATGATTTGTGGCATCTATTTGAGTTTTAACTTCTCTAGTTTTTAAAAAATCAAAAAACATTCCTGCCCATTGTTTTCTTAAGTAACTATCTATTGATTGAAAACTATCAAAACTCTCAAGAGCATTATTAGTTGAAGCTCTTCTCACTTCATCAATAAATTGAAATATATCTAACGCATACTCTTGCTTATCAATTGCAGGATACCCAATATCTCCTACAAATTCTTTATTTTTATTTTCTTTATAAATATGATGATTTAAATAAACAGATTTTTTCACTAAAGCAAAAATTGGTATATTATTATTCTTTGCAGCAATATATTCAGCATTAGTTATAGACTTTGTTTTATCAACAATATATTCTCCACCAAAACGTCCTCCAATAATAAGAATAAATAATTCACAGTTAGATACTTCTTTTATACATGCTTCATGTGTATGCAAATCTGGATGATAAAATATATCACCATTTTCACTTAGTACAGCTTCAAAACCAAAAGACTCAATGAAATTATGCAACTGTTCCCTAATTTCTCCTAAATCATAGCATGTTGAACTAACAAACACTTTCGGAACTGCCATTTAAACTCCTACTTTTATTTCTTTTAATGTTAACAAAAAACTGTCACATATCACGTCACAAAGTAAGAAAATAGTAAATTTTTGTAAAGGTCAAGGCAAGCAGTAAAAAATATTGTAGGAGTTTACTAAACTAAATGACTATAATATTTTTTACAATAACGTAGAGATTTGCAAAAAGAACTATTTTCCCCTTGCTAGTGACTTTCCAGCTAAGTAACCACTAGCCCAAGCAAACTGAAGATTGTATCCACCCCTATTCCCTACAATATCCAGCACCTCTCCAGCTAAATAAAGCCCTGCACATTTCTTACTCTCAAAAGTTTTATCATCAACTTCATCAGTTCTAACTCCGCCACCACTGGCTTCTGCGTGTTTAAAACCTTGAGTATCTATCACTTTCATTCTAAGATTTATAAGAGTATTTACAATAGCTCTAATATGTTTTGCATTTATCTCTTTTGCTTTTATCTCTTTATCTACTTTTATCATATCTATTATTACTGGAATTAATTTATTTGAAACTATTCCACTAAGTATATTTTCTAGTTTCTCTTCAGGTAGAGATTTTATTAAAGACTCTATCATTCCTAAAACTTCATTCCTATTTTGTTTAGGAAAGAGATTTATAGCTATTTGTACATCTTGATATAAAGCCATTGGATAAACTGCATATTGAGAAATATCTAAAATTGCAAAACCAGAGACTCCATATTTAGTAAAAAGAACATCTCCTTCTATCTCTTTCTCTTTTTGTCCATCTATATAAAGTGTTACAAGTGACTCTTTTTTTACTCCTTGCAATCTTGTTTTATGCTCAAAATCTGTTTGAAGTCCAACTAAAGAGGGGTAAGTCATATTAAAAGAGTGTCCAAAACTACTAGCAAGGTCAAGTCCTATCTCTGTAGAGTTTAACTGAGGTGCTGCTGCTAAGCCTGAGCTTATTAATACTTTATCATAAGCTTTAAACTCATTTTCATCTGAAAAAAGAGTAAACTTCCCCTCCTCTTTTTTTATCTTTACTATTTTAGTATCTCCAATAAAATTTAAACCCAAGCTTTCAAGTTTTGATTGAAGTAGTGTAGTTACTGATTTTGCTTCATTTGATAAAGGGTAAACTTTACCATCTTCCTTCACATCAAGCAAAAGCCCAAGTGATTTACTAAACTTTTTAAAAGAGTTAAAATCAAATTGTTTTAAAGCATAAGATACAAAAGTAGGATTTTCACCTATATAGTTATTTATTGTTGCATTAATATTTGAGATATTACATCTTCCATTTCCACTTGCAAGAATCTTTTTTCCTATTGCATTATTTATATCAAATAGGTCAATTTCTAAACTATTATTATCTTTTTTTGCTGTAATTGCAGCTATTAATCCTGCTGCTCCTGCACCAATTATTGCAATTTTACTCATGAATTACTCTTTTTTTCAAAATTTTTTATATTTTTTTTATTGTATAAAAAGTTATTTATTAAATATGCTTTTTTATATCTTGATACTTCCATATAACTTTGATATAATGGGGATTATAACAAATAAATTCTTAACATCTTAATTAAACATGACTCTTTTAATCAACTATATTTTCTAGCCCTTATATAAAGCCTATTTGATTAATCACTATTAAAACACTTGACATTATTAAAAAATTTCTATACAATTTCACTACAAATAAAAAAAGACAATTTAATAAAAGGAAAAAAAATGCAAAAAGAAACAATTGCAGTTCATGGAGGGTACAACAATAAAGAAGGTTGGGGTACTATGGCTGTGCCTATTGCACAAACAACTGCATATGCATTTAGAGATGCTGAACACGCAGCTAACTTATTTGCATTAAAAGAGCTAGGGTCAATTTATACTAGATTAACAAATCCTACAACAGACGTTTTAGAGCAAAGATTTGCACAATTAGAAGGTGGAGCTGCTGCAATTTGTGTTGCGAGTGGTCAATCTGCTATCTTTTATGCAATCGCTAATGTGGCTGAAGCAGGAGATAATATTTTAATCTCTGATAAATTGTATGGTGGTGCAGTTACTTTATTAACTCACACAATTAAGAGATTTGGAATCACTGCAAAAGTATTTAAAAGTGCTGATGCTTCTGATTTAGAAGAGCAAATTGATGATAAAACAAAAGCTATCTTTTTTGAATCATTATCAAATCCGCAAATTGCTATTGCAGATATAGAAAAGATAGTTGAAATTGCTAAAAGAAATGGTGTTTTAACAGTTTGTGATAATACAGTTGCAAGTGCAGCTTTATTTAATCCTATCTCTTGGGGAGTAGATGTAGTTGTTCACTCAACATCTAAATATACAAATGGTCAAGGTACTGCAATTGGTGGTATTATTGTAGAAAGAGATGGTTTAGCAGAGTTTTTTAAAGAAAATGCAAAAAGATATTCACACTTTGTTGAACCTGATGAGTCATATCATGGATTAGTTTATACTGATGTTCCTCTTCCAAACTTTTGTTTAAGAGTAAGACTTGCTCTTTTAAGAGATATTGGAGCAGCTCAGTCACCACATAACTCATGGTTACTATTACAATCTATTGAAACTTTAGATATTAGAATGGAAAAACACTCTAATAGTGCTTTAGAAGTTGCTAAATTCTTAGAGTCTCATCCAAAGGTTAAAGCAGTTAACTATCCTGGATTAGAATCAAATGAAAACTATGCAAAAGCACAAAAATATTTCAAAGATGGTAAAGCTTCTGGTCTTATCTCTTTTGAAGCTGAATCTTATGAAGCAGCTAAGACTGTAATTGATGCAGCTAAACTATTTAGTGTTGTTGTGAATATTGGTGATTCTAAGTCATTAATTGTACACCCAGCTTCGACAACTCACTCACAAATGAGTGAATCAGAGTTATTAAAAGCAGGTGTAAACCCTACAACAGTTAGGTTGTCTATTGGATTAGAAAATCCTAAAGATTTAATTGAAGACTTAGAGCAAGCATTAGCATAAGGATTTAGTAATGCCTCTAATTTCAACAAAAGGAGTATATGGTTTAACTGCCATGTACGAATTAAGTAAATATGAAGATGAATCTCCCATGCAAATCAAGGAGATTTCATCAAATGCAAATATTCCACAAAACTACCTTGAGCAGTTACTAGGAAAGCTTAGACGAGCGGAACTAGTAAAAAGTATCAGGGGAGCAAAAGGTGGATATGTTTTAGCGAAAAAGCCTGAAGATATTTCAGTAAAGGATATTTTAGTTGCCCTAGAAGGTGATTTAAAAATCATTGATAGTAAAGCTGATAATCCAATTTTAAATATCTTCTTTGATGATGCTAAAAAAAGTACAAAAGAATTGTTTGATATCTCACTAGCAAAGCTAGATGAATATCAAGATAGATATAACGAATTTTTACATTACAGTATATAAAATTGAAAGGAAACAAAAATATGAAATTTGCACAAAATGTTACAGAATTAATCGGGAATACACCACTTGTAAAGTTACAAGCAGCGAGTGAGAAAAGTGGAGCTACAGTTTTAGGAAAATGTGAGTTTATGAACCCAACTCATTCAGTAAAAGATAGAATTGGTACAAATATGATTAAAGCTGCTTTAGAGCAAGGATTAATCAATGAAAATACTACAGTTATCGAACCAACATCAGGAAATACTGGTATTGCATTAGCATCAGTTTGTGCAGGATTAGGAATTAAATTAATTCTTACTATGCCTTCATCAATGAGTATTGAAAGAAGAAAACTATTAAAAGCTTTAGGTGCTGAATTAGTATTAACTGAGCCAGAAAAAGGAATGAAAGGTGCTGTTGAAAAAGCAAATGAATTAGCAGAAAAAACTGAAAACTCATTTGTTCCTCAACAATTTGCAAATGGTGCAAACCCAGATATTCATAGAAAAACAACTGCTGAAGAGATTCTAAGAGATACAGATGGGAAAGTTGATATTTTAGTTGCTGCTATTGGTACAGGGGGAACTATTACTGGTACTGGTGAAGTATTAAAACAACACAATCCAGATATTCAAGTAATTGCAGTTGAGCCAGAAGCTTCTCCTGTATTAAGTGGTGGAAAACCAGGACCTCATAGAATTCAAGGTATTGGTGCTGGATTTGTTCCAGATGTATTAAATACTACTGTTTATAATGAAGTAATTCAAGTTTCAAATGAAGATGCAATTGCAACTTCTCAAGAACTTGCAAGAAAAGAAGGGCTATTAGTTGGTATCTCAGCTGGTGCAAATGCATTTATTGCACAGCAAGTTGCATCAAGACCAGAAAACAAAGGTAAAACAATCGTTACTATCCTTTGTGATACAGGAGAGAGATATCTAAGTGTTGGTTTATATGACGATGAGTAAAACTCATCCTCATATACAATAAAACTATGAGGTAAATATGGCAGAAAAAGCTTACAGATCAGTTGTAAAAACTGTCTCTTGGCGTACAGTTGGAACGCTTGATACAATCATCATCTCTTATTTTATTACAGGTAACTTAGGTATGGCAGCTTCAATTGGTTCAATTGAATTAGTTACTAAGATGGTATTGTATTACTTCCATGAAAGAGCTTGGAATAAAATCTCTTTTGGAAAAACTAAAGAACCTGATTATCAGATTTAAAAAAGGCAATTATGGACGTTAATAATTTAAACCAAAAGTTTCAAAACTCAAATGCACAAGAGATAATAGAATACTTCATAAAGGAGTATGGACAAGATGCTGCTTTATCAAGTAGCTTAGGTGCAGAGGATCAAGTCTTAACAGATATGATTTTAAAAGTAGACAACAATGCAAATATTTTCACACTTGACACAGGAAGATTACATCCAGAAACATATGACGTAATGGATGCAACAAACTTAAAATATGGTGTTAAGTTAAATGTTTTTTTTCCTTTAAATGAGAAAGTTGAAGAACTTTATCAAAAACAAGGAATTAATGGTCATTTTGAAAGTATTGAAAATAGAAAAAACTGCTGTAATATTAGAAAAATGGAGCCTCTTAGACGTGCTTTAAAACCTTTAAAGGTTTGGATTACAGGTCTTAGAGCAGCACAAAGTGTTACAAGAACAGATATGCCAATAGTTGAATATGATGAAAACTTTAAAGTTATTAAAGTTAATCCTTTAATCAACTGGAATGAAGAAGATGTATGGAATTACATTAAACAAAACAATGTGCCATATAACAAACTTCATGACCAAGGCTTTCCAAGTATTGGATGTGCTCCCTGTACCAGAGCCATTAAGGATGGTGAAGATATTAGAGCTGGAAGATGGTGGTGGGAAAACCCCGAGCATAAAGAGTGCGGATTACACGCAAAGTAAGTAAATGTAGATGAATTCAAACTTTTAATTTGAGGGAATCTATTTGATAAAAGGTTCCCTTTTAAATGGGAACAATTTAAAAGGAAATAATTAATGAGTGATATAAATATAAGTGCTGAAAGACTTACACATTTAAAACAATTAGAAGCTGAATCTATGCATATCATGAGAGAAGTAATAGCTGAATTTTCTAATCCAGCAATGCTTTACTCAGTAGGTAAAGATTCTTCTGTAATGCTACATATTTTACAAAAGGCTTTTTATCCAGCACCACCACCACTTCCTTTAGTGCATGTTGATACAAAATGGAAGTTTAAAGAGATGATTGAATTTAGAGATAGACGAGCAAAAGAAGTAGGAATGGAATTAATCGTTTACTCTAATCCAAAAGGAATTGAGATGGATATCTCTCCTTTTAAACATGGTTCTGCTGTTCATACAGATATCATGAAAACTGAAGGTTTAAAAAATATGCTTAACATCCAAAAATTTGATGCAGTTTTTGGTGGAGCAAGAAGAGATGAAGAAAAGAGTAGAGCTAAAGAGAGAATTTACTCATTTAGAGATGAAAACCATAGATGGGATCCGAAAAACCAAAGACCAGAACTTTGGAATATCTATAATGGAAGACACACAAAAGGTGAGTCTATTAGAGTATTCCCTTTATCAAATTGGACAGAGCTTGATATTTGGCAATATATCTACTTAGAGCAAATACCTATTCCTGATTTATATTTCTCTAAAGAAAGAGAAGTAGTAGAGTACATGGGTACAAAAATCATGGTAGATGATGAGAGAATGCCAGAAGAATTAAGAGCTACTGCTAAAAAAGAAAAGGTGCGATTTAGAACACTTGGTTGTTATCCATTAACAGGAGCTGTTGAAAGTTCTGCAACAACACTACCTGAGATTATTCAGGAAATGTTAATTTGTACAACAAGTGAAAGACAAGGAAGATTAATCGATAGTGATGGTGATGCATCAATGGAGAAAAAGAAACAAGAGGGGTATTTTTAATGGCACATCAGTCAGATTTAATTGCACAAAATATTGAAGCATATTTAAAAGAACATGAGAATAAAGAGATTCTTAGATTTATAACTTGTGGTTCAGTTGATGATGGGAAAAGTACTCTAATTGGAAGACTTCTTTATGATTCAAAAATGATTTTTGAAGACCAGTTAGCATCTATTGAAAAAGATTCTAAAAAGTCTGGTACAACTGGAGATAAAATTGACCTTGCACTTTTAGTTGATGGTTTAGCATCTGAAAGAGAACAAGGTATAACTATTGATGTTGCATATAGATTCTTCTCAACTGATAAAAGAAAGTTTATCATTGCAGATACTCCAGGACATGAGCAGTATACAAGAAATATGGCTACTGGTGCTTCAACAGCAGACTTAGCTATTATTTTAATTGATGCAAGACAAGGGGTGCTAACACAAACAAAAAGACACTCTTATATCGCATCACTTTTAGGAATTAAAAACCTAATTGTTGCAATCAACAAAATGGACTTAGTTGATTTTAGCTCTGAAAGATTTGAAGAGATTAAAAAAGATTATGAAGCAATTATTCCAAACTTGCCACATAATAGTGATATTAACTTTAACTATATTCCAATCTCTGCATTAGATGGTGATAATATTGTTTCAATTTCACCAAAATGTTCTTGGTACAAAGGACTTCCATTAATGGAGTTATTAGATACTGTTGCTATTCACCATGATGAAAATGATGACTTTAGGTTACCAGTTCAATATGTAAATAGACCACATTTAAACTTTAGAGGTTTCTCTGGAACAATTGCAAGTGGTAAAATCTCTGTAGGCGATGAAATCACAGTTTTACCATCAAGAAAAACATCAGTTGTAAAATCTATTGTATCAAATGATATTAAAGATTTAAGACCAATTGGAAAAGATGAAACAGTTGAGACTATTGAAACAGCATTTGCACCAATGGCTACAACAATTACATTAAAAGATGAGATTGATATTAGTAGAGGAGATATGATTGTAAAATCAAACTCTATTCCTCAAGTATCAAACAAACTTGAAGTAATGGTTGTTTGGATGAATGAAAAATCATTAGAACTAAATGGTAATTATATTATCAAAAGAGCTACTTCTGTTATCAATGGTTCATTTAAATCAATTGAGTTTAAAAAAGATATTAATACTTTTAAAGAGATTGCAACTGATAAGTTAGAGTTAAATGATATTGCAAAATGTACTTTAGCTTTAGATAGACAAATTGCAGTTGACCCATATAATGATAATAGACATACAGGAAGTTTTATCATTATTGATAGATATACAAATACAACTGTTGGGGCAGGAATGATTATATCTTCAGTTGCAAGTGAAGCTACAAATAATGAAGAGAAAGTAAGAGAATATACAAAAGCAGAAATTGCTTTAAATCAGTATATTAGAAATAATTTTCCAGAATGGGAATGTAAAGAGATTTTAGGATAATCATGGCAACAAAAGAGAGTAAAGCACAAAGAGTAGAGAGAATTAAAAAAGAGAAAGATGGTCTTGATGTACTTCAAGACATCTATCTTTATGCAGTAACTGGTGAAGAAGTACACCCAGAAGATATTGATAGATTTAAATGGTACGGAATGTACACACAAAATAAAAATCTACAAGCAGAAGATGATAATACTTTATATTTCATGCTTAGAGTTAAACTTGAAGGTGGAGAGTTAACACTTCCTCAATTAAAAGTTGTATCTGAAATATCTGAAAAATATGCAAGGGGAACTGCTGATTTTACAACAAGACAAGATTTACAATTTCACTTTATCAAAGTAGTTGATTTACCTGAAATTTTTAGACTTCTTGATACTGTAGGATTATCATCTATTTTTGCAGCGGGAGATGTTCCAAGAAACGTAGTATCATGTCCTATAAATGGTATTGACCATGAAGAAATTGCTGATGTAAGAGAAACTGTTGATAAGTTAAATGAAGCATTTAAAGGGAATAGACTATTTTCAAACTTACCTAGAAAGTTTAAAGTTGGTGTAAATGGATGTTCTAAAAACTGTATGCACCATGAGATTCAAGATGTAAGTTTTAATGCAGTAAAACAAGAGAATGGAAAAATTCAATTTGCACTTAGTGTTGGTGGTGGTTTAGCTTCAAACAAAAGAATTGCTAATCACATAGGATTTGTAACTCCTTCACAAGTTGTTCCAGCAGCTAAAGCTATTACTAAAATCTATAGAGACCATGGATTAAGAGAAAAAAGAAATAAAGCTAGACTTGGACACTTAATTGAAGAGTGGGGATTAGAAAAATTTGTTGAAGAGTTACAAGCTTCTTTAACATTTAAAATCAAAGAACCAAACGATATTGAATATACAAACTCAAGATATAGAGAACATTTTGGTATTCATGAGAGTAAACAAAAAGGTAAAAGTTATATCGGATGTGCTTTAAACTCTGGACATATTGGAGTTGAAGGGTTAAATGATTTAATCAAACTTTTTGAAAAATATGGAGCAACTTCATTAAAATCAACAGTTACTCAAAATATTATCATCTTAGATGCAAATACAAATACAGCAGAAGAGTTTGCACAAGAGTTAGAGAAAGTTAATATCTATCCATACCCATCTAACTTTAGAGCAAGAGTTCAAGCTTGTACAGGAATTGATTTCTGTAAATTTGCTATTTCTGAGACAAAAGGTGTTGCAAAAAGATTAGTTGACCACTTAGAAAACAAATTCCCTGATTTTGGGGAGAGAGTTTCTATCTCTGTAAATGGTTGTCCTAACTCTTGTGCACACCCACATATTGTTGATATTGGACTAATGGGAACAAAAGTTAAAAAAGATGGGCAAACTGTTACTGGTTTTGAACTTCTTGTTGGTGGATTCCTTGAAGGTGATAAATCACAATTCAATGAAAAAACTGGAATCAAGTTTGCAGTAGATGATGTAAATGAAACTATTGAAGAATTTATAAAAGAGTATATCTCTTCTGATTTTTCATCATTCCATGACTACATCTTAACTAAAGCAAAATAGTAGAAAAGATAAAATCTTTTCTACTATTAATCGAACATATAATTTAAATAAGTTAAAATTATTTAATGAAAAAAGATATCTACAGACCATTTTTTGATAAAAATACTCAAACTCTAGATTTTATTAGATATAACACTATAGGTAAAAGCAAAAATGAATATTTTGATTATACTGCTTCAGGACTTGCCTTTAGACAAATAGAGAATAGAATTAGAGATGTTCTTGAAACATATGCTAATACTCACTCTAAAGAGTCTTTAAATGCAAATATAACTAACCAATACTATTTAGAAGCAATTGATTCTTTATGCTCAAGCTTAGAACTAAATGAAGAGTTTACAGTTATACCTACTGGATGTGGGGCAACTGCTGCAATAAAAAAATTTCAAGAGCTTATTGGAGTATATATTCCACCGGCAACTTTAAAAAGATTTGGAATCTCTGTTGCTAAAAAAAAGCTTCCTCTTATTATTGTAGGACCTTATGAACACCATTCAAATGAAGTAAGTTATAGGGAAGCTCTTTGTGAAGTACAAAGAATTAGACTTACAGATGAAGGTTTAGTTGATTTACGGCAATTAAAAGAGGTTTTACAAGAGAATAGACATAGAGAGATTATAGGTTGTTTTTGTATTGCCTCAAATGTTACTGGAATTATTACACCTTATGAAGAGATTTCAAGACTTTTAAGACTTTATGGAGCAACTGTATGTTTTGATGCAGCAGCTAGTTCTCCTTATATGAATATTCCTTGTGAGTTATACGATGCATTAGTTATGTCTCCACATAAACTTTTAGGAGGTCCTGCTAGTTGTGGAATACTTGCAATTAGAAAATCTTTAGTGGATAACTCTTTAGCTCCAACTTTTGCAGGTGGAGGAACTGTTGCTTATGTAAATGCTCAAGTACAAGAGTATGAAAAAGATATAAGTGCAAGGGAAACTGCTGGAACACCTGGAATAATCCAACTAATTCGTGCAGCACTTGCTTATCAACTAAGAAATGAGATAGGTTTTGAATTTATTAAAAAGCAGAAAGAAGAGTTACTTAAACACCTTCTTAAAGGTTTAGATGAGATAGAAGATATAACTATTTATGGTAATAAAACAGCTGCAAATATAGGAATTATCTCTTTTAATATTGCAAATTTAAATCCTTATAAAATTTGTGAAAAACTATCATCAAATAGTGGAATTCAAACAAGAGCAGGTTGTTCTTGTGCTGGACCATATGGACATGATTTATTAGGCAAAACCTCTAAAGAAGAGTTAGAAGAGAAGCCAGGTTGGTTAAGAATTTCTATCCACTACTCTCAAACAAAAGAGGAAATTGATAGACTTTTAGAGGCTATTAAAGAATCAATAAAATAATATCCCAAAGGATATTATTTTACTTCAAATGATAGAGTTGTATCCATTCCTATTTTTTCACAATTAGCATCATTTGTATCTGCTTTATAAGAGGCTTTTAAATACCAAAATCCACTCTTTAAAGCTTTGAAAGTAAACTCTCCTTTTAAGTCTGTTTTACTGTAAAATGCCATTCTTGATTCATCTTTTGAGTATGAGTCTAAACTTCCATAAACTTCATGTATTTTTAAAGGTTTCCCATCTTTTGTAACTCTAAACTTAATAGGCATTCCCTCTTTAAACTCCGAAGCTTTCACTAAAGGAGTAATCTCTAAACCTTTTCCTAAGGCCTTTGTAGCAAACTCTCCATCACTATTTCCTACAACTAAAATTGATTTACCCATTTTAGAATAAATACCACACAGCTCTACTTCTTTTTGAGTATCTTTTCTTGTTTTATTCATTTCCCATTTTCCATCCGTTGTTTTAATCCAAGCAGTTGGTTTATATGTAGCATTTACAAGATAAGTACCCTCTTCTAGTTTTTTACCTTCATAATTATAGTTTTCATTTTTTAAAGAAAGAACAAAACTCTCTTTTTCTCCAATTATCTCAATGGGATTAAAAAGCCCTGTTCTCTTTTCAGAGATTACTTCAGGTACAGGGAAATCATGTCCATAAATTATCTGTGCTTTTAAAACATCATCATTTGAAGCTTTTACCCATAAATCATGAGAGAAAGCTGTTGTTCCTAGGGCTAAACTTGTTAAAATCATTAAAAATTTTTTCATCTATTTTTCCTTTTTTAAAATTTATATGTCATACTTAATGTAAAACCTCTTGGTGAGCCTGGAGTTATCCAAGACCTATCATAACTACTTGCAATATACTCTTTATCAAGAATATTTTCGATATTAAGTTTGAATTTTAAATCCTTATTTACTTGCCAATAAGAGCTTAAACCAGCTGTTACATAAGAAGGTAAAGTAAAACTATCAATATAGTTTCCTTGTCTTTCTCCCACATAAATAAGATTAGTCCCTATTCCATAAGAACCTTTACTAGCTAAATAATCTTCCCACATTAAAACTAGTCCTGCTTTATGTTTTGGGATGTTTGAAAGAGCTTTCCCTTCTAAATTTACAACTTCTCCAGTCCAATAATCTTTTGCACCTGCTGCATCTTTAGTAACCTCTGTATCTGTAAAAGTATAGTTTGCATTTATTTTGATATTATCTGTGATTTTTCCACCTATATCAAACTCTAGACCTTGACTTCTAACCTCTCCTGCAGCTATTGAATAACTTCCACTTGGATCAGAAGCAGTTAAAACATTCTCTTTATCAATTCTAAATATTGACAAAGTTGCACCCATCTCTTTATCAGAAGATTCAAACTTTAAACCTGTTTCAAAAGAGATGCCCTCTTCTGCTTCAAAACTATTTCCATTTACATCAACTCCTGAGTTTGGTCTAAATGATTTGCCTGAAGTTACATACCAAGAGAAATTAGGATTAATAAGATAAGTTAGTCCTATTCTAGGAGAAAGAGCATAATCATTTTGAACTAAAGAGCTATCTTTTTTATAATCTTCTAAATCCATCTTTATTTCATCATATCTTAAACCTAAAAGAAGTCTCCAAGAATCAGAGAAAGCCAATTCATCTTGAACAAATAAAGCCTTTCCTCTTTGCTCTTCATATTTATCTGTACTTAGAGTTCCTTTTCCTCTTGCTAATACTGTATAAATAGGATTTGAATTAAAATTGTCAATTTGTACTGAGTTATTAAGAGTATACATTAATGAATCTAACTCATAACGATAAGCCTCTACTCCAAATAAAAGAGTGTTTTTTACACCTTTTATAGTTGAAACATTTTTTATATCTGCTTGTAAAGAGATATCTTCTGAATTATAGTCTCTATATCTAGTACGAAGTTTTACACTATCTCCTGTAACATTTACAAAGGGTTTTACCTCTGAGCCTGTTCCATTAAAACGTCCAGTTTTATATGCAACTCCTATTTTTGCACTCCATGAATCAGAAAAGAAATGTTCTAATCTTAATTGATGCGTATAATTTTGAAGAGTCATATCTCCATCATTTGGATTACCAAAAAAAGTTTTAGGATCAAGCTTTTCTACATCTTCATTGATTGCTACGATTCCCCTATCTAATGGAGCTTCTTGTCTAATATATTCTCCCATATAAGAGATTGAAGTAGTATCATTAAGTTCCCAAAGAAAAGAAGGAGCAATAACAAATCTTTGACTTTCAACATAGTCTCGAAAACTTTTTTTCTTTTCTGCTGCAACATTTAGTCTATAAGCAAAAGAGTCACTTAAAGGTCCTGTAATATCAGAAGCTACTCTATAAAAGTCATCACTTCCTATTAGTGCTTCTACTTTATTCTCTGCTTCAAATTTAGGTTGTTTTGTTACTATATTTATAGTTCCACCTGGTTCTGAATTTCCATAAAGAGAGCCTGAAGGACCTTTTAAAAACTCTATTCTTTCAATATTTGCAGTATCTCTTGGAGCATTATAAGCTCTATTATCTGCAAAACCATTTTTAAGAAGACTTATTCCTGAGTTTTCATGCCCTGCAAAACCTCTAATTGAAAAGTTATCCCACATTCCTCCAAAGTTATTTTGTCTAGTTACTCCACTTACATAATCTAAACTACTATTTAAATTTACAACATTTAAATCTTCTAAAACTTGATTTGTTAATACTTGGACAGATTGAGCAGTCTCTAATAAAGGGGTATCTGTACGGGTGGCTGAAGTTGGACCTAATTTGTAGTAAGAGTTTTTATTCTCTTCTGAGTCTTCACTAGTAACGGTTACGGAAGATAAAGTAACGCTACTATCATTTTCTATATCTGCTGAAAATAGTATATTAGAAAAAAATATAAAAGATGCAGCAACTATAGAAAGAATTTTCTTTTCCATCTGTATCCTTGCTTTTATTTTATGCAACTTGGTTGCAAATAAAATAATAGCAAAAATAACTTAGCTATTTCTTAATTATGATAATAATTATTAATAATATTTAAAAAGTTTAACTTATATATTTTATAATTCTAATATTATCTCTATCTACATTTCTATATTCATCATAAAGTTTTTGATATTTTACTTTTTGTTCAAAAGAGATAGGTACTCTAATTGACTTATATTCTACTAGTTTATCATCTTTATAAACTCCACTAATAGTTGCATGAACCCAATAAAAACCTCTATCCTTTCTAAGGTTTTTTACAACTCCTTGCCATTGTTCTTTTACAGATAAAGTTTCCCAAAGTTGTCGAAAGACTCTTTTAGGCATATCAGGATGTCGTAAGATATTATGAGATTGTCCTATTAATTCATCAATCTCATAACCTGAAATTCTTGCAAAAGTTTCATTTGCATAAGTAATATTTCCTCTTAAATCTGTTCTTGAAATAATTAATTCATCTTTAGGAATTTTTGTTTCTATTAAAAATTCACTCTCTAAGAATTCCATGATATTTACCTTTTATCAAACTCTTTAGCAAAACCTTCTAAATTTTTTCTTTTAAGGTCACCTCTATACACAATATCTTCTACTGGTATATCTTCATTTAACATTTTAGGAACAATATCTGAGTCTTCAAGTACTTCTATATGTTCATCTAACTCATCTTCACTATAAGCCATTTGCATGTCTGCACTTACCACATGAGGAATACTTTCAATTACTCTTAACTTTTCAAGCTCTTCTTGAACACCATTTCCCTCAATAGTTACAATTACTCTTCCTACCTCATCATGCAAATGATACTCACAGGCTTCACATTTTTTTAAAGACTCTACAACTTCATTAATATACTCTGGTCTTGTTTGTACTACTATACTTGAAATATTCATTTTAAACTCCAAAAATTAATTATTTGACTATCGCTACTTGCAAAAATTTCATTCTCTGAAAGAAACAAAATTTGTGTCAAAGTTGCATCTTGTCCTGTTAATTTATATAAATACTTTTTACTGCTTGTATTAAACACTAAAATTTCATTCTCCTCATTAAAAGCAATTGCCCCATATTTTGCATTTTTGCTTAGGGCACAACTATATAAAAGAAAATCAAAATTTAGTGCATATGAACTAAAACTATCATAGAAAACTGCTTTTCTATCTTGTCCTGCTGTTAAAATTTTTCCTCTTTTAAAATCCACTTGATATACTCTATCTAGATTTAAAGCTTCTAACTCTTTTTCTACTACTAAATCACTTGTTTTTAAAATTCTTACAATTCCACTTTCATCTGTTGTAGCTACTTTACTTCTATTTTCATTTAACATAAAATGAGAAAAAGAGGACTGACTAATCTGACTTAAAAGAATTACTTCATTTCTTTCAATATCAAAAACTCCTAACTGATTACTTAATAGGGCAAAAATAATTTTAGAGTCACTTAAAAAAGAGGCTCTTTGCATAAAATATTTTTTCTCTATACCAATTAGTTTTTTTAGGTTTTCTTTCTCATATATCCATAAGTTTCTATAACCTTTCATCCCTTGCGCAACAATTATTAGCTTATCTTCAAATAAATCTATAGAATAAACCTTTGAAGGAATCATATCTCCCATAAAATCTTTTATTTTAGGAATCTCAATAGTTTTTACTAGCTCTTTTGTTTTAATATCAAATATCTCAACTGTTCCATTATCTGTACCTGCATACAATAATTCATTATTATAAACCATTGATTGAACTGCCCCACTAGCTTTTAAACTATAAGTAGGTGCTTTTTGCTCTAACGCATAAGATGAAACAATAAAAAGAATTAATACTAAAACTAATCTACTCATTTATTTCTAAATCCTCTTTTATTTTTGCCATTTGTTGATGAAGTTCATAAAAGTGTTCATCTGTTACATCATCATCTTTTGACCACTGTACTTCTATATCTGATCCATACTCTTCACCCATTAAGGCTAATTGTTTTGAGAAATCTTCCATATCTTTACAAATTACTTGTTTGGTACTCTGCTCATCAGTTAATCTTATTATCCAACTATTATTATCTGACTCTTCTACATTTGCTTTAAAAATCACTGGCATTTATACTCCTTTAACACTTATTGCTTCACTTGGACAAACATTTATACAAAATCCACAGTTTGTACATTTATCCTCTAAAACAGAAGGTCTAAACATACCTAGAAATTCAATTGCATCATCTAAGCAGGGATCTTTACAAGAGAAACACATTGTATTATTCCAACTTAAACACTTTAACATATCTATCTCTACTTTTGCAGATATCTTTTGATTTGAATCTTCTATTAATACCTCATATTCACAGGCTTTTGCACATTCTCCACAGTAAGTACAACCACCCTTTGAGAAATCAATAATAGGTGTTTTATCTTCTGCAATAACTATTATATCTTCTTCACACAAAGTGACACAAGGTGCTTCACAACTTGGGCACTCTTTGAAAAAAAGACTTTTGTCTTCATTGTATGGGGGTCTAATAAACTCTACTTGCTCTTCTTTTTTCTTTGTAAAAGAAGAAGCAAGAGAGTTAAATAACTCTCTTCTTCTCATATTATTCCATTAAAGTATCTAAACCTTCTGTTAGACTTGTTCCAGTCCAAGAAGATTTTTTTGATCCATCTTCACTTGTATAATCAGGTGTAAATGTATTACCAACGATTTCTTTCATCTCACTTTGAGGTGCATGACATTGAGAACAGTTAAATCTTGAATTAGATAATTGGTGCATCTCATTGATTGTCACGTATTCTAATTTCTCACTTGAAGTGTTTTCAACTATTTTACCATTTTTTACAATATCACCATTCTTAGTTAAAGATGTATCTGGTCTAAAATTAATCATGTGTGATTTTGGATATGGTAATGTTCCAAAAGATTCTGCCACACCTGGAGTATGACAAGAAATACACTGATTATTATTAACTGTAATTGGAAGCATTCCTTCTACATCATGAGGAATCATTGGTGGAGCATCTTGGAATGCTCTCGCAATAGTTTTTGATGTACTTGGAGCTGCTTTACTATATTTTGTTTCATCAGGTGTTACTTTATCTTCACTATATAAGTCTACTTTTCTAAGTCCTAAAGACTCTTCACTAATTGTAGGTTGTGCTGTACTACATCCTACAAAGATTAAAAAGGAAGAAGTTGCAAGACCAATACTAATTTTTGTGATTAGTTTCATTTTATTTCTCCTTGTTTTTTTTGCTCTATCAAATTTCTAATTGAGAAGTTTAGTGCATCATCATCACAAACTTCTACGCATCTAGCACAATTTGTACATTCGCCTGAAAGAACTTGTTCACTTGATTTTCCAACCATAAAAAGTACTTGGCTTTCTGGACAAACCTCTTTACATTTCATACATAAAGTACATTTACTTTCATTATGTTCTACTCGAACTAGACTATATTTCCCAACTAAAGAGTAAAAAGCTCCTAAGGGGCAAATATGTCCACACCATCCATTTTTTAAAACAAAAAGGTCAAAAAGGAAAATGATTAGCACCGCTGCCCAACCTAGACCTATACCAAAAATTATCCCTCTATGTAACATAGAAATAGGAGATATAAACTCAAATGCAGGAACTGCTAATATAAAAGATAGAAGTAAACTTAATCCTAATACCCAATATCTTATAGTTCTACTTGCTGGTTGTCTTTTTTGAATTTGATTAAAACCTAATCTTCTTCGTAAGAAGTTTGATAGGTCAGTTACAATATTCATAGGACAAACCCATGAGCAAAATACTCTTCCTCCAACTAAAGCATAGAAAATAAAAATAATCAATGCTCCAATAAAAATGTCAGATGCAATTAGTGCTCCTGAGAAAAACATTTGTAAAACAGCATAGGGGTCACTTAAGGGTATTTTCTCTAAAAATACTGAAGTACTTAAATTCCCTGTTAAAACCTTCCATCCCCAAATGTTTGCTGCAACATAAAGAAATAGTATTGATATTTGAACTACTCTTCTTTGAATTAAATATTTATTCTTAATCATTTAAAAGTCCTTCCATATCATTTAAGGAATCAACTGCTTTTCTGTTACTAATTTCTGTTTTTGTTGTTTCACTAGTAACTTTTTCTAATCTTTTCTCATCTGCTTTATCCCAACCTTTAATATAATAATCTCCTACTTTTCCTAAAGCAACTTCTCTAGGAAGTACAAATATGGCTGCCTTATCTGTTACACAGGCTTTTTCACACAGACCACAACCTGTACATGAATCACTATTAACAACAGGTTTCATAAAAGCATGTTTCCCTGTTCTTTCGTTTTTAGAGTATTCAATTGTAATTGCATCTCCTAAAATAGGACATGCACGATAACAGGCATCACATTGAATTCCCCAAAAGGCAATGCAGTTTTTTGAATCAACTACTGCAACACCCATTTGTGCCATATTTATATCGAGTTTATTATTCTTTGTAACTTTAGTTATATCTAAAGCATTTGTTGGACAAACTGGAACACATGGTATATCTGGACACATATAACATGGTATATCTCTTGGAGTAAAGTATGGTGTACCTAAAGGCTTGTTGTCACCTGGTTTTGCTAAACTTAAAGTATCAAAAGGACAGGCTTCAACACACATACCACATTTTATACATGTCTTTAAAAAGTCCTCTTCATCTAAAGCAGCAGGAGGTCTTAATGTAAGTTCTGACGCTGTTACTTCATCTACATAAGCGCTCCAAGTTAAGGCACCTAAAGTTGCTAATCCGAAAGCTCTAGCCATGTTTAAGAAGAACCTTCTTCTATCGCTTACAACCTCTTTTTTCATCTTTTACTCTTTTTGTTTTTTGTTTTATACTTTATATACTTTTACTGCACATTTTTTAAAGTCTGTTTGTTTTGACATTGGACAAGTCGCATCTAAACATACTTTATTAATGAATACTTTTTCGTCAAACCATGGAACATAAACAAGTCCTCTTGAAGGTCTGTTTCTTCCTCTTGTTTCAACTCTTGCTTTTACTTTTCCTCTTCTTGATTCAACCCATGCTAATTCACCTTGTTTTATATCAAACTTTTTAGCATCTTCTGGATGAACATATACAAGTGCTTCTGGAACTGCTCTATATAGTTCAGGAACTCTCATTGTCATAGTACCACTATGCCAGTGTTCTAATACCCTACCTGTACTCATCCATAATGGATATGCCTCATCTGGCATTTCTGGTGGATCCATATATGGTCTAGCAAAAATCTTAGCTTTATTTGTTAAAGCTTTTTTAGTTTTATCTTTAATACCATTTAAATCACCTTGTGGTAAAGCTTTTGCTAACTTACCATAGAATGCGAACTCAGTATGACCTGTCTCTTTTCCATATTTTTTTGCATATGGGTCATATTTAGTATTAAATCTCCATTGAGTCTCTTTTCCATCAACAACTGGCCATTTAAGACCTCTTACTTTATGGTATGTATCAAAGTCTGCTAAATCGTGAGCATGTCCTCTACCGAACCATGCATACTCTTCAAATAGATATTTTTGAATAAAGAATCCATATCCTTCCCAAACTTTTCCATCACTACCTTTAACATTTCTACTATCTCCAAGTGCTTCTGTATTATCGAAACCTTTTTGAACTGGGTCTTCTAAATTAACTTTATAAGATTTTGCTTCATTATTTGCAAATAAAATCTCATACATAGTTGTATCTTCGTTATAACCCATTTTTTTAGCTTCTGAGATTACATCTGGAAGTTTTTTACCATTTCTTAAAGTCCACTCACCCCAAACATCTTTTACAGTAAATCTTTTTGATAATTCAACCCATTGCCATGTATCAGACATTGAATCACCAATTGGTAATACTTGTTGTCTCCAATGTTGAGTTCTTCTCTCTGCATTTCCATATGCACCCCATTTTTCATAAATCATTGCTGTTGGTAAAATAAGGTCAGATACTTTTGCAGAAATTCCTGGATATCCATCTGAACAAACAATAAAGTTATCCATTTGTCTTGCTGCTTTAATCCAGTGAGATGCACTTGCAGTATCTTGATATGGGTTACATACATTTACCCATGCAAATTTAACTACACCATCTTCAATATCTCTATGAATTTTCATAATATGTTGGTTTCCAACTGGATTTAAAGTATTTGCAGGTATTTTCCATCTATTTTCAACAATTACTCTATGTTTTGGATTTGCTACCATCATATCTGCTGGTAATCTATGTGTAAATGTACCAACTTCTCTTGCTGTACCACAAGCTGAAGGTTGTCCTGTTAAAGAGAATGCTCCAGAACCTGGTTTTGCTTGTTTATTTAATAAGAAGTGAACATTATATGCTAAAGTATTTACCCATGTACCTCTTGTATGTTGGTTCATACCCATTGTCCAAAAAGATACTACTTTTCTATTTTTTTCAATATAAAGTTGAGCTAATTTTTCAAGTTTTTCTTTAAACTCTTCTAATGACTCGTCAGGGTTACCTTTAGAGATTTTAGCTACATAGTCTACTGTATATGGTTCTAAGAATTTTTTATACTCTTCAAAAGAGATTTCCCAGTGTTTTAATCCAGCTGGTTTATGAATCATTTTATCTCCAGCTTTATATCCATAAGGTTTTAATGCTGGTGCTTCTGTTTCAGATACGATAGTTTCCATCTCTTTTGAGATAATTTCCATCTCTTTATCTGTATATTTACCCTCTTTGATTGATTTTTCATCAGATCTTCTCATTCCATAACCCATATTAACTGGGCTTGCTGCGAAAACAATATGTTTTTTAACGAAATCCCAATCAATTGCTTCTGGATAGTTATATACAATCTCTCTTGCAATAAAATTCCAGATTGCTAAGTCAGTATTTGGAGTAAAAATAATTTCAATATCTGCTAAGTCAGAAGTTCTATGTCTATATGTTGATAAGTTTACAACTTGTACTTTTTTTGGATCAGAAAGTTTTCTATCTGTTACTCTTGACCATAAAATTGGGTGCATTTCTGCCATATTTGAACCCCAAGATACAACTGTATCTGTTAATTCAATATCATCATAACACCCTGAAGGCTCATCAATACCAAATGTTTGATAGAATCCAACAACCGCTGATGCCATACAGTGTCTTGCATTTGGATCAATAGCATTTGATCTAAATCCACCTTTCATCATCTTTTGAGCGGCATAACCTTCCATAACTGTATATTGACCAGAAGCAAACACACCCACACCTTCTGGACCACTATGTTTTAAAGCTTTTTTAATATGAATTTCCATCTCATCAAAAGCTCTTTCCCATGATACAGGAGCAAATTTACCATTTTTGTCAAATTCACCCTTTGCATTCATTCTAAGTAATGGCTGCTTTAATCTATCTGCACCATACATAATTTTTGCATTGAAATAACCCTTAATACAGTTAAGTCCTCTATTAACTGGTGCTGCAGGATCACCTTTTACGGCTACGATTTTCCCATTTTTAGTTGCTAGCATGATTCCACAACCTGTACCACAAAATCTACACGCTGCTTTATCCCATCTCCAACCTTTTTCAGCATTTGTTGCTGAGGCTTGTAGTTGTGAAGGAACACTCATACCTACAGCTGCTGCTGCTGAAGCTGCTGCGGAACTTTTAAGGAAGTCTCTTCTTGAAAGTGCCATACTCTCCTCCTTTAAATTTTTGGTTTATTTTCTAAACAAATCAATTTTAGCACTAAGAAAAAATTACTTCATTGACCTGCGTCAAATTGTTTTATAAATTTCTTAACTCAAAATTTAATGGTAAAATTTAATTTACTTTTAATATATAAAAGAGGGATTATTTTATATAATTATATTACTTTAAGACTTAATTCCTAGGTGTATAAAAAATTATTTTCATTATGTGATTACTTCAATTTGTCATTATTTAGAGGCTTTTTTCTATATATGATTTTCTAAGTATTGATTAAAATCAATTATATTATGAGATTTTTTTATTATACTGACTCTGTTAAAAATATTTAGGTGTATTACATATGATAAGCTCCAAAGAGATTTTTAAAAATATTAGTTTGTTTTCTCATTTAAATGATTCAGAGATTGAATCCTTAATTGAGATTTCTTCTATTTCAAAATATGATAAGAACTCTATTTTATATTATGAAACTGAAGATATGGATAAACTTCTATTTTTAATTGAGGGACAGATAAAAGTATATAAGATTGATAAATATGATAATGAAATTTTTCTATATTATATTTATTCAAATAGTATGATTTCAGAACTTTCAAATCTAAATGAAAATAAAATTCAATGTTTTTCTAATGCAGAATTTGTTGAAGATAGTGTTATTTTATCAATAGATTATCAAAAGTTCAAAGAGATGTTCTTATTTGAGAATGCTTTTATACTAAAATTTATTGAAGAATTAATTTATAAAAATCAACAACTTCAATGTATTGTAAATAGAGAACTAGTTTTTGATGCAACTTCAAAAGTTGCTTTTATGTTAATTAATGATTTAAAGATGTTCAACCAACTAAAAAGAACAGAGGTATCTCTTTTATTACATATTCAACCAGAGACTCTTTCAAGAGTTTTAAAAAAACTTAATAGAAGTGAGATTATCTCCATAGATAGAGGGAAAATATCTATTAATAACTATGATGAGTTAAAAAGTATCTACTTAGGAATGTAAATGAAACAAGTTAGTGTGAGTCAAAAAATCAAAATTATTGGTGCACTATTAATTCTATCTATTTTTACAGTTATTGTTGTAACTATTTTTTTAAACCAAAAAAATGTAAAAGATGCAACAATAGTAAATATTGCTGGTAAGCAAAGAATGCTAACACAAAGAATTACAAAAAATATCTACTTTTTGTACCAAAACAAAGAGAATAATTTTACTGAAATAGATAATGCAATTGCAGAATTTAATTATGGATTAACTACTTTAATTAGTGGAGATTCTTTATTAGGAATAGCTTCTGCACCAAATGAAGAGCTAAAAGCTCAAATGACAAAAGTTACAATTTTATGGAATAGCTTTGAACAAAATGTAAAAGATTTTAAAGAGGCTTTATTAAAAAATGATAATCAAAAATTAAACTCAACAATAAAGTTTATCAATAACAATAATAACAGACTGCTAGAAGAAGTAGACAAGATAGTTTCTCTTTATACTACTCATATTGAGAAGAAAACAGATTTTATAAAAAAATTCCAATATTTAGCATTTAGTTTACTCTTTTTACTTGCTTTATATTCAATAATTCAATTAAGACAGATAGAACAAAATGCTAGAGAGTTTATAGAGAAATCAAAAAAAATATCTTCAGGTGATATAAGTGATTTAACTCCAATAGATATTAATACAGAAAAAGAGTTTGTTGAAGTTGCAGATAATATGAATAACTTCATAAATAAAGTCTCTGCTGCAATGAACTATTCACAAACAGCTTTAGAACAGTCAAAAAAAGCTTCTCAAAAATTAGAGAGTTTAACAGAAGAATTTGATGAATTAATTAATGAGTTTGAAAATAAATCTGATGTTTTAAAAGGCTTAGATAGAAGTGAAGATATAATGATTGAATCAACAGAAGATTTAATTAAAACAACAAAAAGACTACAATCTCTAAAAACACAATTAGATAGTCTTCTAAAAAACTTTAGTAAATAATACTAAAGTTTTTTAAACTTAATTATAAACTTAGCACCTTTATACTTTTTACCTTCATATGAAAACTCTTCATTAAGTACACTTATTTCTGCATTATGATGATTTACTAAAATATCATGAGATAAAGATAGACCTATCCCTGTTCCTACACTTTGATGTTTTGTGGTAAAATAAGGTTCAAAAATTCTAGGCAAAATTGATTTTTCTATTCCCCCTGCATTATCTTTAATAATTATATTTAAGCCCTCTTGCGTTTTTTCTGTGTTTATAAAGATAACTCTTACTTTATCTTGTCCTAATCTCTCTTTTATAGCATCTACTGCATTATTTAATATATTTAAAAAAGATTGAACAAGCTCATTCTTATAACCAAATATCTCCATATCTTCTTTAAAATTAGTTTCTACTTTTATATGATTATTTTTTAATGTTGCTTCATTTAAACTAAGTGTTTTATTTAATATATAAACAAGTGTCGTATCTTCTTTTGCTTTATCATCTTTAATATAAGCCCTAAAATCATCAATTGTCTCTGATAAGTATTTTGATTGTTTTATTATTGAGTTCATTGATTTATAAAAAGTTTCATCATCTAAAACTTCTAACTCTTTTTGCAATTTTATTCCGCTAGCATTAGTTGTAATTACTGCTAAAGGCTGTCTCCATTGATGGGCAATATTTCCTATCATCTCCCCCATTGAAACTAACTTTTCTTGAGATTGTAAATTCTTTATCTTTGTTATATCTCTAGTAGTTAAAATTATTCTTTTTTTATCTGACATCAAAGCCATATTCATACTAGATAATAAGACTCTTCCATCTTTTACAACACAACTTTTCTCAAAGTTTTCTATATGTCCTTCTTTTAATACTATTTCTAAAGCTTTTTTTGTATTTTCTATATCATCCTCTAAAGTTAACTCTAAACAGCTTTTTTTAAGAAGCTCCTCTTTACTAAAACCTGTCATTTTTAAATATGCATCATTAAAGTTTAAGAACTTAGTTTCTAAATCTAAGATTGCAATTGCATCGTTTGAATTCGAGAAAATCTTTTCAAACTCTTCTTTTTGCTCTTCTATCTTCTTTTCAGCCTCTTTTTGTGAGCTAATATCAGTATGAAAACCTATCATTCTTATAGGGTTTCTATTTTCATCAAATACAATTTTTCCTCTATCTAGTACCCAGATCCAATGTCCTAATTTATGCTTCATTCTGTGAATATTTTCATAATATTCAGTAAAACCTTTAAGATGGTTATGAATATCTTTTTCAGCTTTTTTATAATCATCAGGATGAACCATTGAAGCCCAAGTATCAAATCTACTTTCTAATTCATCTTCCTTATAACCTAACATCTCTTTTAAGGTTTTAGAAAAAAGAACTTGATTTGTTTTAAGATTCCAATCCCAAAGACCATCTTTTGTAGTATCCATTGCAAGTTCGAATCTTTCGTTTGTTTCAGAGAGGTTCTTATTTGTTTCTTGTAATTTAATTGCAAGCTCTTTTTTCTGTCTTAGTAGATAAATTAAGATAAAAACCCAAATAATCAATAAAACAAAACAGATAAAAAAGATATTTAATATTTTTCTTTTAGAAGCTTCAATTTCTGCTGTTTGAAGTTTTACTTGCTCTTCTAAATTTTTATTAAAATATTCAACTGCATATTTATCTTTATATTTATTAATTATAGAAAAAAGTAGTTTTTGATTATTATATACAATAGGGAAAGAGTAAACTTCAACCTTTTCTATTTTTTCATTTGCAATTTTATGTTTAAAGATAAAATAGTTTCTATTCTCTCTTTTTGCTTTTTGCATCTCTTCTTGTACTTGTATTTTTGTGAAAACATTAATATCTTTTATATTACTCTTTTTTAATTGCTCTAAAGTTTTTCCATAAAATTTTGCAGCATACTCATTTGCATTTATTATTTCACCACTCTTAGGGTCAATTATTAACATTACAGTATTATTATTTTTCATAAAGGAATCAAAATTTATATAGTTTGAAAAAAGTATAGTTGGAAATATAAAAAATAGTAATATTGCCTTTTTCATGGTCTTTTCCCTTTATTGATTTACATAAGATTATATATTAAGCAAACTAAAATATTTGTCATTTTTTTTATGATTTTATCAATTTTGTAAAAGAAATGTATTATTTTGAATTATTATTTACATTTTTTGATTAATACTCAGTTAAAAAAAGATTTGTATAATCCCATCCATGAGATTTATTATATTTGCAACAATTTTTTTAAGTGTTATGGCTTTACTTAGCCTTTTTATTTCAAGAAGATTTATTAGAAAACTTCATTTTTCTAAAAGAGTAAAAAGATATCTAAATCTGTTTTTATTAGTTAATCTATTTGGTGTCGTAGCTTATATGTTTGTAAGATATAACCCAAGTGTACCTAATTGGGCATATTTTCTTCTCTCTTTACCTATAGGAATTATATTTTTACTCTTTATTGCAACTATTTTCTATGAGTTTTTTGCCTTTATTATAAACAAAACTCCTGTTAGTGAAAAAAGAAGAGACTTCTTTAAAAAAGGTTTAGATATTGGAGCTGTTGCAGTTGCTGGTTCAATCAATGCAAAAGCTATGTATAATGCAAAACATATAGAGCTTGAGAAAGTAACTGTTAAAATAAAAAAGTTAAAAAACTCTTATAAAATTATTCAATTAAGTGATGTACATATTGGTGGTTTAGTAGATAAAACTTTTATTGCAAATCTTGTAAAAAGAGTTAATACTTTAAATGCAGATATTGTAGTAATCACAGGAGATTTAGTTGATACTAAAATGAAGTATGCAAAACCTGCTTTAGATGAATTAAAAAATTTAAGCTCTAAATATGGGACTTATTTTATAGTTGGAAACCATGAATATTTTCATGATGTTCAAGCTATTATAAATTATGTAAATAGTCTAGGAATAAAAACTTTAGAAAATGAAAATGTTTATATTGGAGAAAAAGATAAAGGTTTTTACTTAGCTGGTGTTTATGATATTTTTGGAAATAGAATTAATGCTTATATTCCTGATTTAAAAAAGGCCCTTGAAGGAACAGATGATGCACCAAAAGTTTTATTAGCTCATCAACCAAGATATATAAAAGAAATAGATCAAAAAGTTGATTTAGTTTTAAGTGGACATACTCATGGAGGTCAAATTGCACCTTTTAATCTACTTGTTAAGCTTCAACAACCTTATGTAAAAGGTTTAAATCAACACAATGAAGATACACAAATTTATGTAAATAAAGGAACTGGCTTCTGGGGTCCTCCAATGAGATTAGGAGCTAGTTCAGAAATAAGTGAGATAACTATTATCCCAGCTTAAAAAAGCTCTTTTAGTTTTTTCTCACTTTTTAATTCTATCTTACCTTTTTTATCATGTAAAACTCCATCTTTTTTTAATTTTGCTAGTTTTCTTGAAAGAGTCTCTTGTCTAATATTCAAAAGTTCAGCTATTTTTATCTGTTTTAAATTACTAATTTCATCTTTATTATCATAAATAAATTTAGCTATTTTTGCATCTATATCTTCAATCATATTTGAACTAATGAACATCTCTAAAGCTTTTATCTTCTTTGTTAAAGATTTAATAAAAATTAATAAAAACTCATTTTTTTCTAAAAAATATTTTTCAAACTTTTCGTAATCAATATAAACAATAGTCGAATCCATTTCACTTCTACAATTTGCTGGGTATGAAATCTTCTCATAATTTGCTAATTCTGCAATAAAAGATGGTCCCTTTATATTATGAATGGTTACCTCATTATCTTTAAAGTCATGTCTATAAATTTTTACACAACCAGTTAGTAAAAACAACAAATATTTAGGTTCATCACCTTTATAAAATATCAACTCATCTTTTATATATTTTTTTTCAAAACTTATACTATCTAATAACTCTAAATCTTTAGCACTTAAGCCACTAAATAAATAGAAATCTTTTAACTTACTCATTCTTGATTCCAATCAATGCTTTATTTGACATTTTATGCAAATATTTTGAAAATAAATTTAAAGAGGTATAAATGTTAATCAATAAAAATGATTTACCCCTTGTTGCTGAAGATTTTATGAACGATGTTCATTTTGAAGATGTTGAAATTATTAATAATTTATATGAAAAACTATTAACTTATATAAATGACTCAACAAAAGAAAATAAAAATATATTTATAGATAATTATCAAGAGTGGTATGACCATACCGTTGCACATTTTAAAGGAGAAGAAGAGAAAATGCTTGAATTAAATTTTCCTCCTTATATGATGCATAAAAGTGAGCATGAAAGATGTTTAGAGCAAATGAGATTAATTCTTGAACATTTTATAAAAAATGAAGACTCACAGATATTAAGAAACTATTTTGAAAGTGATTTAGTTAATTGGCTAATAAATCATATTCACACTATGGATACTGTTACAGCAATGTTTTTTAAAACAGGACAAAGTCCTTGCCACGCACACTAAAAAATGACAAAAGAAAAATTTGATTCAGAAGTTAAAACTTTAAAAAAGTTTTTTGAATTTTATTGCGATAATAAACATGAGAAAAAAAATTTATATATAAAAGATGTCTCTTACAAGGGGCATACTTTTGTAT
Organism: Halarcobacter bivalviorum; assembly: GCF_003346815.1. Classification (NCBI taxonomy): domain Bacteria; kingdom Pseudomonadati; phylum Campylobacterota; class Epsilonproteobacteria; order Campylobacterales; family Arcobacteraceae; genus Halarcobacter; species Halarcobacter bivalviorum. Next base: position 2,655,746 of record NZ_CP031217.1, read on the forward strand.
ATGAATTGAATCTTTGTGAAGAGTGTATAAAAGATATAAATTATAGTATTGAAAGATTACAAAACTGTATTCATGAAGAAAAACCTAGATGTCGAAAATGTAAAACACCATGTTATGATAAAATGATGTGGAAAAGAGTTGCAAAAGTGATGAAATATAGTGGTATTCACTTAAAAATAAACTCTATTAAAAAATCTCTATTTTCATGATTTATCTTTACTTCTTAAATAACTAAATCCCTCAATTACAACTAAAGAAATTATAACTGCAACTGTTAAATTAAAAAGAAGGTCAATTGTAAAAAAACTAGACATAATAAATACCTTAATTGATTATTTTATTAATTTTATCATAACTGTGTCTCAAAATTGTCTCAATTAACTAAATTATTTAATTTTTTTTATTATTACTATTTAAATAATAATCTTTATCATTTAGTTGCTATTGTATTATTTTTTTACACAATTATAGAAAATTAAGCAAGTTCTAATCTTATTCCTAAAAAATTTTAAGTAAAATTATTAGTTATGGCAATTAAGTTACGCAATAACAGTTGACTAGGAGCATGCATGAAAAATCTAACAATCAAAAACAAACTACTTATAATAGTCATTTCTACTATTATAACCGTCTCAATTATTTTGGCTATAGAGGCTATCTATACCATCAACCAGATAAGTAAGCAAAATATTGAAAAATATACAATTGATGCTTATAAAAATAAAGAGCTTAATTTAAAGAATTATGTCTCTTTAGCAATGAATACACTTAAAGATGAGTATGACAAGATGTCACAAGAGGGTTTAAGTGAGGAAGAAGCAAAACAAAATGCTTTAAAAGCTATTGAAAAAATTAGATATGGAGAAGAAGGATATTTTTGGATTAATGATATCAGCTTAAATATGCTTATGCACCCTGTCTCAAAATCATTAGTTGGAAGAAATGTTTCAGAAGTAAAAGACCCTGAAGGTAAATATTTTTTCAAAGAAATAGAAAAAATAGCAAAAGACAAAGCTTCAGGTTTAGTAACTTATGTATGGAATAAACCAGGTTTTGATAAACCACAACCTAAATATACTTATATAGAAGTATTTAAACCTTGGGGATGGGTAATTGCTACAGGTAGTTATTTAGATGATGTTGAAAATAGTGTTGCACAAATGCAAGCATTATCAGATGAAGATACTGCTGATGCTATTATGGTAATCTTTATTGGTGTAATTTTACTTACTGTTATTATTTCTACAATTGTTGTATTTATTGCAAATAGAATGATTGTTAAACCACTTTCAAAATTAACAGGAACAGTTAAAGCCCTTACAAAATTTTCTAGTGCTGACCAAAAAATCAATATTAATTCAAAAGATGAAATTGGAGATTTAGCAAGATACTTTAATGAATATCTTGAATCAATTAGAAAAGTAACAGCACAAGACCAAAAAATTGTTGAAGAGAGTGAAAAAGCAATTGAAATGGTAAGAGCTGGTTTCTTTGCCTATAAAGTTGAAAGTTCAACAGAAAATAGATCTACAAATGATTTAAAAAATGCTATTAATGTACTTATTGATGAATTTAAAGAGCATTTAGGGGAAGTAAATAGTGCTTTAAATGAGTATTCTAAAGGTAATTTTGAATATGACTTTGATGTAAAAAATGTAAGTGGTAACTTAGGTTCAGTTGTAAGAGGAACAAAATCAATTGGAGATAATGTTTCAGAGATTTTAGCAACTATTATGACAAGTGGAGAGAAACTTGCAAACAATATTGAAATTTTAACTTCTTCAGCAACTTCTCTTTCTGATTCTGCAAATGCACAGGCAGCTTCACTTGAAGAAACAGCAGCTGCGGTAGAAGAGATCAATAGTAATATCCAAAACAGTACTCAAAATATGGAAAAAATGAAAGAGCTTGATGATGTTGTTATGAACTCAGCTCAAAAAGGTCAAGAGCTTGCTCATCAAACAGCAACTTCAATGGATGAGATTAATACAGAAGTTGAATCAATTGCCGATGCAATTACAGTAATTGACCAAATTGCTTTCCAAACAAATATTCTTTCACTTAATGCAGCAGTTGAAGCAGCTACTGCTGGAGAAGCTGGAAAAGGATTTGCCGTTGTTGCAGCCGAAGTTAGAAATCTTGCAAATAGATCTGCTGAAGCAGCTAAAGAGATTAAAGACTTAGTTGAAAAAGCTACTTCAAAAGCAAATAATGGTAAAACTATTGCTGATACAATGATTAAAGGTTATGATGAACTTCAAAATGCAATTGTTCAGACTAAACAAATTATAGATAATGTAGCAAATGCCTCAAAAGAACAAGGTTTAGGAATTGCACAAATTAACGATGCAATTACTATCTTAGATAAAAATACACAAGAAAATGCAAGTGATGCAACAAGTATTGCAAACCTAGCAAATGAAGTAAAAGAGTTATCTACTAATTTAATTTCTGTTGCACAAAATGCAAAATTTAAAGAGAGTGCTAGGGCTCAAATTGCTGATACTAATTTAGTTTATGAATTAAATAATCTAAAACTTCAGCACATATTATTCAAAGAGAATAACTTTGCAAGAATTGCAGAAAATAGTAAAATTACAGTAGTAAATGAGACTCAATGTAATTTAGGAAAGTGGATACTTCAAGTAGAAAAAGAAGGAAAACCATTTACAAAAACTGCAAACTGGCAAGCACTTAAAGATGCACATAAAAGAGTTCACGGTGGAGTACAATGTTTCTTAGATAAGAATTTAGAGCATGCTCCAAATGAAAAACTAATTGAAATTGGTAATGGCGTAGAAATAGCTACTGCAGAAGTATTTAAAGCTTTAGATACAGTAAAAGTTGAAAATGCCAATTTATAGAAAGGATACTTATGAAAAAGATTGCAATTATTGATGATGAAATCTCTATTTTAGATATATTACAAAGGTTTTTATCAAGAAAAAATCTTTTTGAGATTGATACATTTGAAAACCCATTAGCAGCATTAGATTCAATACAAAAGAAGAATTATGATTTAATTCTTTGTGATATTATGATGCCACAAATAAATGGTATTGAATTAGTAAAAAAAATAAAAGAGATAAAACCTAATCAAAAAATTATTATGATTACGGCTTTCTCAACAGAAGATAAAATAATTGAATGTGATGGAATAGGAGTAGATGACTATTTAACTAAACCTTTTATTTCAATGAGAGATGTAGAAAATAAAGTTTTAGATGCAGTAGGATTATAAGAGGAAGAAAACTTCCTCTTATTTAATCTCTATAGATTTTTTACTATTTTGTTCTTCTTTTTTTGGAATGATAATTTCTAAAACTCCATTATCACTTCTAGCTTCAATATTTTCTATATCAATGTTTTCAGGAATAGTAAAACTTCTTGTAAATTTACCAAATGATGTTTCAACTTTATAATAATCTTCTTCTTTAATTTCTTCTTTTGTTTTTCTCTCTCCAGAGATAGTTAAAACATCTTTATTTATATCAACTTTAATATCCTCTTTTTTTACTCCTGGTAAATCAACATCAATATGATAAGCACTTTCCCCTTCTCTTGTGTTTACAACAGGAACAAAGCCATTTACTGACTCACTATTAGGATAAACATAAAAACTTTTTTCTAAATCTTTAATTTGTTTAAATGGATCAAATCTTGTAAGTAGCATTTTGACTCCTTAATTTAATTATTCTTGATACTTTATTTATCAAGTTAATGAAATTATAACAAATATTTTTAGCACTTGTCAAGAGTAAGTGCTAATATTTTTAGCAATTTTATATTAAAAGTGCTAAGCAACTACAATAAAAGTAGTAAATATTGTTAATAAATAGATAGCTACTACAATTACATAATCTTTTTTATTTGTATTAACATTATTCATTTTTTCTCCCTTCAATAGGAGAAAAAACTTCTCCTATTAATATTTTTTAATTTTTATAAACCACCTTGGCATGTCATCGGACATAAACTTTCCTTTTTATTTTTTGCATAAAAAAAGGGGAGAAGCAAAAGCTCCTCCCCTTTCAAAATAGATTTTATAAAATCTTATTCGTCTGCGAATTTCGCTTTTTTTGCTGCTCTTCTTCTTGATGTTGGATCAAGTTCTCTTTTCCTAACTCTAATACTTAATGGAGTTACTTCTACAAGCTCATCTTCTTCAATCCACTCTAAAGCATTCTCTAAAGACATTTGTCTTGGTGGAATAAGCTTAATAGCATCATCAGAACCAGATGCTCTTACGTTTGTAAGTGCTTTCCCTTTAATAGGATTAACATCAAGATCATTAGATTTTGCATGCTCTCCAATTACCATTCCAACATATACTTTATCTTGAGGCTTAATATACATAATCCCTCTATCTTGTAAGTTGAAAATTGAGTAACCAAGTGCTTCACCATTTTCCATAGAAACTAATGCTCCATATTTTCTAGATTCAACTGTTCCAGAATATGGTCTAAATTCTAAGAATGAGTGGTTCATAACACCCTCACCTTTTGTATCAGTTAAGAACTCAGTTCTAATACCGATTAACCCTCTTGCAGGAATTTCAAACTCTAATCTTGTAAATCCAGCACCCATTGGTACCATATTTGTCATATTAGCTTTTCTTTTTCCTAATTTTTCAATAATTGTTCCAGAATACTCTTCTGGTGTATCAATTACTAAGTGTTCAAATGGTTCCATAATAACACCATTCTCTTCTTTTGTAATTACTTCTGGTCTTCCAATAGAGAACTCAAAACCTTCTCTTCTCATATTTTCAGCTAGAATAGTAATTTGAAGCTCACCTCTTCCATTTACTTTAAATTTACCTTCACCAATTTGCTCATAACTCATAGCAATATTAGTATTCATTTCAGATTTTAATCTTTCATCAATTTTATTTGAAGTTACAAACTTACCTTCTGTTCCAGCTAATGGAGAGTCATTAACTGCGAATGTAACTGATAGTGTTGGTTCTTCAATATGCATTGGATCTAATGGCATTGGATTTGCAGGATCACAAAGTGAATCCCCAACATCAATAGTTTCAAAACCTGCAACAGCACAGATATCTCCAGCTCCTGCTTTTTGAATTTCAATTCTTTCTAAACCTTTAAATCCAATAAGTTTAGTTACTCTACCTTTAACTTTTTCCCCATCTGCTTTACAAAGCATAACTGTTTCACCCATTGAAATAGTACCGTTGAATAATCTTGCAATACCAATTTTTCCAATGAAGTTATCATAATCAAGAGTAAATACTTGAAGTTGAAGCCCTTCCTCTTCACTTCCATTTGGCTTTGGAACTTCTTTTAAAATTGTTTCAAATAGTGGTTGTAAATCTTTCTTTTCATCTTCTAAAGAATGAATTGCATAACCATCTCTTGCTGCTGCATAAATAACTGGGAATTCAAGTTGTTCTTCATTTGCACCCATTTGATCAAATAGGTCAAATACTTCATCTACTACTCTATCTGGCTCACCAGCTGGCTTATCAATTTTGTTTACAACAACAATTGGTCTGTGTCCTAATGATAAGGCTTTTTTAACAACAAATTTTGTTTGAGGCATAACCCCTTCTTGTGCATCTACAAGTAAAAGCACAGAGTCAACCATCTTTAGAACCCTTTCAACTTCTCCACCAAAATCGGCGTGTCCTGGAGTGTCGATAATATTAATTCTTACACCTTCGTAATCAATAGCAGTATTTTTAGAAAGAATTGTAATCCCTCTTTCTTTTTCAATATCGTTGCTATCCATAACTCTCTCATCAACCTCTTGGTGAGCTGCAAAAGTTCCTGATTGCTTTAATAACTCATCTACAAGTGTAGTTTTACCATGGTCAACGTGTGCAATTACGGCAATATTTCTAATGTCTCTCATTTACTCTCTTTATGATAAATTTTCGCGATTATACTAAAAATTTGCTTAAATTTAGTCTTTTTTAATTTATGAATAAAAATTCATAATCTATTCATAATCTATTCATTGCTTCTTGATAAATTTTCATAAACAATTAATAAAGGGAAATTATGACATACGCTTTTAAAGCTATAAAAGCAAATAGACTCAAAACATCATTGATTATTCTAAGTCTTATCTTTTCTATTACTTCTATTTTTTTGATTACTTCTATTTCAAATGGAGTAATTTCTATGTACTCTTCAATGTTGAAAAGTGATGGAGATATTATTATCACTCAAAAAAATATCTCTGATACTTTTTTCTCTAATATTGATATTAATTTAATAGAAAAAATAAATAGTTTAGATGAAGTTATAAAAACTTCTGCACTAATTGTAGGGGCTTCAATGGTTGAAGATTTACCAATAGTTGCTGTTTATGGAGTAAGTGAAAATAGATTTAAAAACTATGAATTAGTAACTGGCAAATACCCTAAACAAGGAGAGGTTCTTCTTGGAAAATCTATTTATGAAAGTTTAAAAAATCATAATGAAATTCTAATCTCAAATGAAAAATTTAGAGTATCAGGAGTATTTGAAAGTTCTATTGGCTTTGAAAATGGTGGTGCTGTATTAACAATAAGTGATGCAAGTAAGATTTTTAATAAAAGTGCTTCAATGATTATGGTTAATAGCAAAATTGATACAGATATAGAAAAGCTTGTAAACAAGATTAATATCTTTGATAAAAATATTGAAGCTAAATCAACAACTAATTTCGTTGATAACTATAACCAATTTAAAATAATCAAAACTTCATCAAATGTTATCTCATTTATCTCTTTTTGCATGGGACTTTTAACTATTGCTTCAATTTTAAGTATCACAATTAATCAAAGAAAGAGTGAATTTGGAATTAAAAGAGCCCTTGGTATTTCTATGAATAAAATTGTTATTCAAATTATCAATGAAGCTTTAATTCTTGGATTTTTTAGTTTCTTTATTGCCCTTGGTATTTCAAAATCTGTTTTATACTTTATAAAAAACAGCTCTTTTTTACATGGTTATGTAAATGGTGAGATTTCATTAGAGATATCGGTTTTTATACTTTTCACAACACTTAGTATCTCTATTTTAGGTTCGATTTTTCCTGCATTAAATGCTTCTAAAACTGACCCAATGATTTTAATCCAAGGAGATAAAATATGATAACTTTAAAAGAAGTTTCTAAAAAATATGATAAAGATTTTGCCTTAAAAGATATAAATCTAAATATTAAAAAAGGCTCTTTTGTTGCTATTACAGGAGAGAGTGGGAGTGGTAAAACAACTCTTCTTTCTATTTTATCAACACTATTAAAACCAAACTCTGGAGAAATCACTTTTGAAGATACAGAGTATAAAAGTATAAAAAATATGGATAAGTTTAGACAAGAGAATATTGGTTTTGTTTTTCAATTTCACTATCTAATCAATTATCTAACAGTAAAAGAGAATATTCTACTTGCAAATGAAAAAGCAAGTACAGAAGAGATAAGAAAACTATTATCTCTTTTAGATATCAATAACTTAATTAACTCATATCCAAATGAAATCTCAGGGGGTCAACGACAAAGAGTTGCTATTGCAAGAGCTTTAATAAACCATCCTAAAGTTATCTTTGCAGATGAGCCAACAGGAAACCTTGACTCAAAAAACTCTTTAAATGTATTTAATATTTTTAAAAAACTCTCTTCAAATGGAGTAACAATAGTTGTTGCAACACATGATAAAGAGTTAGCAAAACTTGCTGATATAACATTGGAGGTAAAAGATGGACAACTTTAATATTTTTATTGAAAAACAGTTTAGAATCTCTTTACTGTTTTTCTTTTTAGGTCTATTTTTCGGTATTTTATACTCTGTAAATTTACTTGGTATTTTTATTGATTCAACAACACTAAATCCAGTAAATATTAGAAGTTTGCATATCTCACTTATGCTTTATGGTTTTATCCCACTTATGCTTTCATATTTACCTTTTTTACTTATAAATAAAGAAGTAGGTTCTTGTAAAGATGGACTTTTTTACTTAAATCTATATACTATTTTTTGGTATATCTTTTTAATATTTATGATTTCTTCACTGCTTTTTGGAAATACAAGAGGTTTAGCTTTTTATGATTTTCCCTATGAATTAAACTTTATTTTAAGTCTTGCGGGAGTTTTTTATATCATTGCTTTATATAAATTTATCAAGCAGTACGGAGTAAAACCTTTATGGGTTAAAGTCTCTTTATATATTGTATTAGTAGCTCCCCTTGCACTTTTAGTTCTTATGAATCCTACAATTGGGCAAGTTGAAAAAACAGTTACTGGACCACATGGAGACAATACACTTGGAATGAGCTTTGCTTTAATTCCTATTTACTTTCTAATCATCAAACTTCTAAGCCAAAATGAGTTTAAAGCTAGATGGAATATTCTTTGGATTACACCACTGTTTTTTTATATCATCTCAGTTCTTTATAGAAGTTTTATAGGAGAATTAACTTATAACCAAGAGTGGTTTTTCCAATACCTTACTTTACTTTATGTACCCCTTTTATATAGATGGTATAAAGATGCAAAGATAGAAAAGTATGCAAAACTTGCACTTCTTATTTCTATAGCTTCATTTCTTTTTGTAGATATTGAAGGAAATATTCTATTTATTCCAGAGATTAGATGGTTATTTCATAGAAATGATTTAATTGTAGCCCATGCTCATGTTGCTATGGGAATCTCTGTTTTCTTTATGGTTATCTCTATGTTTGTTTCTCATATCAAAGAGCTTCAAACACTAAAATTTTATAGTTTTTATCTTTTTGGTCTTATAGGAATTTTCACTGTTTTATCTCTTAGTGGTTTTGTTCAAGCAGGAGTGTTAAAAGCCTCTATTCATAACTTTTGGATAGCAAGAACTATCTTTGGAATATTTGCTTTTCTTTCAGTTTTAGCCTTTGTAAATATGAAGTTCAAACTTACAAACTTACAAAAGTATAACCTTTTTGGCTTTTTAAATGATGGTTTAGGAGGAGTATTTTTAATCCTTCTTGCTAGTTTTATCTATCCAAGTTTAAACTTTAGTTTTGAAGGAAAATATGAATATATCGTTTTTGCTTTTGTAAGTATGACTGGACTTATTCACTTCTTAGCTTTAAAGTATAAAGAGTATGAATCAATTCTTACAAAATTAACTGTTTTTATTAGAGTTTTTATAAGTTCATTATTTTTCTCACTTTATACAGCAGGAACATTAGAAATTGTTGCACTATTTATATCAGCCTTTGATATTTCAATGGTGGTTTTTTACCTACTTTATTTTTATAAAAAGGAGCAGTTATGCAAAAATTAGCCCTAGTATTTTTTATTGCTTTTGAGTTATGTTACTACTTACTTATAGCACAAACAGGTATTGTTGAGCATTTAGCCTCAAATATCTTTGTTATAGCCCCTCTTCCTATTGGAGGAGTTATTGGTTCAATATTAAGTTTTTATATTAAGACATCAAATAAAAATAAGATATTTTCATTTTTACTTCTACAATTAGCAGTTAGTTTTTTCTATCCAAATTTAAATGCCCTACTTCTATTTATACTTGGAATAAGTGTTGGGGCTTTAGCACCATTATTAATAAATGAGCTAAAAAAAGCTTCAAATATACAATTGGGTTTTGCCCTTGCAATTTCATATGCTTTAGGAACTTTTCTATTTACATATGAAGCTTCACAAAGAGGCTCAATTGCAATTGCATTTACTATAATTGCTCTTGTTTCATCACTATTTATAAATCAAAAAGAGCATAAAGATTTAACAAGCAATAACTATTCATACTCACTATTTGTGATGGTTTTATGGATTTTCCTTGACTCAACTTTATTTGAAACACTTTCAAGGGATTTAACTACTTCTATTTGGAGAGATGGTTTTACTTTAGAGATAATTGTTTTTCATCTAATTGGAGTAGTAAGTGCATTTTATATCAAGATGGAAAAAACACAAAAAGAGCTTCTTATCTTAACTCTTTTTGCCCTTTCATATCTATTTTATTTCCTACATGAAGGTTTTATTTTATCACTTGTTTATCCTTTTGTAATCTCTTTTTACAATGTAGTAATTCTTCAAACTATTGTAAAAAAAGATTTAAAAACACTAGGTATTTACATGGTATTTATTGGATGGGCTGCATCAGGAGCTGGATTATTTGTAGCTTTAGAAAATTTAACCTATTTTGTTCCAACTATATTTTTATTATGTTTAATCAAAATTGTAATAACACAACAAACACAAAAAAAGGAGTTACCATGGCTAAATTAATATTTACATTAATATTTGCAGCACTTTTAAGTTCTGCAAATGCCCAAAATCTACAGTTTGTAGATGGAGAGATAAAAGCACATACTGAGGTTTTTGGAGATAAAAATATCAATCCATTTTCTAAAGATATTTCATCACACTTATCAATGAATAAGAGTATAGATTCATTAAAAGGGACTATCTCTTTAAGTACCTTTTCATTTCATAGTGATAATGAAAAAAGGGATTTACATATGTATGAGACTTTACACTCAAAAGCTTTTCCTCAAATCTCTTTTAGATTAAACTCTATAGAGAAACTAGATAATAGTTTTTTAATAAAAGGTTTTCTTACTCTAAATGGTTTAGAAAAAGAAGTTAGCTCAATAGCACAAATTAAAGATGAAAATAATCATCTAGTTTTAGATGGGAATTTTTCTATTAACTTAACTGCATTTAATCTTGAACCACCAACAATGCTTTTCTTAACAGTTAGAGACCAAATAGATATCTCTTACCATTTAGATTATATTAAAGGATAAATTTATGAAAAAGATTATTCTATTTCTTTCTTTGGTACTTTGTGCTTTTTCACAAGAGTTAAGTATAAATGATAAGATTAATAATTTCTCTTTAGCTAATCAATTTGATGAAAAAAAGACAATTGATTCAAAAGTAAATACAATTATCGTCTCTTTTGAAAAAGACACGGGAAAAGAAGTAAATGAATTCTTAGAGCAAAAAACTTCAGGCTTTTTAAGAGAACATCATGCTGTTTTTATTGCAAATATTTCAGGAATGCCCATGATTATAACTAAAATGTTTGCCTTACCAAAAATGAAAAACTATAAACATGAGATACTTTTAATTTATGATGAAAATGATGATAGATTTAAAGCTCAAGATGGAATGTCAACTCTTTATAGGCTTGAAAATGGTGTAATAAAAAGTATTGAGTTTATTACAAAAGATGATTTAGAGAAAGTTTTTCTATGAGACTTCCAGAACTTGAAATAAAAAATCTTAAAGTAAAAAGTGAGAATTTGCAGGGTTTGCAAATTCTTCACTTAAGTGATTTACATATAAACAAAAAAACAAAAGTAATGAATATAGAAAAACTTGTAGCTTTTTGTAATAGTTTAGAGTATGATTTTTTAGCTCTTACAGGAGATATTATAGATTGTAAAGTAGATAAAATAATACCTCAGCTTAAAGCTTTAAACTCTTTAAAAAAGGTATTTTATATAAGTGGTAACCATGATCTGTTTTATGGAATAAAAGGATTAAAAGAGCTTCTGACAAATTTCACTTTTTTAGATAATAAAACCACTTTTATAAAGTACCAAAATAGAGATATTGCCCTTGCTGGGATAAGTGATAGATTCTCAAAATTTTTTAAAATAAAAAGAGAAGAAAAAAAAATTCTTAGCTTTTTAAAAAGTAATGAAGACTCTATCTTACTTGCCCACCAACCAAAGGATTACTCTTTAGCAATAGCTTCAAATACAAAACTTTTTTTATGTGGACATACTCACGGAGGGCAAGTTTTTCCCTTTCACTACTTTGTAAGACTCTTTCAACCTTTTCTTGCTGGTATCTTCTATAAAAAAGATACTTGTATCTATGTAAATAGAGGATTAGGTACTTGGGGGATTGATTTTAGATATAAAGCCAATAGCGAAATAACTCTTTTAAAATTAATAAATAATTAGTATTCATATTATATTCATATTTTTGTACTATAATTTAATTATGAAAATATTAATTATAGAAGATGATGAAAAAATCGTAAACTTTTTGAAAAAAGGTCTTGAAGAAGAGTCTTATAGTGTTGACCACTCATTAAATGGAGATGAGGGTATTTATTTAGCTAGTGTAAATGATTATGATCTAATACTTCTTGATATTATGCTTCCTATTAAAGATGGAATTGAAGTGTGTAGAACTCTTAGGTCAAACTCTATTAATACACCAATTATAATGCTTACTGCTAAAGACTCTATTGAAGATAAAATAAAGGGTTTAGATATTGGTGCAAATGATTATTTAGCAAAACCTTTCTCTTTTAGTGAACTGCTTGCTAGAATAAGAGTACAACTTAGAGCTACCAATCAAAATCAAACCACTCTAAAATTAGCTGATTTACAATTAGACCTTCTTACTAAAACAGCTAAAAGAGGCGAAGATACTATAAACCTTACAGCAAAAGAGTTTGCACTCTTAGAGTATTTAATAAAGAATCAAAACAAAGTTTTATCAGAGAGTGTAATTAGCTCTTCACTTAGTAATATGGATGATATGAATATTAGTAATGTAGTAAATGTATATATTTATAGACTAAGAAATAAAATTGATAAACCTTATGAAAAGAAACTTATCAAAACAATTAGAGGCTTAGGTTTTAAAATAAGTGATGACTAATCTATCAATAAAAAGAAAACTTCTTATCTATAATATTTTTATTCAAATTCTAATTTTGATGCTTTTCTCTTTTTCTATTTACAAAACTTTAGAGATCTCTTCAAAAGATAAACTTGAAGCTACACTAAAAGTAATCTTACTTGATGTTGCTGATGATATTATTGAACATAAAACAGATTTGCACGCAACAAATTTTGATGAAGAGAAAGAGTATAAATTTAAACCTCTTTATATAAGGTTAATAAAACTAGATGATACCTATAAAGAGGTAAAAAGTACTTATTTTCCAAAAGACATAATTAGTAATAATAACTACTTAAAAAATCTAATCTTAAATCGTATAGATTTTGAATACCAAGAGCACTATATAATTAGTAGATTAAAAATAGAAATGAATGATGATTATGTAGTTGAGGTTGCTACAAACTTTTCTACTATAGACTCAACCCTTGAAAATCTAATTTATATTTTATTTTTTATAGTTCCTGTTATTTTAGTTTTATCGATTATTGGTGGATACTTCTTAATATATAAATCTTTTTTACCTATTGAAAGATTACTTCAAAATCTAAAAAACATAAATGCAAGTGATTTATCAAAAAGATTAGAATCTAAAAACAAAAATGATGAGATAGATTTACTCTCTTATGAGATAAACAACCTTCTACAAAGACTTGAAATATCTTTTGAAAAGATTTCACAATTTAGCTCTGATGCTTCACATGAATTAAAAACACCTCTTACAATTATTAGAGGAGAAATAGAGATAGCTCTTAGAAAAGATAGAAGCCAAAATGAATATAAAGAGACTTTATCAAATTGCTTAGATGAACTTATTACTATACAACAAACCATTGATGATTTACTATTCTTAGCTAAAAATGAACATGAAGTTTTAGAACAAAATGAAGAAGAGATATATTTAGATGAGGTATCACTTGAAGCTTATAAAGAGATGCAAGCCTTTGCAAAACTAAAAAAAATCAAGCTTGAATGTCAAATAAAAGAGCCTTTACAAATAAAAGGTCATCATAAACTACTAAAGATAGCTCTAAAAAATATTTTAAAAAATGCCATAACTTTTAGTCATGAGAACTCAATAGTTACTATCTCAAACTACAAAGAAGAAAATAGCAATGTAATTTGTATAGAAGATACAGGAATTGGTATTTCAAAGGAAGACCAAGAAAAAATCTTTGATAAATTTTATAGGACAGATAAAAGTAGAAACAAAGAGTCTGGTGGCACAGGCTTAGGAATGTCGATTGTTGAAAAAATAGTAAAAATTCATAAAGGAAAAATTGAATTAGAGAGCGAAGAGAATCAAGGAACAAAAGTCTTTTTTAGATTTCTAAAGGAAGTTGATGAATATTAAGAAGCTTGTTAAATTAAACTTTTTAATTATTATCTTTTTAGTAGTATCTATTTTTCTAATAAATAGTATTGTTTTAGAAAAACTAAAAGAGAACCAATACTCAAAAAAAGAGATTTCTAAACTTGTCTTTATGCAAGAAAATATGAACTTTTTAGTTAAAGATATCATTGATACAGAAAATTTAAAAGAGCTAGAAGAGTTAAAAAATGAATTTCTAATTTATGAAAAAAAATTTGAAAAAATAAAAAACTATCTTTTTATAAAAGACAAAGATGATTTTTTAGATTTATTAATAAAGGATATTCATAAACACCCAAATGTTGAAAAGCATTTAATTCTTCTATCTAAATCTGAAAAAGATATAGAAAAATATTTTGATAATATCTTTGAAATGCAAAAAAGAAAAATTGAGTTAAAAACTCTATTTTTACAAGACTATCCCAAAGAGAGTCTACTTAGAAAAAATATAGAAAAGGAAATTTTACAGACTAAAGATCTAAATATTATAAAACATTTCTCAGATATTAAATACTACAGTAAAGAAGTCCTTTTCCAACATAAAGAAGATAAATATTTAAATATACTACTTGAAAAAATATACTCTTTACAAAAGATATACCCAAATAATCAATTATCTGAATATATTGATATTATAAAAACTATCTCTGCCCATGCTTTAGAGTTAGAAAAAATAGAAAAAGAAGAAAAACTATTACAAAACAATATCTCTAAAACAGTAAAAGAGAATAAAGTATTAAACTTAAAAATTGAAAATGAAATTGAAAAAATCTCTTCAAACTTTAGTAAAAGAAGCTACTCTTTTATTATCTCTTTACTCTTAGTAACTATTATTTTAATCATCTATTTAGCTTTTAAAGTAAATAAAAATGTTGCTCTTAGCTTTGATGAAATTCAAGAAAAAGTTGAAGAGGGCTTAAAAACAATAAAAGAGTTAAATCATGAGATAGAAGATACTCAAAAAGAAGTTGTTTTTACAATGGGAGCTATTGGAGAAAGTAGAAGTAAAGAGACTGGTAATCATGTAAAAAGAGTTGCTGAATACTCTAAATTATTAGCTTTATATTATGGTCTTTCAAAAGAAGAAGCTGAACTTTTAAAACAAGCAAGTCCTATGCATGATATAGGAAAAGTTGCGATTCCTGATTCTATTTTAAATAAACCAGGCAGATTTGATGAAAAAGAGAGAAAAATTATGAATACTCATGCAAAAATAGGTTATGAAATGCTTAAACATTCAAATAGACCTCTCTTAAAAGCTGCTGCTATAATTTCTTTAGAACATCATGAAAAATGGGATGGTACAGGTTATCCTAAAGGATTAAAAGAAAAAGAAATTCATATATATGGAAGAATTACTGCCATTGCCGATATATTTGATGCCTTAGGAAGTGATAGATGTTATAAAAAAGCTTGGAGTGATGAAAAAATTTTTAAACTTTTTAAAGAAGAAAGAGAAAAACATTTTGATCCTAAATTGGTAGATATCTTTTTTGAACATTTAGATGAATTTTTAAAAATTAGAGACTCTTTTAAGGATACCTAATACTGTTAATCTCTTATTAATTTATTATTAATAGAAGATTGACTCTAATTATTTATACTTTTGTATTACAAACTAAAGGTAGCCCATGACAAATATCTCTTCATATAGAGTAATTTTATATATTTCTTTACTTTTTACTCTATTTTATAACTTTTCATTCTTTAAAAATTTTTTTCTTACTTATAATTTTAGTGGTATAAATATAGCTTACTCAATAAGTATTACTATTACTCTCTTTGCATTTATTGCCTTTGTATTAACACTTCTAAGTTCAAAACATATTTTTAAACCCTTTGTTATTTTATTACTTATTATCTCTTCTTTTACTGCTTATTTTATGGATACTTATAATGTTGTAATTGACCATAGTATGCTTAGAAACTCTTTACAAACAAATCTTGAAGAATCATTAGATTTATTTAGTTTTAAACTTATTTTATATGTGCTATTTTTAGGCTTAGTTCCAAGTTTTTTTATTTACAAAATAAAACCTTCATTTGGTACATTTAAACAAGAGAGTTTAAAGAAAATAAAAATGCTTCTTCTACTTTTTATAGTTATTGCTGTAAATGTATTTGGTTTTAGTAAATTTTATACCTCTTTTTTTAGAGAACATAAAACATTAAGATATTATGCAAACCCTACTTTTTGGATGTATAGTGTTGTAAATTATACAAAAAGAACTTTTTATAATGGAAAAATTATTGTTAAAGAAGTAGGAAAAGATGCAAATATCAATGAAACAGCAGAAGATAAAAAAGAACTAGTAATCATGGTAGTTGGTGAAGCTACTAGAGCAGACAGATTTTCATTAAATGGTTATGAAAGAGAAACAAATCCTTTATTGAAACAAGAGGAGGTTTATAACTTCTCTAAAATGGCTTCATGTGGAACTTCGACTGCTCACTCTGTACCTTGTATGTTCTCTAAATTTGATAGAGATAGTTATAATTATAAAAAAGGTATCACAAACGAAAATGTTTTAGATGTATTAACGCATACAAAACAAGTAAATATTTTATGGAGAGATAATAACTCTGATTCAAAAGGTGTTGCACTAAGAGTTAAATATGAAGATTTTAGAAGCTCTAAAACAAACCCTATTTGTGAAAAAGATGGAGAGTGTAGAGATGAAGGTATGCTAATAGGTCTTGATAACTATATTAAAGAGAATAAAAATGGCGATATCTTAATTATTCTTCATCAAATGGGTAACCATGGTCCTGCATACTATAAAAGATATCCTAAAGAGTTTGAAAAGTTTACTCCTGTTTGTAAAACAAATCAATTAGAAAAGTGTACAGTAGAGGAAATAAACAATGCCTATGACAATGCTATTTTACATACAGACTCATTTTTATCACAAGTGATTAATTTTTTAAAACCTTATTCAAAAGATTATGAAACAGCCATGCTTTATATAAGTGACCATGGAGAAAGTTTAGGAGAAAATGGAATTTACTTACATGGCTTGCCATATTTTATGGCTCCCGATACTCAAACTCATGTTGCCTCTTTAGTATGGTTTGGAGAGAGTATGAAAGAGGATTTAGATTTAAATAAACTTAATCAAATAAAAGACAAACCTCTTTCTCAAGATAACCTCTTTCATACTCTACTTGGAATGTTTGAAGTAACTACTGATAGTTATAAAAAAGAGTTAGATATTTTATCTACTATACGAACAGAAGATTAAAATTAAAAAGGTAAAAAAAACTTTACCTTTTTAATTTATGTTAAAGTTATTTTAGTTAATATTACATTTTAGGTTTGTGGTACAAACTGACATCTTGATTAGATTCTTTCAAGTGCTGTCTTTCATTATTTATGGTTAATTTATTTTCTTTAAACCATATATTTCAAAATCACATTTTATCATTGTTAGGAGAATGCATGAACTTTTGGCAAAATTTCAAAAGGGATATTTTAGTGAAATTTTGGGCTCCAATTCCTGCTGTAATTGCACTTGGAATTTTATCTGCTTATTATTTCGGTCTTACAGGAACATATTGGGCTGTAACAGGTGAGTTTACTAGATGGGGTGGACACGTATTAGAGACTTTTGGTGTAGATTTATCTACATGGGGATATTACAAAATCATGAATATGGATGGTAATATTTTTACAAGAGTTGATGGTGTTATGATTATTGGTATGTTTGCAGGTTGTATTGCAGCAGCATTTTGGGGGAACAATGTAAAACTTAGAATGCCAGCAAGTAATATTAGAATCTTTCAAGCTCTAATTGGTGGTATTATTGCAGGTTTTGGTGCAAGACTTGGTATGGGTTGTAACCTTGCAAGTTTCTTTACTGGTATTCCTCAATTTACATTCCATGCTTGGATGTTTACTATTGCTATGATTGTTGGTGTTTATTTAGGTGCAAAGTTTTCTTTATTACCTTTTTTCCAATCTAAGATTAAACTTCAAAAAGTATCTTGTTCTAAGCCTTTAGAAAAGAACGAGACTAAAACTAAAAGCTTATTTACTTTAGGTTCTTTTGCTTTTATTGCAATTATTATTTGGGCTTTATATCTTATTTTTGTACAAGGAAGTACTAAACTTGGTATGGCTATGTTATTTGGTAGTGCTTTTGGTCTAGCAATTGCAAAAGCTCAAATCTGTTTTACTTCTGCATTTAGAGATATTTTTACAACAGGAAGAAGTGAATTAGCTAAAGGTATTGTTATTGGTATGGCTGTTGCAACACTTGGAGTTTTTTCATATATTATGATTGGACAACCTCCTAAAATTATGTGGGCAGGACCAAATGCTATCATTGGTGGTATTCTTTTTGGTTTTGGTATTGTTTTAGCTGGTGGTTGTGAATGTGGTTGGATGTATAGAGCAGTTGAAGGTCAAGTTCATTTCTGGGTTGTTGGTATCGGAAATGTAATTGGTGCAACTTTACTTGCATTTGTATGGGATGATTTATCTTTAGAGTTAGCTACAAGCTGGCCAAAAATCAACCTACTTGAAGTATTTGGAAATTATGGTGGACTATTCTTAAATTATGGTCTTCTAATTTTACTTTTTGCACTTATTTTAGTGTTAGAAAAAAGATATTTAAATAAATCAAAAAATAGATAAGGATAAAAAATGAATAGCGAAGAAATCATTCCTGATTATAGACTTGATATGCAAGGAGAACCTTGTCCATATCCTGCTGTAAATGCTTTAGAAACTATGAAAGAACTTAAAGAAGGAGAAATCCTTGAAATTATCAGTGATTGTCCACAAAGTATTAATAATATCCCTGCTGATGCAAGAAATCATGGATATAAAGTATTAAATGTAGATAGTAGTGGTCCAACTATTAGATATATTATTCAAAAATAATCTTAATATATTAGAGGTATAATACCTCTAATATAAATAAGGATTATTATGAACTATCAAAAAATTCTTGAAGAGATAAAAGAACAGATTCAAACTGAACTTCCAAAAGGGGAAGTTGCTAGCTATATTCCTGCACTAAAAAATGTACAAGCCAATGATTTTGCCATGAGTATAAAACTACTTGATGGAACAAGTTATAATATAGGATGCTTTGACAAAAAGTTTTCTATTCAAAGTATTTCAAAAGTCTTTACCTTTTCAATGGCTTTAAAACATTATGGAAAAGAGTTATATCAAAGAGTTTGGTATGAACCTTCAGGAAACCCTTTTAACTCCTTAGTACAACTTGAATATGAAAAAGGTATTCCAAGGAATCCTTTTATAAATGCTGGTGCTATTGTTACTACAGATAGCTTGTTGTCTTATTACAAAGATAAGAATCTTACTTTTAATGAAATAAATCAATTTATAAATAATCTAAGTAAAAAAGAGATCTCTTTTGATGAAGAAATTTTTAAATCAGAATTAGAGTCAGGATATAGAAACCAAGCCCTTGCCAGTTTAATGAAAAGTTTTAATAATATTGATAATCCTATAGAAGAGACTTTAGAAACCTACTTTAAACACTGTTCACTTATGATGAGTTGTGAAGAGTTAGCAAGTGCTATGTTATTTTTAGCAAATCATGGAGTTGATCCACTTACAAATGAAGAGTTTATTACTGCACCAAAAGCAAAAAGAGTAAATGCTTTAATGCTTACTTGTGGTCACTATGATGCCTCAGGAGATTTTGCTTTTCATGTGGGATTACCAGGTAAAAGTGGTGTAGGAGGAGGAATTGTAGCTATTGTTCCAAAGAAGATGGCTATTTGTGTTTATTCTCCAAGATTAAATGAAAAAGGAAATTCTCACAGTGGAACAAAAGCCTTAGAACTATTTACTACCTTAACTGATCTTTCTATTTTTTAAAATGTAAAGAAATTGTCAAGAAACTTTACATAAGAAATTTAAACTATTCCTTTATACTTTCAAAATAATACAAAATATAAAGGAATTAAGATGAGAAATCTACTTCTAATATTTATCTTTGCTACTTTTTCTTTTAGTAGCCAGTTAAATACTTATTTAAATAATTTAAAACAAGAAGCAACAAAAGAAAATCCAAATTTCAAAGAGTTTAGTATTAAAAAAGGTGAAGAGATATTTACTTCTAAACATATTGGAAAAAAAGGAAAAGAGATTGCTTGTACTTCATGCCATGGCATAGACCTAACAAAAAAAAGTGAAAACTTCTTTACAGGAAAAGAGCTAGAACCTCTATCACAAAAGGTTAACCCTACAAGATTAACTGATATAAAAAAAGTAGAAAAATGGCTAAAAAGAAATTTCAAAGATGTATATAATAGAGTTGGTACAGCACAAGAAAAAGGTGATGTATTAGTTTATATCTTAAGTAAATAAGGATAAAAAATGAGAACTTTAATTTTATTAATTTTTATAAATTTATCTCTGTTTAGTGCAAGTGCAAAAAAAGATGTTCCTTTAGTTACAAATGAAGTATATTCAAATGAGTGTGGTTCTTGCCACTTTGCATATTTCCCTGGTTTGTTACCTGAAAACTCTTGGAAAAAGCTAATGGCTGAGTTAGAGAACCATTTTGGAGATGATGCTACAGTTGATGAACAAACATTTCAAACTCTAACAAAATTTTTAAATGAAAATAGTGCTGAAAAAAATATGAATTATAAAAGAAGTAGAAAGATAGTACAAAGTATTCCAAAAGATGAAGTCTATATTGCTATTTCAAAAACACCATATATTCATAAAAAGCATAAAAAAATAAAAAAACATTTAATAACTCAAAAAGAGGTAAAAGGTCTTTTTAACTGTACTGCTTGTCATCAAAGTACAAAAAAGGCTATCTTCAATGATGATGATGTAGATATTCCAAATTATGGAAAATGGGAGGATTAAGATGAACAAATCATATATTTGGTCACTTCCTACAAGAGCCTTTCACTGGCTTTTTGTAGTAGGAATTTTAATAGCTTTTTTAACAGACGATGACCATTTGTTAAATTATCATGCAATTGTTGGTTATGCTCTATTGATTCTTTTAGCCTTTAGAGTTTTATGGGGATTTTTTGGACCTAAATACTCAAAATTTAAAGATTTTCCAACTAATGAGATTAAAGAGTACTCTTCAAATGCTTTAAAAAAAGAGTCAAAATATATAGGACATAATCCAGCAGCTTCTTATGTGATGATTACTATGTTAGTTTCTACTTTTCTTATTATTTTAACAGGAGTATTAACCTATGGAATACAAGAAGGAAAAGGTATTTTAGGTTTTTTAAATGAGACTTTTTTTAAAGGCATGAAAAGTATGGATAATATCCATGAGTTCTTTGCAAACTTCTTCATCTTTTTAATTGTTTTACACCTAGCTGGTATTATAATAGATAAATTTTTACATAAAGAAGTAGAGACTTTAAAATCAATTTTTACTGGATACAAAAATAGTAAAGAAGATAAAAGTATAAAACTAAATATTTTTCAAAAACTTTTTGCAGGTTTTATGTTTATACTTCTAATTGCTTTTTTAGTATTTAATATAATAAATCCAAAAAATGTTTTAGTAGCTTCAATTAACAAGCCTATTGATTATAAAGTACAAAATGAACTTTTTGTAGATGAGTGTGCATCGTGTCATACTCTTTATCCCTCCCTTTTTGTTGCCTAAAAATTCTTGGGAAAAGTTGATGGCTGATTTAGAGAACCACTTTGGAGATGATGCTTCAGTTGAAGAAGAGACACATAATATAATTTTAAAGTTTTTAGAAAAAAATAGTGCAGAAACTTCTACTAAAGAGGCTAGTTTTATGATTTTGGATTCTTTAAAAAATAAGGATATAATAGCTATAAGTGAGACTACTTATTGGAAAGAAAAACATAAAAATATTGATGATAAAATTTTTTCAAATAGTTTAGTTAAAAGCAAAGCAAACTGTAAAGCTTGCCATAATGATATAGAAAAAGGTTTAATAGAAGATGAAAATATTAAAGATATTAGTAGTTTTGCTAGTTCTATGTAATCTTACATTATTTGCAAAAGAGAACCATATTTATAAAAATCTTGACTTTCTAAATCTTGATAAAAATCAACAAGAGAAATTAAAAAAGATATTAATCTCTCATAAAAAAAGATATGAAAAGTTTTATGTTTTTAAACAAGAAGAAGAGAAAAAACTTCAAGAATTAATAAAACAAGACCATTTTGATGAAGAAAAATATGAAGATATTGCCGAAGAGATAGAAGAAGAAGCAGTTGAACTTGAAGTAAAAACATTAAAGAAAATACATAAAATTTTAACAAAAGAACAAAGAGAGAAATTTTCACATTATCTACAGGAGTGGAAAGTTGAATAAAAGAGTTTTATTAATTGAAGATGATATTCAAATGCAAAATTTAATAGTTGAATATCTAAAAGATTATCATCTTGATTGTAGAGCTGTTTCTCATCCTAAAGAGGCTTTAAAAATCTTAGAAGAGAAAAGCTTCGCTATTATAATTCTTGATTTAATGCTTCCAGAAATGGATGGGTTTGATTTATTTAAACAGATTAAGAAAATCTGTGATACTCCTATTATCATCTCTTCTGCAAGGGCAGATATTGGAAATAAAATACATGGCTTTGAACTTGGAGCTGATGATTATTTAGCTAAACCTTATGAACCAAGAGAACTTGTATTAAGAATAGAATATATATTAAAAAAGAGTTTTAAAAATAAAGAAAAAATCTCTGACTTTATCATTGATAAAGTAAATAAAGAGGTCTTTATAGATGATTACCAAATTGATTTAACCAAGATAGAGTATGAGATATTTCTATTCTTATGTGAAAATATAAATAAAGTCTCTTCAAGAGAACAAATAGTAAATGCAACTTCTTTAAGTGAAGACACAAAAAACAGAACTATAGATATGCATATCTCTAATATTAGACAAAAAATTGGTGATGACTCAAAACTTCCTAAATATATAAAATCTATTTGGGGCATTGGTTATAAGTTTGTAGGTTAAGATGTCTATATTAAAGAAAATCTCAATTTTATTTATCATAAGTCTTACTCTTATGTCTGTTATTGGTATCTGGACTGATAATATCAACTCAAAAAGAGTAGATAGTTTAATAAAAGAGAAGTATGTAAAAATAGCAAATGAAATACTTGAAAATTTTGATAATAAACAAAAAATAGAACAAATCTTAGAAAAACATCATCTAAAACCTTTAGAGATAAAACCTAAAAATAATGAAGTATTCTTTTATAAAGAGTTTACCTTTGGTTATATCTCTATTGAAAAAAGAAGTTTTGAAGATGAGTTTATTTTAGAGATAAACTATTTAGATGAAAACTATCTATTAAAAACTCAAGATGAAGAAAATTTAAAAGATAAAATGATTTTAAATGCCCTAGTTTTTTTAGATATTTTTGTTTTAATCTTAATCTTTTTATATCTAATCAAACTATTAAGCCCTTTAAAAAATATAAGCTCAGAGATAACAAAATTTGCAAATGGAGATTTATCTAGAAGATTAGATATAAAATCAAAAGATGAAATAGGACAACTAAGCCAAGCTTTTAATAAAATGGCTTCATCCCTAGAAGAGTTAATAAAAACTAGACAAGAGCTTTTAAAAGATATAGGACATGAATTAAGAACTCCTATTGCAAAAGGAAAATTTGCTATAGAAAAGATTGAAGACTTTTCTCAAAAAGAGCTTTTAAAAAAGATATTTAAAGATTTAGAAACTTTAACAAATGAACTAATTGAATTGGAAAAACTAAACTCTAAAGAGTTAGAATTATCTACTTTTGATATGGAAACTTTAATTGTTCAAGCTCTAAATAGATTATATATTGAAGATGAAAATTTAATTAATATTGACATAAAAGAGAATTTTAAAATAACTGCTGATTTACACTATCTCTCAATGGCACTTAAAAATCTAGTAGATAATGCAATAAAATATGCTACTTCATATCCTATAGAGATTAAAGTAAATAACCAAGAGATACAAATAATAAATAGTGCAAAAAAACTAAGCAAAGATTTTGAATATTATTTAAAACCTTTTACTCAAGAACTTTCTCAAAGAGATGGTTTTGGATTAGGTTTAAGTATTGTAAAAAAAGTTGTAAAAAAACATAAATACCAACTTCTACACAAATATGAAGAGAATAAAATCTATTTTATAATTAAATTTAATAGTTAAGTACACTTTTTGTATAATTCAAAAATTTTTTAGTTATAAAGGCATTAAATGACTCCTTTAGAAATTGCTGATATTATTGGTATTGTCTCTTTTGCACTTAGTGGTTTTTTAATTGCTGTTCATTATAAACTTGATATTTTAGGTGTTTTTATCTCTGCTTTTTTAACTGCCCTTGGGGGAGGAATGATAAGAGATGTTATTGCCAATAAAACACCCTATGTTTTAAGTGATAATCTTCCTATTATTTTAGTTAGTACTACTCTATTTTTAGCATTTATTTTTAAACTTCATAAAACAACTGATTTAGAAGGAAAAACTTGGTTTATTGTTTCAGATGCTATAGGTTTAGTATCTTTTGCTATAACCGGTGCTCTTATTGGAATAAAAGCTGATTTCAACTTCTTAGGTGTATTAATGCTTGCATTTTTAACAGCTGTAGGGGGAGGAACTATCAGAGATATTTTAATAAACAAAGTTCCCTCAATTTTAGTTTCTGAGTTTTATGGAACTGTTGCTATTATAATTGGACTTATAACCTATTTTTTACATTTAGGAAATTATGTTTCAATTGTTACATTAACAATAACTTTTATTTTTGGAGTAACACTAAGACTTCTTGCCTATTACAAAAAATGGAGTTTACCTAAACTATAAAGAGTTTACTACTTCATTTCTTCCATGTTTTTTTGCAAGATAGAGTAAATCATCAGCTCTTTGAAGAGTTATTGATATATTTTCATCATTCTCTTTATTTAGTGTTGCCACACCAAAACTAGCTGTTATATCTATCTCTTTATCTCCAACTTTAATAATTGTATCTTCAATAATTACTCTTATTTTTTCAGCAATTACTGTAGCTTCAGTTAAAGAAGCATTATTTAATAACATAACAAACTCTTCTCCACCAAATCTTGAAACTATATCACTCTTTCTAATATTACTTCTTAAAATATTTGCAACAGTTATTAAAGCTTCATCACCTACAGTATGTCCAAAAGTATCATTGATTTTTTTAAATCTATCAATATCAATTGCTACTACACTTATATCTTGATTATTTCTTTTAGCTAACTCAATAGCTTTTTTTGAATAATCATTAAAATATCTTCTATTATAAACTTTGGTTAAATAGTCTTTATTAGTTAAATCAACTAACTCCGTATTTGCTCTTTCTAACTTTGAATTGATTTCACATAAAGCTGTTTTGTCATAGATATATAAGC
The DNA here is from genome assembly GCF_003346815.1 of Halarcobacter bivalviorum. NCBI lineage: Bacteria > Pseudomonadati > Campylobacterota > Epsilonproteobacteria > Campylobacterales > Arcobacteraceae > Halarcobacter > Halarcobacter bivalviorum. The sequence continues at coordinate 2,681,157 of NZ_CP031217.1, forward strand.
AGACTATTTTATTTTCTATATCATAAGGTACGATAGTAACGTCTTGTTGCATTAAGTCATAATTCGAATTAATAGAATTTATTTTAATTTTTATTAGATATTTATGTGGGTCAACATTATAATAAGAAGGGCTTTTTGTAACCAAAGCAGCTTTAACTTTTCTTTTTAATCTTTTTTCATCAATATAAGAAAATTTTTGACAAATACCTTTATCAATTACTTCTTCTTTTAAAATATTTGTTCTTATCTCTAACCATCTATTCCAAGCTAATATATTAAGGTTTTCATCTAAGATAATAATACCATTATCTATTGTGTTAAATATAGTGTCATTTGAACGCATATTAAAACTCTTCTAATACTCTATTTAAAGCCTCTTTTAAAAAAATTGTAGCTTCATCTTTTGAAAGAATTAATAATTCTCCACTAATATTTTGCTCTTTAAAAATTATATCTGTTGAAATAATAATTATATGGTCATACTCATTTATATAATTTCTATAAAAAGATTCTGAATTTTTTACTATCTCTACTTGTGGTGGAGAAAAAGAGATACTTGTTTCAATAAGTCCTGCTAATTTACTTAAAGTAGTAGAAGTTATAATATTTGAAATCTCTAAAATCACATCTTTTAATTCATCATCATCTTTAACTTCATCTTCATCTAAATCAAACTCTAAGGCTAAATTTTCTGTAGATTTTCTATCTATTACAAACATAGTTTCACCACAAAAAGATCCACTAATTAATTGATTTGTTATAAAATATTCTATTTTATTAAGAAGTTTTTCTTTTAAATAATCTTTAAACTCTTTAGTTGTAACAGTTTGGATATTTGGAATAGATAAAGTAGCTTCTTTATTAATAATATCTGCAATTGCAGCTGTAGCAGCTCCATAAGAAATATTCATTAGCTCTTGTAAACAATCTTTTTCATTCTCATTAAATTGTGCATATTCAGACATTATATTAACCCTAATTTTTTTAACATTGCTTCTAAGTTCGCATTATTTACAGGTTTTTTAATAAACCCTATTGCTCCATTTTGTTTTGATTTTTCCATTGAAGTCTCTTGAATATCAGCACTTATTATAATAATTTTTGCATCATTATCAAAACTTCTAATATTTAATGTTGCTTCAAAGCCATCCATAATAGGCATTGTTAAATCCATTAAACAAAGATTTGGTTGATGTTCTTTATATAAATCAACAGCTTCTTGTCCATTTTCAGCTTGTATGATTTCATCATCTTCATTAATTAAACTTTGTAATGATTTTATTGTCATTTTTCTTGCCATTTTAGAATCATCTACAACCAAATATTTCATATGTAATCTCCAAAAAAATAAAAAGATAATTTATTAATTATCTATTATAGTATTTTTAATTTATAATTATTTTAAGTGCTTCAATTATAGTTTTAGTTTCAAGATTTTTAATTTTTTCTTCTAAACTTTCTACTGTCTCATTTTTATCTACTTCTACTTGAGCTTGTAAAATAAACTTACCTTCATCATAATTTTCATTTACAAAATGAACTGTACATCCAGACTCTTTTTCACCAGCTTCTATTACTGCTTTATGTACATTTGTTCCATACATACCTTTTCCACCAAATTTTGGAAGAAGTGCTGGATGAGAGTTAATAATTTTATCTTCAAAAGCCTTTACTAAATTCTCTTCTATTTTCTTCATATATCCCGATAAGAAAATATAATCTATTTTAAATTCTTGCATTAATTCAGTAATTTTTTTATCTAAATTTTCATTTGGATATTTTTTATCATTTATAATAAAATTTGGTATATTTTTTGATTCTGCTTTTTCTAAAACTTTTGCTGTTGAGTTATTTGAAACTACAAGAACAACTTGTGCATCTAAAATTTTTTCTTCACAAGCTTTTTGTATTGCATCAAATCCACTACCATTATGAGAGGATAAAATTCCAATTCTTTTCATAAGTTTTCCTAATCTTTTCTAATTTATTATAACTAAGCTTTTCTTTTATTAATTAAAAATACTCCAAAGAAAATTAAGCCTGTAGCAATAAAATCAATTATTTTTATCTCTTCTCCTACAATAAAAAAACCTATAATTAAAGCTACTACAGGGGGAAGATAAGTTATTGAAGAGGCTAATAAAGCTCCAAATTTTTTTATTGCATAATAATACATAATATAAGCAATTCCTGTTCCAAAAATTCCCAATCCAAAAACCATTCCTAATGCACTGTGAGTATCTTGCCAAATATTATTTATTCCTTCAAAATCAACTATAACTAACATTAATAAAAGTGCATAACTTAATTGATATGTTGTAAGTGCAGCTGGATTTAAATTTAAAGGCATAATAAATTTTTTTGCATAAATAAATGAAGCTCCTACACTTAAAGAACCAATAATAATTGCAACTGTTCCCTCAAGATTTACATTTTCTAAATTTTCATTAAAAACTCCACTAATTAAAACCACTCCTAAAAACCCTATTAATACTCCTAGAAAAGCTTTTTTTGTAATTCTTTCCTCTTTTAAAAATAGTGCTGCTAATAAAAATGAAAAAACAGGTATTAAACCACTTAAAGCTCCTGCAATTCCAGAAAGAAGTAATGCTGAACCCTTTACAAAACCATAATAATAAATCACAGCTGCAAGTAAAGACATTACAAAAAAATGAATTGAATATTTTAAATCTTCAAGCTTTAATGCTTTTTTATAAATTGCATAAATTACTACAGGAAAAAGTCCAAAAACAACCCTATAAAAAGTAACTTGCATTGGGTCAAGATAATCTGCTGCCATCTTCATATAAATAAAATTACTACCCCAAATGACTCCAAGAGCTAATACAATAAAAAATGATAAATTAAACATACTATTTTAATCTTTGAGAGTGAGTAAGTGCAATTGCAATAGCATCTGTAATATCAAGTGGTTTAATCTCTTTTTTAATACCCAATAATCTTTTTACCATAAAGGCAACTTGCTCTTTTTGAGCCTTACCATTCCCTGTTACTGCTTGTTTTACTTGTAAAGGAGTATATTCTGCAAAATGCCCAAATTCTTGTAATACTTTTAAAGAGATTGCTCCTCTAAATTGAGCTAATTTTATAACTGTTTTAGGGTTAAAAGCATAAAACATATCTTCTATTGCAACTTCATCTAAATCAAACTTTCTAAAAATCATTTCAAGACCTTCACACATCTCTACAATCTGCTCTTGAAGAATTTTTGTTTTGATTTTAATAAGACCTGCTTCTATTAGTTTTATTTCTCTTCCATTTTTTTCAATAACTGCATATCCACAGTTTCTTGTTCCCGGGTCTATTCCTAATATTTTCAATTTATTCACATTTCCTAGATTTTAAATTATTCACATAGTAAATTGCCTTTATATTGGTAAATTATATATAAATTTTCACTTAAAAGGAATTCATTTTTCACATATTATTCAATTTTTATTCACGATGTGAAAAACTTTTAATGTAATTTTGGTTATAATCTAAACAATTTATATAAAAGAGTGTTTTTTTA